>NZ_JBFAJC010000042.1:0-97370 GCF_040655075.1 Actinoallomurus sp. NPDC050550 | reverse complement strand
CTCGGGCACTCCCCGACACGCCTCGCGGGCACCGCGGGCGGGCTGCACCAGGGCGGGCATGGTGCCCGGGTCCGCCGTCGCGCCGCCGGTGGGCGAGGCGGCGGGGGTCGCTCCGACCTTCACCTCTTCGGCGCCCTTGTGCGGGAGCCGGCGGCGGCCGGGGCCGGTGCGGGGCGGTCGCCCGCTCGGGGCGGCGCTCGCGGCCGCGGTGCCGCTCGCGGTCGGGCACCCGGGTGAGGCGCCGAACGCGGTGAGCCCCATCTTGGTGGTGAGGGCCACGGCCGCGCCGGCCGCGAGGACCAGTGCCACCGCGAGCGGGATGAACAATCGGAGCCGCCGCGGGTGGTTCGGGTCCTTCCAGTTCGACCTTTCCATGAACGACATTCGGTGTCCTCTCAGGAGACGGTGGGGGCGCGCGGCGTGTTCCGCGGCGGTCGTCCGATGACCTCGTTCAGGTCACGCTCGGCGGCGCGTCACCATTTCGTGGAGACTCGGTTCTGCAGGCCACCGGCGACGGGAGACTGCGAACCGGATGGGGTGGGTGTCGGGGTCGCGGTCGTCGGGGAGGCCGTCGGGGTCGGCGTCGTCACCCTGACCTTTCTGAGGAAGTGCCATCCGACCACGCCGATCCGGCCGTTGTCGGCGATGACCACGACGGTGCGCGGCGGGACGACGAGAGAGAAGGCGTGACGTCCCACGACCGCGATCAGCGTGGTCGGGCGGCGGACGGCGACGGTGACCCCCAGGACCCAGCGGTCGGTCGAGCGCAGAGTGCCGACGACGCGCCACCGATGCCCGATCTTCCGTAGGACCGCGACGGAGTGCCCCATCCGCACGTTGGTGACGGCGTAGCGGGAGGCCATCGCCACGGTCGCGGGTCTTTGTCGATGCCGGTCCGCATCGGAGGACCGGCTCGCGGCCTGGGCGGCGTCGCCGGAGGCCGTGCCGGTGTAGTGGCGGCTCTCGCTGACGTTGCGGGCCGCCGGTGTGGACGAGCCGTTCCCGATGACGGCGATCGCCGCGCCGGCGGTGGTGAGACCGGCCAGTGCCAGGCCGGTGACCTTCGTCGATGTCTTCACGGGGTCGCTCCTTCGTCCGTCGTACGCGGCCCGGCAGGGGCCGCCTGGATTGGACCTCGGTGCGTCGTCGCCCCCGTGAGAATCCGCGCTCACGCACCGGTGGTGCCGCTGAGGAATGTAGGGAGCGGCCGGTGCCCGCAGGGCCCATCGAGCCCCGTGTTCGAATCTCGTAATAATTCGCCGCCGCGCGGGCGACGCCGTCATCTCCGCGGTGACGGAACGGTCAGATGGCGCCGGGCAGGGATGCCTCGGGCACCAGGTCGATCAGGTCGGTGCAAACCTGGCGGGCGATCCGGTGGAAGTCCGTGACCAGGCCGCGGTCATCGCCACGGCGGCTGACCGCGGCCACCTCACACGGCTCCGCACCGAGAATGGGGAGGTACACCAGGCCGCCGATGTTCAGCGCGCGTTGGGTCGACGCCGCCACCGCCAGGGAGGCGTCCGGGGTGACCAGGGTGAAGTGCAGCGCCTCGCTGACCGTCTCCACCAGTTCACCGTGAAAGCGCGGCGTTTCACCGTTGCGATGGTCGGAGAACAGCCAGAAATCCTGGACGTGGCGCGGCATCATTGACATATCTGTCACCGTATGTGTACGCTCCGTGAGCGATCTGGGATGCCCGGTCTGGTACCGGCGTGCGGGGCCCCCGTTCCACCGGAGAGATGGTCCGGGGCCTCCCCGTGCGCCGTTGGCCGCACCGGTGCGACCAGGTCGCGAGGGAACCCGCCGCCTGGGAGCGGACCGCACGCGGGACGTGCGTCGCCGACCCGGGGATGAACGTGGGGGACCAGTGCGTTCAAGACCGTTCGGGGCGTGCCGCTGCGCGGGATCCACTCGTGCTCAGTGTTGAGGAACGGTTCCTGGAACAGCGTGGTCGCGATCAGGAAATCGGTGTCTATCGGCGGGCGCAGCAGAGCGACATCGACGACCGCCTCGCGCAGGGCGGTTTCGGCCTTGTGGGGTGGAAGGTCGACCAGTGTGAGTCGTACGGACGGATACCGCGCCGTGTCCGCCTCGAGGATCGGCTCGGTCAGTTCGGCGGCGCCGCCGAACTGACCGACCCGGACGGTGCTGGTCCGGTCGTTCGCCGCGGCCCGGACAGGTCCAGCGCGTGTGCCGCAGACCACAGAACGTTATCCGGAAATGGTGTCGATGGTCCTGCAGAGCGCATGGCTCGACGACCACTACACGCCCAGGGCGCTCGCTTAGGGTGAGCCGAGGCGTCACACGCCGTACGGCGCGGTGGACAGCGGAATCCGGACCTCGAAACGGCAGCCGCTATGGGTGTTGCGGACCTCCACCGCGCCCGAGTGCGCCTCGACGATGCCACGGACGATCGCCAGGCCCAGGCCCGCACCGGAGTCCGGCTCCGGCGTACGCGCGGCGGTCCCGCGCCACGCGACGTCGAAGACCCGGCCCAGGTCGTCCGGCGGGATGCCACCGCACGCGTCGGACACCGCCAGCACCGCATGGCGATCGAGCCGGCCCGCCTCGACGAGCACCGATCCGGTGGACGGCGTGTGCCGGATCGCGTTGACCACCAGGTTGGTCAAGGCCCGATTGAGTTCCCGGACGTCGGCCCGTACGACGACCGGCTCGCTGATCTCGGCGCCGAGCAGGACGCCCTGCGCGCGGGCCAGCGGATTGGTCCCGGCCACCGCCTGATCGACCAGGTCGGCGAGGGTGACCCACTCCAGGGACAGGGCGAGCGCCCCGGCGTGGATGCGCGACAGCATGAACAGGTCGTCGACCATCCCGGACAGGCGGTCGACGGCCAGGCGCATCTGCGTGTGATAGCGGGCCGGCTCCGGGGCCACGCCGTCCTCCAGCGCCTCCACCATCGCCCGCAGCCCCGCCAGCGGCGTCCGCAGGTCGTGCGAGACCCAGGCGACGAGTTCCCGGCGGGACCGTTCGAGGCTGCGCTCGCGCTCCCGGGCCCGGGCCAGCCGCTGGCTGGTGAGGCTGAGCTCCCTGCTCAGCTCGCCCATCTCCGCCGTCGAGAGGCTCCCGTCGGCACCCGGTGCGACTCCGTGCCCCAAGGCCCGCACCGCGCGGCGCAGCGTACGACTGTCGGCGACCATGGCGCGCGCCAGCAGCAGGGCCATGGCCGAGGTGACGACCCCGGCGGTGACGCAGACGGTCAGCACGACGCCGAAGTCCTCCGGGGAGATGAACATCTCCTCGGCCGCGACGAGCGTGCCCGTGATCATCGCCAGCACGCTGGCGACCACCAGGACGAACAGCGCGAGCCGCAGGGACCGGCCGCGCACCGCCCGCATGACCGCCATGCCCACGAGCCCGACCGCGGCGGCCGAGCCACCACCGAGCAGGATGACGCGCAGGCCGTCGCTCATGGGTTGTCCTCGGCGTCGGGGGTGTCGAGGGCGTCGGGGGCGTCGAAGCGGTAGCCGACGCCCCAGACCGTGGCGATGAGGCGGGGATGGTGCGGATCGTCCTCGATCTTCTCGCGGAGCCGCCGTACGTGGACCGTGACGGTCGACTCGTCGCCGAACTCCCAGCCCCAGACGTGCTGCAGCAGCTCGGTCCGGGTGAAGACCTGCCCGGGATGGTCGGCGAAGAAGCCGAGCAGATCGAACTCCCGGCTCGTCAGTGTCAGCGTTTCTCCGACCTTGACGGCGCGGCGGCCCGCGGCGTCGAGAGTGAGGTCGCCGATGGTCCGGATCTCGGGGACGGGGGGCGTCTCCTGCTCCTCCGGCGGGGCGGGATGCGCGCGGCGGAGCACCGACCGCGCCCGCAGGACGAGTTCCCGAGGGCTGAACGGCTTGGTCACGTAGTCGTCCGCCCCGAGTTCGAGCCCGCGCACCCGATCGCCCTCGGTGCCGCGCGCGGTCAGCATGATGACCGGGACCGGCCCGAGTTCGCGGATGCGGCGGTAGACCTCGAAGCCGTCGAGGCCGGGCAGCATCAGGTCGAGGACGACGAGGTCCGGGAGATGCGCCTCGGCCGACGCGACCGCCGACGGCCCGTCGGCGGCGCGGCGGACCCGAAGGCCCGCGCGGGTCAGGTACGCGGTGACCACTTCGGCCACCATGGGATCGTCGTCGACGACCAGAACCTCGGCATGGTTCTCCACGGTCGGGAGTGTAAGGACGAATCGCTCGAATGGCGGGCGATTCGCCCGACGCGGTCCAAGATCCCCGTCACCGCCGCACGCGCTGGGGCGTTACGAAGCCGAGTTCGGCCGTCCGGTCACCACGCGGGCTCCTCGGCTCGAAACAGCCCAGGAGCATACACGTTGACATTGGCGCATTCTAGAGTCCCGGGACCTATCTATACGGCCACGGAATGAGCCCTGAGTCCCTTTCTATTCGCCCGGCGATTTAGTTAATATCCGCCCAGATTCGGATCCCGAGAGAAAGGGTCAAGAGAGAGAAAGTATAGCGATCGGACCATGGTCGAGTGCCGCTTCAGCGACATCGACGAGGTCCAATTCACGCCCGAGGAGGCTGCACCATGGCACGTATTCCCGGAATCGGTTCGCAGGCCGCTCGCATCACGGCCATCTGCACGATCACAGCCTCGGCCACCTTGATCGGCGCCGGCTCGGCCAGCGCGGCGAGCAACCGCTTGCCGAATGGGAAGAAGCTCACGGCGGGACACTGCATCGTCGATGCCGCGAGCACGTCCAGACCAGCCAAGTTCTGCGTCGGAACGCACTACGACATCAACCTGTACTACAAGAAGAAGATCTGCTGGTCATGGCAGGCCAAGGGCCACCTCACCGGCCGGTCCGCGTTCGTCCGAGTCGCGAAGAACGGCGACGTGCAGTTCTATCAGTATTCCGGTGGGCGGCTCCTGTGGCACACCAAGACCACGAAGTACCGGGGTGCGGCCCTCGTCGTCGGCTCACACCTCTACGGGCAGGCGATCCTCGCCGTGGACACCGGACGTGCATTCTTCACGTTCAAGAGTTGCCACTGACGCGGGACCTCTGAGGTCGTGCTCATGCCGGCCGGGGGCGCCGGCACCCGCCGAGATCCGCTGTCAGGTCCCGCGCCGCCAGGTCATGGGCGTACGGCGCTCGCGACGGCGCTGAAGAGACCGCCCTCCACGGCGTAGCGGGCGAGGGCCGACCAACACGGTCGGAATACGACCGACGTTGATTGACGCGGCGCTATGTTTCCTTTCATGTCATCTCTCCAAGCGAAGGCCGCCTGCCTCGTCGTGCTCGCGTCCGCCGTGGCCACCGGCTGCAGCGGAGGCGGGTCCGAGAAGAACCCGCCCGGCGGGACGCTGACCCAGCAGGCGGCCACCGCGACGCGGGCCGTGACCAGCCTCGCGTTCTCCCTGCGCACCTCCAACGCTCCGCAGCTCAAGGTCGACAGCGCGGACGCGAAGCTGCTGCGCAACGGCAACGCCCAGGGCTCGGTCAAGACGATCCAGCTGGGCCTGCCGATCCAGCTGGACTTCGTGGTCCTCGGCAAGACGGTCCACCTGCGGGGCCTGACCGGAGGATGGCAGCAGCAGCCGCTGTCCCGGGTCGCGGGGATCTACGACCCCTCGGCCGTGCTCGACCCGAACCGCGGGCTCGTGCAGCTGCTGACCACCGCGAAGAACCCGAGCACGAAGGGCCGGCAGAAGGTCGCCGGGCAGGACTGCTACCGGGTCGACGCGACGCTCGCCCAGGCGCCGCTGTCCCGGCTGGTCCCGGGCATCTCGGCCGACACGCCCGCGGAGCTGTTCATCTCCAAGTCCGACCACCACGTGCTGAAGGCCGACGTGAAGGTGCCGCCCAAGAACGGCGGTAAGTCCGGCACGGCGACGGTCACCTTCACGGACTTCAACAAACCGTTCTCCATCACCGCACCGGCCCAGTGACCGCCATGGACTCGGGCGGCTCCCGGCGGCTCGCCCTCGGCGTCGGCGGCGTCGTCGTCCTGCTCGCCGCCATCGACGCGTACGTCGTGGTCACCGTCCTGGTGACGATGGTCGGCGATCTCGGCGTGCCGGTGAACCACATCGAGCACGCCAGCCTGGTCATCACGGCGTTCCTGCTCGGCTACGTCGCGGGCATGCCGTTGCTGGGGATGCTCTCGGACCGGTTCGGCCGCCGGATCATGGTGGAGGCCTGTCTGGCGGGGTTCGCGGTGGGGTCGGCCGTGACGGCACTCGCCGGCTCGCTGTCCGTGCTGATCGCCGGGCGTGGCCTGCAGGGGCTCGCCGGAGGGGCCTTGCTGCCGATCACGATGGCGCTGGCGGGTGACCTGTGGGACGAACGCCGTCGCCCGGCGATCCTCGGCGGCGTCGGCGCGCTGCAGGAGCTGGGCAGCGTGCTCGGGCCGCTGTACGGGGCGGGCGTGGCCGCCCTGATCGGCTGGCGCGGCATCTTCTGGACCAACATCCCGATCACGCTGCTGGCGATGGCGGCGGTGTGGTGGGCCGTGCCTCGCGGGCGCCCGTCCACCGCGACGCGCGTCGACGCCGTCGGCGGGCTGCTGCTCGCCGCCGGGCTGGGCCTGCTGGTCGCCGGTCTGTACAACCCGGATCCGCAGCGGTCCGCCCTGCCCTCATGGGGCGTGCCGTGTATCGCCGCGGGTGGCGTGGTGATCGCCGTGTTCGCGGCCTGGGAGACGCGTGCCCGGACCCGGCTGCTCGATCTGCGCGGTGCGCGGCGCGGCGGCCTGTTCGCCGTCCTGGGGGTGAGCCTGCTCTCCGGGGCGGCCCTGATGATCACGCTGGTCGACGTGCAGCTGATCGCGCAGACGCTCTTCGGCCGGAACTCCACCGGCGGCGCCGTCCTCCTCGCCCGTTTCCTCGTCCCCCTGGCGGTGGCCGCCCTGGCCGGAGGACTCCTGGCCCGGCGGGTCGCCGAACGCTGGATCGTCGCCGGAGGGATGCTCGTGGCCGCGGGCGGTTACGCCCGCATCGCCGCCTGGCCGCTCCGGGCCGAATCCGCCCACTACGACCTGGGGCTGTTCGCCGTCTCACGGGTGGACGCGGACCTGGCCATCGCCGGCCTGGGGCTGGGCCTGGTGATCGCGCCGCTGTCGTCGGTCGCGCTCCGCTCCGTCCCCGCCGTACGGCACGGCGTCGCGTCGGCCGCCGTCGTGGTCGCCCGGATGATGGGCATGCTGCTCGGCGTCGCGGGCCTGAGCGCGTGGGGCTTCTACCGCTTCCATGCGCTCACCGCGCACCTCGTCACGCCGTTGCCGCTCGGCGTATCGGCCAGGGAATTCGCCCGCCGCATGGCCGCCTACCTGGCCGCCGTGAAGTCCGCCCTGCACACCGAGTACGCCGACGTCTTCTGGGCGACGGCCGTGGTGTGCGTGGTCGCGGCCCTCCTCGGCCTCGCCGTCGGCGGCCCGGCTCCCGCGACGCCGGACGAGGAGCCCACCGAGGACCGGCCCGTCCCGGCCACCGCCGAACCACCATCCACCTGACCCGTACGGGCCGCCACCGAATCACCGTCCGTCCGGCCCGGACCCGTACGGGCCGCCGCCGAACCAGCGTCCGTCCGATCCGGACACGTCCCACACGGTCGGGTCACTCAGCCGAGCCGGTCAGGCGGCCGTCGTCCTGCTCCAGGACCGCCTCCGGCACCGAGGCCAGGCCGGTGCCCTTCACCCGATGGGCGTGGCCGAACAGCGTGTCGAAGTTGACGGCGTACCGGTCCTCCAGAGCCCCGTCCGCGATGGTGATCATCGCTTCGTCGTGCCCGTGGAAGCCGACGTCCGTGTAATTGTTGCTGCCGGTGAAGACGACCTTCTGCCGCTTGCCCTGGTAGCCGCCGTCGATCAGCAGGTACTTCGAGTGCGCGTAGACGCGGGCGTTCTCCGACAGGTAGCGGATCTCCGGGCCGCCGTTCCGGCCTTTCGATTTCGTCATGCGGCGCGCCGCCCGCCGGCCGATCCGGTCGAACACCACCTGCACGCGGCAGCCCTCGTCGTCGAGCTTCCACAGCCGCTGGGCGATCGGCGCCCACGTGAAGTGGCCCAGGCTGAGCCGGAGACGCGTGCCGCCCGCGCACGACACCTTGTCGAGGGCGTCGCTGATCGGGTCGCCCTTCGCCCAGGGGAAGAAGTCGATCCGGTACGGCCCCGACTGGACGGCGCGGTGGTAGTCGGCGGTGGCGTGCTGGGCGGCGAGGTCGTTGAAATAGCGCAGGTAGCCGGCACGGACGCCCGCGTCCTCGATGATCAGCGCGTCGTTCCACTGGGTGTCGCGAGCACCGTCGGTCGCGTTGGCCGAGGTCTGCACCACCACGTCCCGCGTTCCCAGCGTCGAGGAGAACAGGAAGAACTTGTTGTGGTTGAAACTCGGCCCGATGCAGCCGCGGTCGCGACGGCACACGACGACCCACGACCGTTTGCGGGTGTTGTGCCCCAGGCGGCGAAGCGTGCGGTACGCGGCGTACGCCGTGGACTCGTGGTCCAGCACCACCTGGACGTGGACGCCTCGGCGATTCGCGGCCACCAGCTGCGCGGCCGTGTCCAGGCTGGCGAAGTGGTATATCGCGATGGTGATCGTCTGCCCGGAGGGTGTCCCGGCGATCAGGCGGCCGATCTGGTCGGCGATCGCGTCCCGCTTCGCGGAGCCGCCCTGCGGGGAGTTGAAGATCGGCCCGGTACGGATGGCGTGCGCTCCGTCGTTCCGGGGGTCTCCGGCCGCCGGCCGGACGACGGCCGCCGGGGACCCCGCGGTCGCCGCGAGCGCGGCCCCACCCGAGACGACGGTTCCGACGGTCACCACACAGGCAGCGGCAGCCGCCTCCATCACCGAGATCGCCACAGTTTCTCCTGCACACGGGGGATCTTGAGCGAATAAATGTCGCAAATGCGCTCAAGTGCCGCAGATCGTACAAGAGGTCACCGCGCGTCATCGAGGGTCAGAACCGGACATAAAGGTAAAAACTTCCGGCCGGCCCTCGGGTGGAGGCGGATGCTCACGCACCCGCCGCGTCAGGCGGTGATCGCGTCATAGGCGGCCAGCACGATGCCGAGCGCCCGGGTGTAGCCGTCGTCCCACAGGATCTGGTTCATCACGTACGACACCGTCATCCGGTGGTCGAAGTCGACGAGCGCCACGGAGCCGCCCCACCCGCCCCACGAGCACGTGTGGTTCTCAAGCCGGTAGCCCATGCCCCAGCGGATCGGCATGCCCAGGATGCGGTCCTCACCGCGGTACTGCTCCTCGAAGACACGCTCGCATCCGGCCTCCGACAGCAGGCGTACGCCACGCGCGACACCCCCGCACGCCAGCACCGACTGCACGGCTCCGACGGAGCGAGCGTTGCCGAACCCGCCGATGGCGGGCAGCTCAGCGCGCCGCCAGGCAGGCGTGTTGGCGTCGGACACCCCGACCAGGAATCCTTCCGGCCTGTCCCCTTCGGGCGCGGGGATCAGCGGAGCGACCCGATCATCGTGCTCGGCCGGCAGCCCGATGTGGAAGTCGGCCTCCAGCGGTCCGGCCACTTCCTCGGCGAAGAACGCGCCGGGGCTGCGCCCGGTGACGCGACGGACGACCTCACCGACCAGGAAGCCGAAGGTGATCGAGTGATAGCCGGCCTCGGTGCCCGGCTCCCACTGCGGGGCCTGCTCGGCCAGCCGCGCCGTGACGGTCGTCCAGTCGTACAGGTCCGCCGCCGTGATCGGCTCATCCCAGGTCGGCAGGCCCGCGGTATGACCGAGCAGGTGCCGCACCCGCACGTCCTGCTTTCCCGCGGCCGCGAACTCGGGCCAGTAGCGGGCGACCGGCGCGTCCAGATCCAGCTCGCCGCGGTCGGCCAGGATCAGTGCGCACAGCGCCGTCATCGTCTTGGTAGTGGACCAGACGTTGGCGATGGTGTCGCGCTCCCACGGCACGGTACGGGCCGCGTCGGCGTACCCGCCCCAGATGTCGACGACCGGCTCACCGTCGACGAAGACCGCCGCCGAGGCGCCCACGTCATCGGCGTCCAGCGAGGCCGCCAGCGTCTCTGCCACCTTGCCGAACCGGCCGTCGCATCGGCCCTGAATGTCCGCCATGAGGCGCAACGTAACCCGGACCAGAACGACCGAGCCAACCATTTTTTCTCGAGCATGTCGAGAACGTGGGAGTGGCTCCGACTCTCCGGTGACGGCGCCCGATGGAGGCGCCGCGGTCAGCGGAGGAGCGCGCCATGCGGAAGATCATTTACTGGGTTCACACGTCGATCGACGGCCACATCGCCGGGCCCAACGGGGAGTTCGACTGGCCGGCCGTCGGGCCGGAGTTGTTCGGGTACTCCGAGGCGATGAACGAGCAGGTCGACACGCTCTTGTACGGGCGCGTCGTGTGGGAGATGTTCGCCGCCCACTGGCCGACGGCCGACGCCGACCCCGCCACGGCCGACGACCACGCCAAGGTGTTCGCGCCGTTCTGGCGGCGGACCCAGAAGATCGTGGTATCCCGGACGCTGGAGGAGGCCGGCTGGGGCGCCCGCGTCATCGGGAAGAACCTCGCCGAGGAGGTCGCGGAGCTGAAGCGGCGGCCGGGCAAGGACATTCTGCTGACCGGCGGCGCGGAGGTCGCGGCCTCGCTGACCGAACTCGGCCTGCTCGACGACTACTGCATCGTCGTCCACCCTGTCGTCCTCGGCGGCGGACAGCGACTGTTCCTGGAGCCGAAGGACCGCATCGGCATGACGCTCGTCGGCTCGCGCACGTTCGATTCGCAGACCGTCCTCCTCCGGTACGAACGCCGAAGGTGACCAGGAGCCGGACCGCCCGCAGCCGGTGGTCCGGCTCCGCGTACCCATCGGTGGCGGTCCGTGTCAGGGGTGCCGTGCCGCAGGAAATGCCCCGGGCAGGCTTCCAGACCACGACAGCGGCTCGAAACGGTGTCACCGGCCGAACGTGATGTCCGATTCCCGCCAGCGTTGAGGGCTTACGCCCCCGGACGATGTACGTCTGACAAGGATGGAGGGATCCATGGAGCGAGAGTTCTCCGAGGTACTGAGGCGGGGGTATGAGCATGCGTCCCGCTGGCAGGCGTCCGTCGCTGAGCGACCGGTCTTTCCGTCGGTCGATCCGGCTGAGCTACGGAGCTTGCTGGATGCCGGGAAGGTTCCGGAGCGCGGCGAGGACGCGGTCACGGTGCTGGATGTCCTTGCGCGGGTCGGCGAACTCGGTTCGACGGCGAGCGCGGGGCCGCGGTACTTCGGATATGTCATAGGGTCGTCGCTACCGGTGGCCGTGGCAGCCGACTGGCTGGTCAGTGCCTGGGACCAGAACGCGACGCTGTACTCGTGCGGTCCGGCGGTGTGTGTCATCGAGGACGTTTGCGCAGACTGGCTGGTCGATCTGCTCGGCCTGCCGCACCAGACCTCGGTGGGGTTCACGACGGGCACCCAGATGGCCGCGTTCACGGGTTTGGCCGCAGCGCGGCACCACCTACTGGCCGCGCACGGGTGGGATGCCGAAGCGGACGGGCTGTGGGGAGCGCCGCGTATTCCGGTGATCGCCAGCGCACAGCGTCACGCGTCCATCGACCGTGCGCTGCGCTACCTGGGCATGGGTGCACGGGTGCGGCCGGTCGCGTGCGACGCGAACGGCGCCGTCGTCCTCGGCGCGTTGGCGGAGGCACTGGACGAGGTCGAGCGACCGCCGATCGTGTGCGTCCAGGCGGGGAACATCAACACCGGCGCCGTGGATCCGCTCGCCGAGGTGTGCGAACTCGTCCACGCGCGGGACGGCTGGGTCCATGTCGATGGGGCGATCGGCCTGTGGGCGCTCGCCAGCGCCGAACACCGCCACGTGCTGCGCGGCGCGGGGCTGGCCGACTCGTGGACCACGGACGCGCACAAGTGGCTGAACGTTCCCTTCGACTGCGGTGTCGCCTTCGTCGCGCACCCGGAGGCTCACGCGGCCGCGCTGCGGATCACCGCGGACTATCTGGAGGTCTCCGAACGGCGGGATCAGATCAACACTGTGCCTGAGTGGTCGCGGCGCGCCCGCTCTGTCCCGCTCTACGCCGCCATGCGGGCGCTGGGGAGGTCGGGGGTGGCCGACCTGATCGACCGGAACATCGCGAACGCCCGGCATATGGCGGCTCGGCTGTCCGCCGAACCTGGCGTCGAGATCCTCAACGACGTGGTCCTCAACCAAGTCCTCGTCCGGTTCACCGCGCCGAATCATGACGCCGACCTACTGACCAGAGAGGTGATCCGGCGAGTCCAGGACGAGGGTACGTGCTGGCTGAGCGGGTCCACCGTCGACGATCGGACCGTCATGCGGGTGTCCGTCTGTTCGTGGCTGACCTCGACCGACGACATCGACCGGGGCGCGGACGCCATCGTCCGATGCCTCCGAGAGGCGACCGCGTGATGCTCGCGGGCAGGAGCATGAGTAACCGGGATGTGGCCTTGTCCGCGACGACAGGAGGGCGCACGCTCGGTCCATGAGAAGCGGATGTTCATGCGGGCACGGATCCAGCTGCTCCTGCGCCAAGGGGTGCTCCTGCGGCTGCAACGGCTGACCTCTACCGGCTCAGGACGGTCGGCCGTGGTCCCCTGACGCGGGGACCACGACCGACGGGGCTACACCGAGGCCACGGCGATGTGCGGGCGGCCGGTGATGGGGTGCGGGCCGATGTGGGCGCGGACGCCGAAGACCTGGGCGATCAGTTCCGGGGTGAGGACCTCCAGTGGCGGCCCGTGACCGATGATCCGGCCCTGCTCCAGCACGACGACGCGGTCGCCGTACGCGGCGGCGTGGTCCAGGTCGTGGAGTGCCGCGAGCAGTGTCAGGCCCAGGTCCCGGACGAGGTCCAGCAGGTCCAGCTGGGCGCGGACGTCCAGGTGGTTGGTGGGCTCGTCCAGGACCAGCAGCGGCGCCTGCTGCGCCAGGGCGCGGGCCAGCAGCACGCGCTGGCGTTCGCCGCCGGACAGGGTCGAGAACGGCCGGCCCGCCTCCCCGTCCATGCCGACCCGTTCGAGGGAGGTGCGGACGACGGCGCGGTCGGTGTCGTTCTCCCGGTCGAGGAGGCCCTTGTACGGTCCCCGGCCCATCGTGACGACCTCGGCGACGGACAGTTCCGCGTCGACGTCGCCGTGCTGGGTCACGACCGCCCGGCGGCGGGCGGCCTGGCGGGCGCGCATCGTCCACAGGTCCTCCCCGTCCAGGGAGATGACGCCGGCCGTCGGCCGCAATGCGCGGTAGACCGTGCGCAGCAACGTCGACTTCCCGCTGCCGTTCGGGCCGACCAGGGCGACGAACTCGCCCGGCTCGGCGGTCAGCTCGACGTCGGACAGGATGGGGCGGCTGTCGACCCGTGCCGACAGGCCCGCGATCCGGAGCCGCATCAGCCCCTCCCCCCGGCCCGGCGCCGCAGCAGCCACAGGAAGAACGGCACGCCCACGGCGGTGGTGAAGATCCCGATCGGGAGCTCTTCCGGCCGGTCCACCGTGCGTGACGCCAGGTCGACCACGACGAGGAACACCGCGCCCAGCAGCAACGCCACCGGCAGCAGGCGCCGGTGGTCGCCGCCGACGATGAACCGGGCCATGTGCGGGACCATCAGCCCGACGAAGGCGATCCCGCCGGCCACGCTGACCACCGTGGCCGTCAGCAGCGACCCGACGACGAGCAGCGTGACGCGCAGCGCCTGCACCGGGACGCCGAGCCCGGCCGCGGCGTCGTCGCCGGCGGACAGCGCGTTGAGGCTGCGCGTCTGCAGGAGCAGGTACGCGACGCACACCGCGATCACGGCGGCGGGCAGGACGAGCGCGTGCCAGGTGCCGCCGGCCACGCTGCCCATCAGCCAGAACATCAGCCCCTGCAGCTGCGTCGGGTCGAGCTGGAGCTGGACGTAGCTCGTCACCGCTGAGCACAGGTAGCCGACGGCGACCCCCGCCAGCACCAGGCGTGAGTCCAGCAGGCGGCCGGCGCGCTGGGCCAGTAGGTAGACCAGCAGCACGCTGAACAGCGCGGTGGCGAACGCCGCACCGGTGACCCCTAGGCCGCCCAATGCCGTCGTGCCCAGCGCGGCGACCAGGACGGCACCGAGCGAGGCGCCCGAGGAGACCCCCAGGACGTACGGGTCGGCGAGCGGGTTGCGGACGAGCGCCTGGAAGGTGACGCCGGCCACGCTCAGGCCGGCGCCGGCGCACGCCGCGAGCAGCACCCGCGGCGTGCGGATGTCCCAGACGACCTGGTCGCGCAGGGGATCGATCCCTCCGGTCCGGCCCGTCAGATGGGCTCCGATCACCCGCCACACCGCACCGACCGGCAGCGTCACCGAGCCGATCGAGATCGCCACCATCGACGCCACGAGCAGGGCGAGGGCGAGTCCGCCGATCAGCACGCCGGTCGCGGGGCCGGAGACCGGATGGGCTCGGTCGAGACGGTCAGGCATCGGGGTGGATCACCTTCGCGAACTTCTCGACGGCCCAGGCGTTCATCGGCCCCAGATACGCGCCGTCCGAGACGACCGTGTACGTGCGGGTCTTCGACGCCTGCCACTGCGGATAGGCGGCGAACAGACGCTCGGCCTCTTCGGCGGGTTTCTCGGTCGGGGTGAAGGCTCCGACGACCAGGACGTCGACCTGGGCGGTGGCCAGTTGCTCCTTGTCGAGGGTGCGTGTCGTGTCCTCGGACCGTCCGGCGAAGGAGTTCGCCCCGCCCGCGGCCTTGATGACGTCGTCGTAGATGCCACCGGTCATGATCGCGGGCAGGCCGTTGGCGTTCATCATCGACATCCCCGGATAGGCGATGAGCACCTTCCGCGGCGGCTTCCCGGCCACCTTCGCCCGGACGGCCCGCACACGGGCGCGAAGCGCGCCGACCGTCTGCGCGGCCTTGACCTGCACGTCGAAGATCCGCCCGAGCAGCGTCATGAACCGGAACGACGACTCGATCGACGCGTGCCGCCACGCCTCCTTCTCCGCCGGAGACGCGTCCGGTTTGCCGTTCGCGCAGTTGACGGGGTTGACGAGCGAGTTGATGCCCGCCGCCGCGAGCCGTTCGCGGGTCGCGAAGCCGTTGCGGGCGTCGAACCCGCCGGACCAGGTGGAGACCACCAGGTCGGGCCGTGCCGCCAGCACCTGCTCGGCGGGGACGTCGAAGTTCTTGTTCATCGTCAGGCCCCGGGTGGGCAGCGCCTTGATGGCGGCGACCATGGACGGGTCGTCCGACACCCCGTAGTGCTGGACGTTCGCCAGGATGGGGCGGGTCAGACCGAGCATGATGAAGCTCTCGACCTCCCCCACCGACGTGCCATTGAGGATCAGCACCCGGCTCGGCGGGCGGGTGAACCTCACCTTCTGCCCGCAGTTGTCGACGGTCAGCGGATAGGAGGTCCTGCGGGGCGCGGCGTCGTCCGGCGCGGACGCGCCGGATCGTACGGGCTCGGTGCCGCAGCCGGCGGCGGTCACGACGACCGCCGCGGTCAACGCGGCGAGCGTCTTGGTGGCCCGTCCAGGTCGGGTCGTCGACGGGCTCGACGCTCGTGCCAGGGCACGCGGAAAAGACATGTTGCTCCTCGGAAGGACATGCGGATGGAACACGCCGCCCCGACCCGGTAGGCGCCGCATGGCGGGGCCCGGCGCGGCGGTCGCCGATCCGGCCGGCGACGAGCGCGGGCACCACGCCTGCCGCGCCGTGCGCCGCGCAGGGCGCACCCGCGCACGACCGACCCCGTGCGAGGCCCGGGTGTGACCGCGCTCGAGTGCCTGACGTGGGAACGCCGAAACGCCGCGAAGCGGTGTCCGACGCGGACGCAGGGGCGACCGGGTGGACGCCGCGCGTCGTCGGGACGGGCGGTGATCAGATGAGGGCGTTCGCGGGAACGCCGAGGTTCCGAGGAGGGCCGCGTCGCACGAGGACGTGCCGGAGTGCGGCCATGACGGGCGGGGTGTCGTCGTCGCGGCGGCACGGTCCGGCGGGCGGGCGCGGGGGCGTGCGGAGGTCCGCGTGTGCCAGCAGGACCAGCGCCCGCAGCGTACGGCCGAGGAGGGACTCGCCGAGTGCGCTCAGCGCGCGCCAGAGGGCGCGTTCGCCGACGTACAGCCACAGGGCGACGAGCATTCCGGCGACCGCGTGGGCGCCGAGCATGCCGAGCCCGGCCGACGCGCCGTGCCGTACGGGCGGGGGCGCGCCGACGACATGATGTACGCCGCCGTGCATGGTCATGACGAAATGCCCGGGGGTGGAGGGCGTGGCCCAGGTGAACCACTGGTGCAGGCAGGCCTGCGCGACCTCGACGGCCAGGACGATCCACCAGGCCGACCGCCGCCGATCGGCGAGGCAGTAGCCGACCGCCGTGACGACGGGCAGGGCGATCCAGCCGGCCCAGGCGGGGGCCGGCCGGGCGGCCATCATGTCGTGCCCGGCCATGGACAGCACGACGCACACCGAGGCGAAGACCCCGGCGCGCATCAGACGGAACCACCCAGGCGGACGCAATGACCTCACCGACTACTACGGCGTGTAGTACACGGAGACTACACCGCGGACGATCAAGGCACGCGGCCGAGACGTCAGGCGAGCCAGCCGTTGACGCGCGCTCGATGGAGGGCCTGGCGGGCCTCGGCGCTGTCGAGCATCTCCAGACCCCGGATCGCCCAGAACCGCAGCGACTCGTCCTCGCTGTCGAGCTGATCCGCCAGGACCGTCAGAGCCCCCGGAGACCGGGCCTCGGCGATGAGCTCGAGGAGCAGGCCGCGCAGGTCGTCGTCGTGCTCCTGGCCGAACGCCGTGACGATCTCGTCGACGTACGTGTCGGAGTGCTCGCGCAGGAAGTCGAAACCCTGCGCCCGGAGCGCCGGATCCGGGCTCCGCATCGACTCCAGGGCCCGTGCAACGCGCTGGTTCGCCATCAGGTCTTCCTACCACCGTGGGTTCGGGAACGCACCGCATCGTAGAGGTCCCCTCCGACGGTCTCACCACCGCCCGGCCGGCTCGGGCAGGGGCGGGCATCGCGCATCATGGAGGGGTGACTGGGGCGGTGGACGACGGCGGACTTCACATCAGGCCGGGTGGCGCGGGCGGAGCGGCGATTCTCGGCGCGGATCCGGCGTTCGGCACCGCTTTCGCGATGCTGGTCGACCTGGTCGCCGACGGCGATGTGGTGGTCCTGAGCGGGGCCGGGCTGTCCACCGAGTCCGGCATCCCGGATTACCGGGGTGAGACCGGTCGTCAGCGGAGTGCCACCCCGATGACATACCAGACCTTCGTCGGCAGCGAGGCGGCCCGGCGGCGCTACTGGGCGCGCAGCCACCTGGGCTGGCGGCACGTCGCGCGGGCCGCGCCCAACGACGGTCACCGCGCGGTGGCCGAGTTCCAGCGGCGCGGACTGCTGGCCGGGGTCATCACCCAGAACGTCGACGGCCTGCACCAGGACGCCGGCGCGCGGGACGTCATCGAGCTGCACGGCAGCCTCGACCGCGTCGTCTGCCTCGCGTGCGGGCGGCGCACGCCGCGCGAGGAGCTCGACGAGCGCCTGCGCGCGGCCAACCCCGGTTGGGACGCCGAGGCCAGCGTGATCAATCCCGACGGTGACGCGGTGCTGGACGACGACCGTATCGACTCCTTTCGTACCGTCGACTGTCGGGACTGCGGCGGGGTGCTCAAACCGGACGTCATCTTCTTCGGCGAGAACGTCCCGCGCCCGCGGGTCGAGGACTGTTACGCGCTGACCGAGCGGGCCGGCACCCTCCTCGTCCTCGGGTCCTCGCTGACCGTCATGTCGGGGTACCGGTTCGTGCGTCGCGCCGCCGAGCGGTCCATCCCGGTCGCGATCGTCAACCAGGGCGTCACGCGGGGCGACGCCGAGGCGCTGTTGACCATGGACGCCCCGCTGGGCACGACGCTCACCGCGCTCCTCGCCGAGCTGACCCCTCGCCCGTGAACCTCACGAGGGCAGGCGCATCTTCTTGAGGAAGATCGGGAGCAGCCACGGCCGCCGGCCCCAGACGACGACCTTCCCGGTCAGCGCGGCCCGCGCGCGGCTGACCCGGCCGAAGAGCATGAGGGCCAGGGTCGCCGGGTCGTAGAACAGGCGTACGTCGTCGTCGGGCCGTGGCGCCGCCAGCGAGACCTGACCACGGTCCAGGACCATCGTCACGGGCGTGGTGTACCGGGAACGGAACTCCACGGCGACGCGCCGGTCCGAGATGGGTCTGTCGGTGTCGAGCAGGTGCCCCGAGCCGTAACGCGTCACTCCCACGAGGAAGATCTCGAAGAACTGGGCGGCGTCGGCCGGGTCGATCTCCCACCGAACGCCGGTGGCACGAGCGACGTCGCGGCCGTGGATCAGCAGTTCGTTGGTCAGATGAGCGAACACGCCGGCGACCGGGATCCGCGCCCCGCCGAGCCAGGGCAGCGGCTCGTCGGGGTCGTGGTCGGCGGTGGACGACAGGATGCGGTCGATGTCCTCCGTCAGCCGCCCGGCGAGGGTCGGCACGTCCCGTTCGGTGAACTCCCGCAGCGTCACGTCGTTGAAATCCGCGACGGTCTCCACCCTGGCCGTCTCGAAGATCTCATGCGCCTTCGGGAAGGGGAACGGCTCGGAGGTCACCAGCTTGGTGTTCATCAAGGCGATGACGGCCACGTGCGCGGCGGTGTCCGCGACGGACCAGTCCGCCGTCGCCATCGCCCGCGGCTCGCTCGTGCGGACCAGTCGTGTGAACCGGTCCCCCGCCGCGCGCAGGGTCTCGCGCGCGGCCTTCCATTGCGCATCGGTGATGGTCACAGGCCGGTCCTACCTTTCAAGCGGGTCGGATCTGGGGTCAGCGGGCTCGGGCCGCGCAGCAGGACCTCGACCATCTCGCTCATCAGCCGTCCCGTCTCGAGGCGGTAGCGGAAGAGGCCGAGGATCCGCGGCGAGTCGTTGCCCAGTTCGATGTACGGCATGCATACCTCCTGAGAATGGGATGGCTGGGGGCGTACCGCAATGGTCGTGACGGTTCGCGGGTCCTCGGCGGGCCGTGCGTGACGCCGACGCCCTCGACGATCTCGTCGAGGGCGGCGAAGGCCCGCGCGAGGTCGGCCCAGTCGACGACTCCCCCGCCGGTGATCGGATGTTCGGGGTCGTGGCCGAGCAGGGACCCGGCGACGTTCTCACCGAGCCACGCGCCGGGATGCCAGCCCTCTACGGGTGAGCGATGATGCGAGTATGACGATGATCGCCGACCGGCTACGAGAAGGCCGCGACCTCTTACGACGTGGCGCGTGGGCCGAGGCCCGCAGGGTCTTCACCGTCGCACTCGAGGCGTCGGACGACCCGGTGCGCCTGGCTCAGCGCCGCCGGTGACCGGGGCCGGCGAACGCGGTGAGCACGCCGAGCCCGAGATACACGGCGCTCGTCACGTACCGCTGCCTGCGCCGGAACGCCCGGCTGCCGCGCAGCCGGTGCCCGAGCGAGCCGGCGGCGAGGGCGTACGCGAAGTCGGAGGCCAGCCCGATCAGAGCCGTCACGAGCCCCATGACGACGATCTGGACGGGCACCGCGCCCGCCTGCTCGTCCACGAACTGCGGCAGGAACGCCAGGAAGAAGAGGATCACTTTCGGGTTGAACAGGTTGACCAGGACGCCGTCGAGATAGACACGCCGGAGCGGCCGCGGCTCGAGCACCAGGCCCTCGTCGTCGCCGCGGCGCAGGGTCCGCACGGCGAGGTAGACGAGGTAGGCCGCCCCGGCGTACCGCACCGCGCCGAACGCCGTCGCCGAGGCGGCCACCAGCGCGGACAGGCCGGCTGCCGCGGCGAGGACGTGCACCAGCGTCCCGGTCTCGACGCCGAGCGCCGAGGCGATGCCCGCACGGCGTCCTTCGCCGACGCTCCGCGTCGTGATGTAGAGATGGTTCGGTCCGGGGACGGCGACGAGGGTGAGCGCCGCCAGCAGGAACAGGAGGGGATGGGTCACCGTCCGTACGCTAGATCTGGTGTCGGGCCCGGCCCCAGGTCCAATCGCCCTCGCGGAACATGGACCATCCTCACTCGCCGTACGCCTCAGGATGCGCCGGTCCGTCACGGCCGGGGACCGCTCATCCCGCATCCGGTCCCGCCGCGATCGCGTCGCCTGAGATGATCAATAGGATCCGACGACGCGGGAGGAACCGCCGTGAACGACGCGTTCGATATCACCTGGCGCGGTTACGACCGCCGCCAGGTCGACGAGTACCTCCGGCGCCTGGCCGACGACCCCACGGGCACGCCCCGGCCCACCTTCGACGTCGTACTGCGCGGCTACGACCGACGGCAGGTGGACCGGTACCTCGCCGAGGGCGACCGCCCGGATGACGGCGGGCCGATGGCGAGCTTCTTCGGCTCCTGAGCGCGGACGGCGGGCACCCGTCCGGCCGGTCAGGTCGACGTCGGGGTGGTGGTCTCCCGCGCGGAGGCGTGGGCGTACGCGCCGCCGAGGATGTTCGCGCGGCCCCACGCGCCGAGGGGGGCGAGCGCGGCGTTGAGCGAGACGCCGAGCGCGGTCAGCGAGTACTCCACGTGGGGCGGTACCTCGTCGTACGCCTCACGGTGCACGATGCCGTCCTCCTCGAGCTCCCGCAGGTGCGAGGCGAGCACCTTCTCCGTGATACCGGGCAGGTTCCGTCGCAGTTCGCCGAACCGGCACGGCCGCTCGTTGAGCGCCCAGAGGATCAGCACCTTCCACTTCCCGCCGATGACGTCCATGGCGGCGTCGATGCCGCACACGTAGCTACCGGGCCTGCGTACGGTCGCCAACTCCATCTCTCCTGCCTGCTCGCTTACCTCGCGGTCACCACGCACTTCGAAGTGCGTACTTGATCGTTTCGGGCCCTGCGCACCAGCCTAACCAGCATGAACTCGGAAAAGACTCCTGTCACTCTTCTCGGGCTGGGCACGATGGGCACCGCGCTGGCCCGTGCGTGGCTCGCCGCCGGGCATCCGCTCACCGTGTGGAACCGCACGGCGGCCCGGGCCGAACCACTGGCCGCCGACGGGGCGACGGTCGCGGCGACCGCCGCCGAGGCGGTTGCCGCAGGCCGCCTCGTGGTGGTCTGCCTGCTCGACGACGCCTCGGTCGCCGAGGCGCTGGCCGACGCCGACCTGACGGGCAAGGACCTGGTCGACCTCACCACGGGCACTCCGGACCAGGCTCGGGACCGGGCCGCGTGGGCGCGGGCCCGCGGCGCCCGCTTCCTGGACGGCGGGATCATGGCGGTCCCGCCGATGATCGGAGCTCCGGGCTCCGGGGCGTACGTGTTCTACAGCGGATCCCGGCCGCTGTTCGAGGCCCACCGCGACACCCTGGCCGTTCCGGCCGGCACGGTGTACGTCGGAGAGGATCCCCGCCTGGCGGCCCTGCACGACGTGGCGCTGCTGAGCGCGATGTACGGGATGTTCGCCGGGGTCGCGCACGCGTTCGCGCTGGTCCGGGAGGAGGACGTCGCTCTGAAGGACTTCGCGTCCCTGCTCGCGGGCTGGCTGACCGCCATGACGGCGTCCGTGCGCGGGACCGCCGACCATCTGGAGAGCGGCGACTACACCAGTGGCGTCGTCTCCAACCTCGCCATGCAGGTCGCGGGGACGGCGACGCTGCTGCGCACGGCCGACGAGCAGAGCGTCAGCCCGGAACTGCTCACGCCGTACCTCGACCTGATGAAGCGCCGCCTCGCCGACGGCCACGGCGACGAGGGCACGACGGGCGTCATCGACCTGCTCGGACGCCGTACGGACCGGGCCGGCTGACGGCCGCCGCCCCTGCGCGGGTCCGCCGGAACCACCCTTCCGGAACGGCGGCCATCCCGCACTCGGCGGTCAGGGCGGAATGTCGGCGGACACCGATAGCGTCGAGCATGTGATCGAGCCGGAAGGGACGCCCGCCCACCACGGCGACGCCGGGGCGCTGACGACGGCCGAGCGCCGTGAGCGACGGGTGGCCGCCGGTGTCGAGGAGCTCGACCGGTGGCTGTGCGACCAGATCGAGCAGGGCCTGGCGCACGCCGATCGCGCACCGTCCACGATGTGGGAGGACGTCGCCCGCCGCCTCGTCGACGCCCAGGCGAGCGGACTCGCGGCCCGGGTGCGCGAGCTCGGGGCGATCCCGGGTCGCGGCGGGGACCGGCCCGAACGGCTGCTGGAGGAGTACGCCCTGCTGCGGCTGCTGACGACGGCCTTCCGGCGCCGTGACGAGCTGCCGGAGCCGCTGCGCGCCACCGTACGGTCCCGCGTGGGCTTCACCGTGAGCCAGGAGGAGGTCCTGGCGGGCGAGCGGGTCCGGGATCACTGGTACGTCGCGGGATGCCGGGACGTCGAGCAGGACCGGCTCGTCGCGCGGCGGGTCTGGTTGCGCGGCCGGGAGACCGGGCGGTCCGCGCTCGTCCTGACCTTCGCCGCGCCGGGCCGGGCGCTCGACGCGTCCCTCGCCGTCGGCGACACGATCGACGCCGAGCTCGCCTTCTACCCCGGGGCGCTGCCGCTGCGCGCCCTCGTGGCGGCCCGCCACCCCGAGCCCGCTCAGGGTCCGCCGCGCGGCACGACCGTGACCGCACTACTGCGCGAACACGCCGCGGCCCTGGCCCGGGACCCGTGGCTGGAGCGGTGGCCCGCCGTGCTGACGGGCGTCCGCCCGGCGCGCGACGGCGCGGGCCGCCCCCATCTGGTCGACGGAGACGGCGACGCACTCCCCGTGCGCACGACCGACGTGTGGCGTCTGCTGGCGGTGTCCGGCGGCCGGCCGTTCACGGTGTCCGGCGAGTGGTCGCCGCAGGGGCTGCTCCCGCTGTCCGCCTGGCAGGAGGAGGAAGGGACCGTGGTGTTGTGAGCGCCTGGGGCGAGCACGTGAGCGCCGCGCTGCTGGGCACCCGACGGCGGCCGGTGCCACCGCTCGGCGGGGCACCGCCACCCGGCGAGACACCAGCACTGGACGGGACACCCACGCTCGACGAGGCACCGGCGCTGGACGGGACGCCCCGACCCGGCGGGGCATCGGCGGTCGACGGGAAGCCTGCGCTCGGTGAGGTACCGGCGGGGCTGGTCGAGCCGGCGGCTCGCCTGCTGGAGCAGGCGGCGGTGCTGACGGCGCGCCGGCGGGCCGGGTGGCGTGCGGTCGCGGCGGAGCCGATCGCGCCCGCCCCGGCGGAGACCGCGCCGATCGTTCCGCCCGCCGCGGCCCTCCGGCTGCGCCGGATCCTGTCCGGCGAGTCCGCGCGGGTCCTGCCGGAGTGGCTCGACGCGGCCGCCCGCAGCGGTCGTCGCGTCCCCGCGCACCTGCTTCCGGACCTGCTGCACAAGGGCCGCTCCGACCGGGCGCTCCGACCGTCCATCGCGCGGGCGGCGGGACGCCGGGGCGTGTGGCTGGCGATGCAGAACCTCGACTGGGCGTACCTCGTCGTGGCGAGCGGCGGCGACTCCGCCCAGGACCCCGAAGTGTGGAAGACCGGTGCCCGCGCCCAGCGCGTCGCGCACCTCATGCGGCTGCGGGCCACCGACCCGGCCACGGCCCGTACGACGCTGTACTCGACGTGGGCGCGCGAGCCCGCCCCGGAGCGGGCGCTGTTCCTCGCGACCTTCGAGCGCGGGCTGTCCCTCGCGGACGAGGACTTCCTCGAGGCCGCGCTCGACGACCGCGGCCTGGAGGTGCGTCGCATCGCGGCCGACCTGCTCGCCCGGCTCCCCGGCTCGGCGTACGCCGGGCGCATGGTCGACCGGGCCCGCGCCTGCCTGCGCCCGAGGACCGGGCCGGCGGCCACGTGCGCCCGGCCTGCCCGGCCCGACGCCTGCGCGGCCACGCCGGACGCGATCGTCGTCGATCCACCGGCCGACCACGAGGAGGCGATGCGGCGCGACGGCATCCCGTACCACGCGGTCGAGCGCATCGGGAACCACGCGGGCTGGCTGCGGGAGATCCTCGCGCGTACGCCGCTGTCGACCTGGACCGACCGGTTCGGCGCGGCCCCGGAGCGGATCGTCCGGCTGCCGATCGTCGTCGACGCGTCGCGCGAGCCGGACGCGGGCCGCACCCGGGACGTCCAGCTCGGCTGGGCCCGCGCGGCAGCGCGGCAGCGGGACGCCGCCTGGGCCCGCGCGCTCCTGGCGGGCGACGACGTGCTCGGTGAGGTCACCACGCTGGCCGATCTGCTGGACGTCCTGCCCGCCGTCGAGCGCGACGACGCCGCGGCCGAGGCGGTCCGGCGGATCGCGGGGCACGCCGACCGCCGTACGGTGCTCGAACGCGTCCCAGGCCCCTGGGCCGGCGCGCTCGCCGACGCGGTGACGGCCGCGCTGGCCGCCGCCGCGGCGGATCCCGACGGCGAACGCTTCCCGGTCGACCTGGCCCGCCTCGCCGGCGAGCGCCTCGCGCCCGCCACCGCGCCCCGCCTGGCCGGCCTCGTCCGGCGGCACCCCGCGTGCCGGCCGCTGTCCGAGCTCGCCGACGTCCTGCGCTTCCGCCACGACATGCTCGAGGAGCTACGGTGACGCCGCGTGCCAGGGAAGTGGGCGGTGAGGGACGACCCGCCCGCCGATGGCCGACCTGGGCGTGCGCTGTTCAGCGAGTGAGGACTGCGAGCGACCCATGAACTCGAGCGAGCCCGACATGATCGTCCGACCCCCGACGAAGGAGCCCTGCCGATGACCGAGGCCGTGCTGCGCCCGCACGCGGAGCACCAGTTCGCCGACGAGCTCGCCCTGCTCGCCGAGCGGGACGACCGGCCGCGCCCACCCGGCTGGCGGATGTCGCCGCGGGCCGTCACGGTCTATCTTCTCGGCGGAACGCTGCCCGACGGCTCGGTGATCACGCCGAAGTACGTCGGGCCGCGCCGTCTGATCGAGGTGGCCGTCGCCACCCTCGCCACGGACCGGGCGCTGCTGCTGCTCGGCGTGCCCGGCACCGCCAAGACCTGGGTGTCGGAGCACCTGGCGGCGGCGGTCAGCGGTGACTCGACCCTGCTGGTCCAGGGCACCGCCGGCACGGCGGAGGAGGCGATCCGGTACGGCTGGAACTACGCGCGGCTGCTGGCCGAGGGCCCTTCGGAGCAGGCGCTCGTGCCCAGCCCGGTGATGCGGGCGATGCGGTCCGGGGCCGTCGCCCGGGTCGAGGAGCTGACCCGGATGCCGTCGGACGTCCAGGACACCCTCATCACGATCCTGTCCGAGAAGGCCCTGCCGATCCCCGAGCTGGGCTCCGAGGTACAGGCCCGTAAGGGGTTCACCGTGATCGCGACCGCCAACGACCGCGACCGAGGCGTGAACGACCTGTCCAGCGCGCTGCGCCGCCGGTTCAACACCGTCGTGCTGCCGCTGCCCGCGACGACCGAGGAGGAGGTCGACATCGTCGCCCGCCGGGTCGCCCAGATCGGCACGTCGCTGGAGCTGCCGGAGACCGGCACCGGGCTGGAGGAGATCCGCCGGGTGGTGACCGTCTTCCGCGAGCTGCGCTCGGGGCGCACGGCGGACGGCCGTACGCGGCTCAAGTCGCCCAGCGGCACGCTGAGCACCGCGGAGGCGATCTCGGTGATCACGAGCGGCCGCGTCCTGGCGGCGCACTTCGGCGATGGCGTGCTGCGCGCCGCGGACGTCGCGAGCGGCATCGTCGGCACCGTCGTGCAGGATCCGGTGTCGGACCGCGTCGTGTGGCAGGAGTACCTCGAGACGGTCGTCCGCGACCGTCCCGAGTGGCACGACTTCTACCGTGCCTGCCGCGAGGTCTCCTGACCGTGGCCGCCCCTGCCCACGAGCGCGTACGGATCTTCGGGATCCGGCATCACGGCCCCGGATCGGCGCGGGCGCTCGTCCGCGCGCTGGACGACCTACGGCCCGACGTCGTCCTGATCGAAGGGCCGCCCGAGGCCGACGCGCTCGTCGGGCTCGCCGCGGACCCCGGCGTGGTGCCCCCGGTGGCGCTGCTCGCCCACGCCGTGGACGGCGGAGAGGAGCGGCGGGCGGCGTTCTGGCCGTTCGCGGAGTTCAGCCCCGAATGGCAGGCGATCCGCCACGCCCTGCGGGCGGGGGTGCCCGTCCGCTTCTGCGACCTGCCCGCCGCCCACCAGCTCGCCGACGACCCGCCCGGCGGCAAGCCCGTCTCGCCCGAGGCGGTTCCGGCGACCGACGCCGACGACCCGCCAGGTGACAAGCCCGTCGAGACCGAGGCGGTTCCGGGGACGGACGGTGCCCCTGCGGCACTGCCCGGGACCGACGGCGGCGCAGGAGGGCCGACGGCGGATCCCCGGACCGGTGACGGCCCCGACGTGCAGGCGCCGAAAGAGGACCGCGAGCCGGACACCGTCGCAGAGGCGGACCGCCTCGATCCCCTGACCGGCGACGATCCCGATGCGGAGGCGCCGGGAGAGGGCGCGGTCGCGGAGGCGGTGCGGCTCGATCCCCTGGCCCGGCTGGCCGAGGCCGCCGGCTACGACGACGCCGAACGCTGGTGGGACGACGTCGTCGAGCACCGCGATGGCGGGCCGTCGCCCTTCCCGGCCATCGCCGAGGCGATGACCGCGCTCCGTGAGCACGCCCCGGCCCTGCCGGAGGATCACCTGCGGCGAGAGGAGCGGCGCGAGGCGTTCATGCGCAGGACCGTGCGCCAGGCGCTCAAGGAGGGGTACGAGCGCATCGCGGTGGTCTGCGGCGCGTGGCACGTGCCCGCGATCGCCGCCGGGCTCCGTCCGCCTCGCTCGGCCGGCGCGCCCACTGCGGCGGGCGACGACCGTACGCTGCGCGGACTGCCCACCGCGAAGGTGGCGCTGACCTGGGTGCCGTGGACGCATGGGCGCCTGGCGAGCCGCTCCGGGTACGGCGCCGGCGTCACTTCGCCGGGGTGGTACCACCATCTGTTCACCGCGCCCGACCGGCCGGTCGAGCGCTGGTTCACCGCGGTCGCGGCGGTCCTGCGCGACGAGGACCTGCCCGTGTCTTCCGCGCACGTCATCGAGGCCGTGCGCCTCGCGAACGCGCTCGCCGCCCTGCGCGACCGGCCGCTCGCCGGGCTCGCGGAGGTCACCGAAGCGGCCCTCGCCGTCCTGTGCGAGGGCGCGGAGCTCCCCCTGGAACTGATCCAGCGCCGCATGGTCGTCGGCGAGCGCATGGGCGCCGTACCGGACGGCGCGCCGATGGTGCCGCTGCAGCGTGACCTGCGGGACGAGCAGCGGCGGCTGCGGCTCAAGCCCGCGGCGACGGCCAAGGAGCTCGACCTGGACCTGCGCCGGCCCACCGACCTGGACCGCAGCCGGTTGCTGCACCGTCTCCGCCTGCTCGGGGTCCCGTGGGGAGAGCCCGCCGGATCCGGTCGTGGCAAGGGCACCTTCCGGGAGAGCTGGGCCCTGACCTGGCGGCCGGAGTTCGACGTCCGGCTGGTCGAGGCCGGCGCGTGGGGTCTGACGGTCCGGAGTGCGGCATCCGCCCGGGCGGGGGCCCTGGCCGGGGAGGCGGACGCCCTGCCGGCGCTCACCGTCCTGGCCGAGCGCTGTCTGCTGGCCGACCTCGCCGACGCGCTGCCGGCCGTCATGGTCGCGCTCGCCGACCGGGCGGCGGCCGACACCGACGTCACCCACCTCATGGCGGCGCTGCCGGCCCTGGTCCGCACGCTGCGGTACGGCGACGTGCGGGGCACGTCGGTGGGACCGCTGCGCACGGTCGTCGACGGCCTCGTCGTGCGGATCTGCGTGGGGCTTCCGAAGGAGGTCTCCGGACTGGACGACGATGCGGCCCGTACGCTCCTCGACCGCGTCGACGAGGTCCACGACGCGATCGCTCTGCTCGGCGACGGCGAGCACACGGCCCGCTGGCACGGCACGCTGGCCTCTCTCCTCGACCGGCCAGGGCTGCCCGGCCTGATCGAGGGCCGCCTCACCCGGCTGCTGCTGGACGCCGGGCCACCGGCCGAGGAGGGCGGGCCCGCCGGCCGGGTCGGTGACCGGATGGCGCGCGCCGTCTCGGTCGGCGAGTCACCGGCCCGCGCGGCCGCCTGGATCGAGGGCTTCCTCTCCGGCGGCGGCCTGATCCTCGTCCACGACGACCGGCTGCTCCGTCTGGTCGACGACTGGATCACCGGCCTGCCCGCCGACTCCTTCACCGACGTGCTCCCGCTGCTGCGCCGCACGTTCGGGACGTTCGAGGCGCCGGAGCGCCGATCGATCGGCGAGCGGGTGGCCCGGATCGCCACGGTCTCCGCGCCGGACGCCGACGACGAGCCCCTGGATCCGATACGCGCCGCCCCGGCCGTACGGACGGCCCTCGACATCCTCGGCTGGGCCGCACCCGCCCGGCGACCCGAAGACGACGAGAGGGGAAGCCGGTGAGCGAGGAGCGGATGCGGCGCTGGCGGATGGTGCTCGGCGGCGAGGCGGCCGAGTCCACCGGCGCGGCCCTCGCCGGAGACGACGCGAAGATGGACGGCGCGCTCGAGTCGCTGTACGGCACGCGAGGTGCCGGCCGGGGCGGCCGCGGTGCCGGGCTGGGCGCGTCCGCACCGCAGGTCGCACGCTGGCTGGGCGACATCCGGACGCTCTTCCCCTCGACCGTCGTGCAGGTCTTGCAGAGGGACGCCGTCGAACGCCTCGACCTGACACGCCTGCTGCTCGAACCCGAGATGCTCGAGGCGGTCGAGCCCGACGTCCACCTGGTCGGCACCCTGCTGTCCTTGAACCAGGTGCTGCCGGAGCGGGCCAGGGAGTCCGCGCGGGCGGTCGTCCGCACCGTCGTACGCCGGCTCCAGGAACGCCTCGCGCAGCGGACGAGGTCGGCGGTCGACGGCGCCCTCGACCGGTCCGCTCGGCGCCGGCGGCCCCGGCGCGCCTCCGAGATCGACTGGGCTCGCACCATTCGCGCGAACCTCCCCCACTACGTCCCGTCCCACCGGACCGTGGTTCCCGAGCGCCTCATCGGGTACGGCCATCGGCGGCGGGCCGTCGAACGCGACATCGTCCTGTGCGTCGACCAGAGCGGCTCGATGGCGTCGTCCCTGGTCTATGCCGGAGTGTTCGGCGCGGTCCTCGCCTCGATGCCGACGCTGCGCACCTCGCTCGTCGTGTTCGACACGTCGGTGGTGGACCTCACGGACCGGCTGCACGACCCGGTCGACCTGCTGTTCGGCAGCCGGCTCGGAGGCGGCACCGACATCAACCGGGCCCTCGCGTACTGCGAGCGCCTCATCACCCGTCCGAAGGAGACCGTCCTCATCCTGATCAGCGACCTGTACGAGGGCGGCGCCCGCGCGGAGATGCTCAGGCGGGCGGCGGCCCTGACCGGCGCGGGCACCCAGGTCGTGGCGCTGACCGCCCTCTCGGACCAGGGCGCCCCGGCCTTCGACCACGGAAACGCCGCCGCCCTGGCCGCCCTGGGCATTCCGGCGTTCGCCTGCACGCCCGACGCGTTCCCCGACCTGATGGCCGCGGCGATCGAAGGCCGCAGCCTCGCGGAGTGGACGGAGCGGAACGCGCCCTAAGGGTCCGGTGGATCTTGTTCGTAGCGAGCGCCGCGCAGGCGGACGGAGATCCATCTATCGCTGAACGGCGGGTCGGCTCTCGGGCGGCGGACCACCACGCCGCCGCCCGAGAGCCCGTCCGGTCCCCTACTTCTCGATCGAGTAGCTGTCGCCGTACACCTTCCAGTGCAGCGGCGGATCGAGGTCGAGGTTGCCGGCCTTCAGGAAGACCCTCTGTTCGGTGTCGACCCGGCTGGTGTCGCTGTGGGCCTCTTCGTGCTTCATTGCGACCTTGCGGGCGTCGAGGAACGCGTTGAGGTAGGTCACCTCGCTGCCGCCCTGGGCCGGGGTCTTGGCCTTCTTCATGGCCGCCGCCCGGATCCCGCCGAAGCTGTCGCCGTCGCTGCCGGGCCCGTGCATGACGATGGCGTCGTAGTAGATGAACTGGCCGAGCGCACGCAGGCCGTCCTTCTTGGCCTGGTTGACCGCCGGGTTGAAGTAGACCCGGTCGCGTTCGTCGTCCTGGGCCTGCTGGAACACCTTGTCCGAGGCGGCCTTACGCCAGTCCTTGGTGAAATTCGGGTCCAGGCCCTTATGCGAGTCGCTGCCGTTCACCTTGCGGAGCGCGGGCAGGTATTTGGCCAGGACGTTGCCGGGCTCTCGATCGGTGTACAGCTGGACCAGGTCGAGCATGTCACCGGTGCCGGAGCAGAACCCGATGATGCCCGCGGTGTAGCCCCGGCCGTCTCCGATGTCCTCGATGTACTTGTACTGGGCTCGCCAGTCCAGCGAGGAGTTCTCCGCGCTGGACACCAGCTGCATGGCGATGTCCTTCTTGTGCGGGTCGGTGAGGTCGACGGCCGCGGCCGTGACGGAGCCGGCCTGGACGGCGTGCGAGGCGGGGGAATGCCCGGTGCCCGCCTCGACGGCGGCGGCGGAGGCGAAGGCCACGCCCAGGGCGAGGACGAGCGGGACGCTCCGTCGAGCGGACTTTCGGGTAAGTGGAAGACCCATGTTCCTAACCGTTTCAGTCAGCCTTCTTGACATGCCGTTCACGGCTGGGGGCGCAGAACGGCACCGCGCCATCGGCGGACGATGGCGGCTTGTCATGACAGGGCGATCGCCAATGCGTTAGGTAAGGTTCCTAACAAATCAGGATGAAAGCAGGCTCCGAAGGCGCTGTCAACACGTTCGCCGGAACAGGGAATGCCGACTTCGGCGGCACAGGCCATGACCTTAAGAGAGCCTTATGCGCGAATTAAGGCTGCCCGATCCCGCTGACATTCGCCGCCCGAAGCGCAGGGCCCCAGCGGCCGCCGATCAGGCGGCGGCAGGCTCGCTCGCCGGCGATCGGCGCCCTTAGGCGGATGGACGATCCGTCAGGCCACGACGACCGGCAGGGCGGTCAGCCCGTTGATCAGCAGGCCGGCCTGCAGGGTGAGTTCCTCCGGAGGGACGGCCAGGCGCAGCTTCGGGAATCGATCGATCAGCGCGCCGAGCGCGATCCTGGCCTCCAGCCGGGCCAGTGGCGCGCCGAGGCAGTGGTGGATGCCGTGGCCGAAGGCCAGATGTGATGCCGGCTGCCTCGTGACATCGAGTCGTTCCGGGTCGGGGAACTGGCGGGGATCACGATCGGCGGCCAGCAGCGCGGGCAGCACCACCTCACCCGCGGGGATGGTGACGTCACCGATCCGCACCGGCGCCGCCGTCCGGTAGGGAGTCGCCACCTGCGCCGGGCCGTTGAAACGAAGGAGTTCCTCGACGACCGCGGGCAACCGGTCGGGATCGGCGCGCACCAGGTCGAACTGGCCGGGATGCGTCAGCAACGTCTGCATGCCGCCGCAGATCAGATGGGTCGTGGTCTCGTATCCGGCGACGAGCAACAGGAAGACCATCGAGGTCAGCTCGTCCTCCGAGAGACTGTCGCCGTCCGCGCGCACCGCGACCAGTCCCGAGACGAGGTCGTCGGACGGGTCGGCGCGCTTCTGCTCGATCAGTTCCCGGATGTAGGAGATCAACGAGGTCGCCGCGGCGACGAAGGTCTCGGCGGGATGGACCGAGCCGTTGATGGCCACCTTCGTCCACTCCTGGAAGTCGCCCCGGCGGTCCGCCGGCACGCCGAGCAGCTCGCTGATCACGGTGAGCGGGAGGGGGTAGCCGAAGGCCGCCAGCAGGTCGACGGGGGCTCCATGCTCCCCCGCGGCCGAGATGTCATCCAGCAGACCGTCGACGATGAGCCGGATCTCCGGCTCCAGCCCGTCGATCCGTCGCCGGGTGAACGCGGCGGACACCAGCCGACGCAGCCGGGTGTGATCGGGCGGGTCGGCACCGAGCAGATGGTGGTCCATCGCCGCGGCGAGCTCGGCCGGGACGGCGCCGCGATGCGGGCCGTCACCCCCTTTGCCCTTGATTATGTCGGGGTGGGTGAGCGCCTCTCGCGCCTCGGCGTAACCGGTGATCAGCCATACCGGGACACCGGTGAACAACGTGACCCGCTGCACGGGCCCGGCCGCCGCCAGTTCGGCGATCGCGGCATACCGAACAGCCGACGTACCCTCGGCGAACGCCGTGGTTATCGCGGGCGATTCCGCCATGGTCAACTCCGATCAAGGCCGTCGTCCGGCCCGCGGCCGGTGATCACGACGGTCCCACGCTACCGAAGATCGGCAACTCATCAGCCCACCGTTTCGGAGATCCGGGCCGTCGGCCCGGCTCGATAGGCTGAACCGGGTGAGGCCCTGTTCGACCGCCGCCCTGCCGGGCCGATCGCCCCGCGACCGGTCCGCTCCCCGATCGCGTCATCGGTCGGCACTTCGAGGGCCTCGAGACGCCCGCACCGCGTCGCGGATCCGCCTGTGACGGGCGGCCGAGCCGGTACGGGCGGCCGAGCCGGTACGGTCCGTACACTGACCCGGGTCTCGGCGCCTCCACTGGTCCCGGAGGTCTCCCTGCGCCTGGCCGACGAGCCGTTCGCGACCTGGGAGGCGACCCAGCGCGACCAGGCGGGCACCGATCAGGCCGCCCCCGACCTGCCGCCGCCGTTCTGGGCGTTCGCGTGGGCGGGCGGCCAGGCCCTCGCCCGTTACGTCCTCGACCACCCTTCGGCCGTGGCCGGGCGGCGCGTGCTGGACCTGGCCAGCGGGTCCGGTCTCGTCGCGATCAGCGCGGCGCTGGCCGGCGCGCGATCGGTGACCGCCTGCGACATCGACCCGCTCGCCGCGACCGCCATCGGCCTCAACGCCACCCTCAACAGGGTGCGCGTCGACGTCCTCACCGACGACGTCCTCGGGTGCGACCTCGATGAAGTGGACGTGATCCTGGCGGGTGACGTCTGCTATGACGCGGACCTCGCCGGTTCCATGATGGCGTTCCTGCGCCGGCAGCGACGGCGCGGCGTGGACGTCCTGATCGGGGACCCACTGCGGCCCTACCTCCCGGGCGGCCTCACCGTTCTCGCCCGGTACGAGGTGCGGGGCACCGCGAATCTGGAGGAGCGGGCCGTCACCGCGGCGGCGGTGTTCGCGATCCCCGTGTGAGCCCTGGCGCCTTCGGTGGCGGAACGGGCAGGCCTGTGAGGGCGGCCGGCGCCCGGGCGGATCTCCTGGGCGGGTCTCAGGAAACGGGCCGCCCAGCCGGTCTCACAGGGTCTCCCACGCGCCCCAGGTCCCGTTGTTGTAGGAAATGTGCTGCAGCACCCCGGACCCGTCGACCGCGAAGAGTTCGATGTGGCCGGTGGCCCAGGAGGTCACCACGGGGGCGGTGCTGATGTCGCGCGGCCCACCAAGTGACTGCCAGTGGCTGTCGCCGCCCGTCCCGGCCAGGTCCATCGCGCTGTGGTACACGTAGCCGTCCTTGCCCTTGCTGAACAGGTCGGCCCGCTTGTCCCAGGAGGTGCCGGCCACCGGAGAGTTCCAGTTGAGCACCTCGCTGTACGGGACCACATCCGAACCGTGCCAGTAGCCGTTGTAGATGTTGAGGTACAGCTGGTCGACGTTGTGGCGCCAGCTGTACAGCAGCGCCCGCGGCCGCTCGTTCCCGTACGGGAAGGCGACCAATCCGGCCGTGTCGGCGTAGGAGGTGTGCTGGGAAGAGCTGGGCGGCTCGATCTGCTCGGCCTGCCACTGCCCGTCCGTCCCGTACACGTGCTGGACCCCGATTTCGGAGTCGCCCTGCACGATGTCCACGTCGGCGGTGATGCGGCTCGCCGCATGGGGGCCACCCCAGGAGCGGAATCCGAGGTCCTCCCACGGGCCCCAGCCACGGCCCTGGACGAAGGAGCGATGGCTGATGTCGCCGCCCGGTTTCCGGCCGACCAGGTCGAGGCGGTCGGGCGCGGGGGACACGACGTCCGGCGCGTAATCGACGTAGCCGGTGCCCAACTGCTCCCAACCGTGCCAGCTTCCATCGAAGTACCGGTGGAAGAGGGTGCGCCGGACCTCGTTCGGGGTGGTGGTGCCGACCAGGAAGATGTCGATGTGGCCGTAGGCGCTGGACAGCGCGGAGATGCCTGCGGTGTTGTAGAACGTCCCGCCGAGCGGTATCCAGGGGCTCCACCGCCGGCCGTCGAAGGTGCGGAGCCGCACCGTACTCGCGTTGCCTTCGGGGAAGATCCGGTAGACGTCGAAGCGCCCGTCCTTCCACGAGGTCGTCGCGACGGTGCCGGGCCGTCCGACGTCCTGCGCGGCGGCCGGGCGAGGCCGGCCGGGCACGGCCTGGGCGGCCATGCCGGGAAGACCGGCCAGGAGCAGGCCGGCCACGATGAGGCCGGCGAGTGTTCTCAGGTACCCACGCAATGCGCTTGTCCTTTCGCGCAGCTTCGATGCATGAACGTGCTGGGCAAGGACCTGAGCCGATGCAGGCTGCCAGGCGGCCGCTGCCCGGACACGTAATCGAGGATCGTCTGGCGCTGGGTCCCGCGGGAATTCCGAACATTGGGGGGTTGACACAGGCGCACGCCGCCGGACTACGGCAGAAGGGGGCCGCCACCAAGCCCACGGGCCGACGTTCTCGACGCCGGTCTCGGCTCCACCGACTACCTGTATTACGCCTTCGGGGTGAGCGTGATGCCGTTGTCGGCTGCGGAGTCGCGGCTCCACCTCCGCTCCGGCAGGCGTGTGGTGATCCAGCTGTCCGCAGCCTCCCAGATCGCGCCGTCCGCGGTCGCTCCGCGCAGCCCGCGTACCGCACCGGGCCCGGCGAGCGCCGGGACGCGCGGATCGTGCAGCGAGGCGAACGCGTACGTGCGCCGGGGATCCCAGTCCGTATCGTGTCGCAGCCGGCGGCTGAGCTGGGCGAAGCCGAGCGGTGCGGCGGCCACGACCCACGCGTCGGGGGTCTGCGCGGTCATCCGCCGGGCCGGGCGGAGCCAGGACGCGGCTCGCTCCGGCCAGTCCACCACCGCGATGATCTCCCTGCCGAGGGCCCGCCACGCGTCGAGGAACGCCCGGGCGGTGGCCGTGGACGCGTCGTCGCGGCCGTGCCCGACGACCACCGACTCGATCCGCGGCCGGCCCTTCTCCAGGAGGCCGATCAGGGCGGCGAGCTCGGCGTCGGTGTGCGGGCCGGGCGGAGGCGACTGTCCGTACGCCGCCGCCTCCGCCGCTGTGAGCCGCGGCGACGAGGACCGGTACCCGGTCACGTGGCGTCGTGGAAGACGAGGCCGAGCGCGCGGCGGCGGCCCGACCGTACGGTGCTGACGCCGTGCCGTACGGCGCCCGCCGACCAGCCGCGCTTGGTGCGGACGGGCCGGTCGCGCGTGGTGAAGATGAGGCCGTGGCCCTGCCGGAGCACCGTGGTGGTGCCGCGCGACTGGGCACGGGGCCGCTGCTCGACGAGCAGGAACTCCCCACCGGTGTAGTCGGTGCCCTGCTCGTCCAGGCCGATGACGACCTGGAGCGGGAACACCATGTCGCCGAACACGTCGCGGTGCAGCGCGTTCCAGTCGCCCTGCCCGTAACGCAGCAGGATCTGGGCGGACCGGTCCTGCCCTGCGGCATGGCACATCGCGAGCCACTCGTCCAGGTCGTCGGGCCACGGCGCGGGCCGGCCGAGCCGCGCGGCCCAGTCGCGGGCGATGGCCAGCAGGTGCGGGTAGAAGGCGCGCCGCAGCTCGGCGACGGGCTCGGGCAGGTCGTGGGTGAAGTACCGGTACTGCCCGGAGCCGAACCGGTGACGGGCCATGTCGACCGTCGTGCGGAACAGCTCCGCCCGCTCGTACAGTCCGGCGATGGCGCGGCACTCCTCTGCGGTCAGCAGCCGAGGCGTCAGAGCGCAGCCGTACTCGTCCAGCTCTGTGGCGAGGGCCGCCCAGTCTGCGACGTCGACGTGCCGCCTCACCTCCGGAGCGGTGTGCTGTGAGGTCATACCTCCACTCTGTCGCGGAACCTCCTCGCCGGACTGGCGGAAATCCGACACGACGTTCGCGGTGAACGGCGTCTCCACCGCGGCCGCGGGTGCTGAGACGGCGTTCCGGGCCCGGCGCGGTGACGCCTCACGGCCCGCCCTCCTGCGGCCGGCCGGTCCACCTGATCACAGCGGCGGCCCACGTGTAGCCGGTGCCCGCGGCCAAGAGGAGGATGTGGTCGCCGGGCGTGAGACGGCCCGCCCGGGCGGCGCGGTCGAGTGCGAGGAGCGGGTCCACGCCGCTCATGTGGCCGGTGTCGTCGAGGTACTCGGTGCGGTCCGGCGGCAGGTCGAGCTCCTTGAGCAGGGCGTCGTGCAGGGAGCGCTTGACGTGCAGCGCGCACAGGAAGTCGGCGTGATCCACGCCCGAGCGCGTCAGCGCGCCGGTCGCCGCCGCGACGAAGTTCGGCAGGCTGACCGGGTCGAGGCGCTCCTTCGTCGACCGGGGATCGGGCACGTCGAGGAAGTGCCGTCGCCGGCGGACGGTCTCGGCGTCGGCGGGCGCGACGCTGCCGCCCGCCGGGACCATGACGTCGCCGGAGAAGGACCCGTCGGTGAGCATGTGGCAGCCGAGGACCTCCGCGCCCTGGTCCCGGGTGAACAGCGCGGCGACCGCGCCGTCGCCGAAGTCGTACAGGAAGCGGGCGCGCGGGTTGGTGTAGTCGATCAGGTACGACTCGCGGGAGGCACCGACCGCGAGCACGGTGGTGAGCTCCTCCTCCGCGCGCAGGAGATTCCGGCAGACGCGGACGGCGACCGGCGATCCGCAGGACACGTACGCCATCTCGAACACCGCCGCCCGGCGCAGGCCCAGCAGGTGGGCGATACGCGGCGCGGCGTGCCAGACGGCGTAGTCCGTCCAGGTCGAACCGAAGTAGACCAGGGCGTCGACGTCGTCCGGGGCGAGGTCACGCTCGGTCAGCAGGCGGCGGGCGGCCGTCGCCGCCATGTCGCTGACGTGCTCGTCCGGCGCGGCGATGTGCTTGCCACGCAGGCCGAACCGCTCCACGAGCACGTCTTCGGGGATGCCGCTGCGCCGCGCGATCTCCGCGGCCGGCATCCATCGGGACGGCAGGTACGACGCCATGGCGGCCAGGCCGATCATCCGGCGAACTCCGCGCGCAGCTCGTCCTTGAGCGTCTTGCCGACGGCCGATCGGGGCAGCGCGGGCACGAGCCGCACGTGCTTGGGCACCTTGAACGCCGCGAGGCGCTCCCGGCAGTGCGCGAGCAGCCCGTCGACCGGAACGTTCCCGACGACGAAGGCGCATCCGGCCTCGCCCCAGCGTTCGTCGGGCACCCCGACGACCGCGACCTCGGCGACGCCGGGGAACGCGGCGAGCACCGACTCGACCTCGGCCGGGTAGACGTTCTCGCCGCCGGAAACGTACATGTCCTTCAGCCGGTCGCAGATGCGGTAGAAGCCCTCCGCGTCGCGTTCGGCGACGTCGCCGGTGCGCAGCCAGCCGTCCGGGACGGCGTCCCGGGTCGCGGCGGGGTTCCGCCAGTAGCCGGGGAAGACGTTCGGCCCGCGGACGACGAGCTCGCCCCGACCCGGCCCGTCCAGGGGCCCGTCCGGGCCGAGGAGTGCGACGTCGACGTGCGGGTACGGCTTGCCCGCCCAGCCGACCCGGCGGGCGACCTCCTCCGGGGGCAGGCACAGGACGTTCGGGGCCGCCTAGGTGAGTCCGTACCCCTGGGTGATCCGCACGCCACGCGAGCAGCGGCTGGACGTTCCAGCCTCCGACGTGGAACTGCGGGAGCACCTGCAGGACGACGTCGTCCTCGCGCAACTCGCAGCCCCGGTCGAGTGACAGGTTCGTCCAGAAGCAGTTCGCGTGGCTGAGCAGCGCGCCCTTGGGACGGCCGGTGGTGCCGGAGGTGTAAACGATCAGCAGCCCGGCCTCCGGGCCGACCTCCCTTTCACCGAGGACGCCGTCCGCCACCGCGTCGAGGCCCTCCCGGGTCGGCTCCAGGACCGGCCCGTCGAAGGGCGGGACCGCGCGGCCGGGGGCGGCGAACAGGATCGACGGTTCGGCGTCGCCGACCTGGTAGGCCAGCTCCGGCACGGTCAGCCGGACGTTCAGCGGGACGAGGATCAGGCCGGCCTTGGCGCAGGCGAAGAACAGCTCGGCGTGCTCCGGTCTGTTGTCGGTCAGCGTCGCGACCCGGTCCCCCGGCCGGAGGCCACGCGCGGCGAGCCCGGCCACCAGGCGCTCCGACCGGTCGTCCAGCTCGGCGTAGGTGATCTCCTCGTCGCCGAACACGATCGCGGTCCGGTGCGGCGTCGTACGCGCCCGGTCGCGGATCCAGCGCCCGAGGTTCACGAGGCGCCGAGCCCGCGCCGGACGAAGGCGTACATCTCCTCGAAGACGTGCTCCGGCACCTCGCCCGCCTCGGCGTCGTCCCGCCAGAGGATCCAGCGCATGCCGATCATCTCGCCGACGCCCATCAGCGCCATCGCGCAGATGGTGGCCCTGGACCACGGGCACCGGGTCGACCGGCTGATCCTGGCGTGTACGACGCCGGGGGGCGCCGAGGCGTACCCGCTGCCCGAGGCGACCCTGACCCTCATCCGCGAGGCGGCCGGCCTGCCGCCGGAGGAGGCGACGCGCCGCCTCACCGCCAACGAGTCACCCCCTGGAGGATCTCCTCTTCCGCAGACTGGCCGACCCGCAGGACCCCGCGGCCTGGCAGGCGCAGTCGGCGGCCTCACTCGGTCATGACGCGTTCGGGCGGCTGGCCGGCGTCACGGCGCCGACCCTGGTCCTGTACGGCACCGCCGACCGCGTCGTCGATCCCCGTAACGCGCCCCTGCTGGCCGGGCGCATCCCCGGCGCACGGCTGGAGTGGCTGCCCGGCCAGGGGCATCTGGGAGGACCCCGACGGCACCATCGAGCGGGTACGGCGCTTCCTGGCGTAACGGCACGTCTATCCTTCGGCGGGCCCGACCCGGAACCAGTCGACCTCGGCCGCGTCGCCGTGCGCGCCGACCGGGGCGGTGCCGAACAGGCCCAGCGTGGCGCCGATCCACTTGCCCTGTGACGCGGTGAACGGCCCGCCCACCGGCTGGAACCCGCGTCCGTCCACGTCGGCGGCGAACCGGCACACGCCGCTGGGCCCGACCTGGACCCGCAGCCGTACCGAGGACCGGCCGGACGGCATCGGGATCGGCGTGGCGGCGTCGATCTCGGCCTTGTCCTGAGCGGCCGTGCGGTGCACCAGCGCGAGCCCGGAGTCGAGCCGCTGCAGCCCGATCCAGGCGTAGCCGTATCCGAGCACGACGAGCCCGGACCGCGCTCCCGTGCTACGGCCGTGCAGCGTGAGCGAGGTCGTCGCGACGAACGACTCGGCGGGGAAGCGCTGGCCCAGGACGTTCGGCAGGAGGCGCAGGTCGGCGGTGTCGGCGCTGGGCGGACACGCCAGCCGGAGCCGTCCGCCGCGCAGCGACGCCCACGACGGGTCGGAGTTCGCCTGCCACGTCCACTGCTCGCCCGGCCGGTGGCCGGTGAACTCGTCCCCGCTCGCGGGGGCGGTGATCTTCGACGGCCGCCCCACCGCGGGCTTGCGGTACACGAGGACCGGCTTACCGCGTCCGCGTCCGCGGCCGTCGTCCTCGCCCATCACGGGCCAGCCGTCGTCCCGCCACCGCATCGGCTGCAGGTGCACGACGCGGCCGTAGACGCCGCGGTCCTGGAAGTGCAGGAACCAGTCTTCGCCCCGCTCGGTGGCGACCCACGCGCCCTGGTGCGGGCCGTTGATCGGAGTGTCGCCCTGGGCCAGGACGATGCGGTTCTCATACGGGCCGAGGATGCTGCGCGACCGGAACGCCGACTGCCAGCCGCCGGTCACGCCGCCGACCGGCGCGAAGATCCAATACCATCCGTCGCGCTTGTAGAGTTTCGGTCCCTCGAGGGTGGTGTAGCCGGGGATCTCGTCGCCGTTCACGACGATCCGGCCGTCGTCGAGGAGCTCCCTGCCGTCCGGGCTGATCTCGTGCAGGTTCAGCCGGTTGTTGATCCCGGCCCGGCTCTTGGCGTACGCGTGGATGAGGTACGCCCGGCCGTCGTCGTCCCACAGCGGGCACGGGTCGATGAAGCCCTTGCCGGGCTTCAGCACGTGCGGCTTGGTCCACGGGCCGGACGGGTCGACGGCGGTGGTGACGAAGATGCCGTAGTCCGGGTCCGGGTAGAAGATCCAGAACCTGCCGGCGTGGTGGCGGATGGCCGGCGCCCACACGCCGTTCCCGTGCTGCGGCACGCTGAACACGTCGCGGGGCTCGAGCTCGGTCAGCGCGTGGCCGATGATCGTCCAGTTCACCAGGTCGCGCGACCGGAGGATCGGCAGTCCCGGGATGCGGTTGAACGTCGAGGCGGTGAGGTAGAAGTACGGCCCGACGCGGACCGCGTCGGGATCGGACCAGTCGGCGCCCAGCACCGGATTCTGGTACCGGCCGTCCCCGAGGTCCGCGACCCAGGGCAGGCCGGTCGGCCGGCCGGCCGTGGACGCGGCCGGGGCTTCGGCTGCCGCGCGCTCGGCGGCGCCGGCCGTGCCTCCGAGCCGGCCGAGGGCCGCCGATCCGGCCACCGCGCCGAGGCCCGCCTGGAGGACCCGTCTGCGACTCTGCTCACCCATCGGCGTTCTCCCAGGGGTAGGAAAAGGTTTTCCGGAGCGGAGTGTCTCAACGAGTCCCCAGGCGGTCAAGGCCTGGTCAGCCCAGCGGGATCCAGACCCGCATGGAGCCTGGTGTCCGGTTCGCCCACAGGAAGTAGGGCACGGCGGTCAACGACAGCCGCTCGGCAGCGTCGTCGGCGGCCGCGTGGTCGCGGTACGGCTCGGGTGAGGGCGACCGGTCCACGGTCCCGTCGGCGGCCAGGGCCACGGGGACCTCCGGCAGGTCCGCGCGCTCGACCGGGCGCACCGGAGCGGACGCGTCCAGCCGTACGTCCTCCAGCACGGTCCCGTCGGGGAGATCGGCCTGCTCGAGGCAGTAGACCAGCGGTCCGCGCGTCAGGGCGACGCAGCCGCGCACCGCGTCGACCCTCGGGTGGGCGGAGACCAGACGGGCGGGCATGTGCAGGTCCAGGACGATCACCGTGGGGGTGTTCCAGCTCCGCGTCAGGCGGAGGTAGCCGTCCTCGGCGTCGCCCGCGACCGTCGTGCCGTCCACCTCGACGGTGAAGCGGCCACACCATCTCGGGATCCGCAGCGCGAGCGTCCACGGCCGGTCGGTCGTCGCCGTCACGGTCAGCTCGATCCGCCCGTCCCACGGGTAGGCGGTCCGCGTCGTCACCTCGGCCTCGCCGCCGGGGACCGGCGACCGCAGGATGCCCTCGCCGTACAGGTGGACCCGCAGGCCGTCGTCGTCGGCGGTCGCGAGGTAGCCGTGAAGGGAGGCCATCAGCCGGGCGAGGTTGGGCGGGCAGCAGGGGCAGGTGTACCAGCTCAGCCGCTCCGAGGGCGCGTCCTCGTCCGACCCGTCGTGGCCGGTCCGCAGGTGGAGCGGGTTGGAGTAGAAGAAGCTCCGGCCGTCCGCCGCGATGGCCGCCCCGATGGCGTTGTGCAGGACCCGCTCCATCTCGTCGGCGTAGCGGTGCTCGCCGGTGGCCAGCAGCATGCGCCAGGCCCAGTGGAAGCTCGCGATCGACGCGCACGTCTCGGCGTACGCGCGGTCGGGCGGCAGCTCGTACGGGTCGCCGTACGCCTCGTCGCGATGCCGGGATCCGTGCGCGCCCGTGAGGTAGGTCTTGGTGTGGAGCGCGCTGTCCCACATCCGTTTCGCCGCGTCGAGCAGCTCGGTGTCGTGCGTCTCGACGGCGACGTCGACCATGCCCGCCAGCAGGTACAGCTGCCGGACGGCGTGGCCGGCCACCTCCTCGGCCTCGCGGACCGGAACGTGGTCCTGGAAGTACGCCGCGCCGAACCTCCCCTCCCCCAGCAGACCCTGCCCGCGAAGGTCCAGGAACCTGCGCGCCGTGTCGAGGTACGGCCGGTGCCCGGTCGCGCGGTACAGCTCGACCAGCGCGGTCTCGATCTCGGGGTGCCCGTCCACCCCGTCGGTCCCGCCCGGGCCGAACCGCTCCACGATCAGGTCGGCGAACCGCCGCGCGACCGTCATCAGCTCGGCGGACGCGTCGGCGCGCGCGGCGGCGACCGCGGCCTGGATCAGGTGGCCGGCGCAGTACAGCTCGTGGCTCCAGTCCAGCTCCTGCCACCGCTTCTCCGGATGCACCGTGGTGAAGTAGGAGTTGAGGTAGCCGTCGTCCTGCTGGGCCTTGGCCAGCAGCGACGCCGTTGAATCGAGGAGGTCCCGCAACCCGGGGTCGTCCCCGTGGACCAGCTGCCAGGCGGCCGCCTCGAGGGTCTTGTAGATGTCGGAGTCGCGGAACCACATGCCCGCGAACTCCCGATCACTCTGCCCCGTGACGCGCCGCAGGTTCTCCAGCGTGCCGGTCGCCGACAGCTCGTCGACGCAGTGGGGGATCGTCGCTTCGGCGTTGCGCCGCTGCCACGCGCCGAGCAGGCCGTCGGCGTCGAGCCGTACGGCGTCCAGGGAAAGCGGCCGTAGCGCGCCGAGGGCTTCCGTCGTCGGGGAGACCGGGCCGAGGTGTGAATCGGTCATGCTCTCTCTCATCATCAGCCCTTGAGGGCACCGGAAGTGAACCCGCGCACGTAGTAGCGCTGCAGGAGAAGGAACACCGCGACGCACGGGACCGCCGCGGTCACCACGCCCGACTGCAGCGCCCCGAAGTCGACCGACCCGAAGTTGCCGGCCTCCAGGTTGAACAGCGCCACGGGAAGGGTGAACTTGGCGCCGTCCGTCAGGAAGATCAGTGGCGCGACGAACTCGTTCCAGGCGGCGAGGAACGCGAACAGCGCGACGGTCACCATGCCCGGCGCCACCCCGCGCAGCAGCACCCGGCGGAGCACGCCCGTCGGCGTGCAACCGTCGATCAGCGCGGCCTCCTCCAGCTCCACCGGCAGCGCCTCGAACGAGTTGCGCATCATGAACAGCCCGAACGGCAGCTGGAACATAGCCAGGACAAGTCCCAGGCCGATCAGGGAGTTCTGCAGGCCGATCCAGCCGAGGAACACGTACAGCGGCACGAGGATGGTCGCGTACGGGACCATGAGGATCGCGAGGGTGACCAGGAAGAGGACGTTCTTGCCGGGGAAGTCGAACCGCGCCACGGCGTAGCCGCCCAGCGTGGTGGCCACGACGGTGACGCACACCGTGATGAGCGCGACCACCGTGGTGTTGAGCAGGTACGCCGGCAGCCCGCTGCCGTAGTGGAACAGGCGCTTGTAGTCGTCGATCCCCCACCCGTTGCCGCGGCCGCTCGCCTGGCGGCCGTGCACGGAGGAGAACAGCGTCCAGACCATCGGGAACAGGAACAGCACCGCGAGCACGGTGGACGTGGAGTAGAAGCCCGCGGACCGGGCGGCGCGGTGACGCGGTCGTGACATTGATCGGCTCCTAGGAGTGGCGTCGCAGGAGACGGAGCTGCGCGCCGTTGATGAGGATCAGGCCGACGAGGATGGCGACCGAGACGGCGGCCGCCCGTCCGAGGTCCTGGGACAAGAACGCCTCCCGGTACACGTCGATGACGATGGTCGCCGTGCCGTGCCGCCCGCCGGTCAGGATGAAGAACTGGTCGAAGGCCAGCAGGGACCCGGTGACGGAGAGCACCATCATCAGCGCGATCGTCGGCCGCAGCAGCGGTATCGTCACCCGCCGCATGATCTGCCACCAGCCGGCCCCGTCCGTACGGGCGGCCTCGTACAGCACCGGGTCGATCCCGTGCAGGCCGGTCATGAGGATCAGCATGTAGAAGCCGGCGAACCGCCAGGTGATCATGCCGATCGTCGAGAACAGCGCGTTGCCGCTGCTGCCCAGCCAGTCGACGTCGCCGCCCGCCAGCAGCCGCATGGCCGCGTTCAACGGCGACGAGTCGGTGTTGAACATGCCGTAGAAGAGCAGGCTCGCCGAGGCGAGGCCGACGGCGCTCGGCAGGAAGAACACCGTACGGAACAGTCCCACGCCCCGCGGGCCCTCCTGGATGAGCAGCGCCAGGCCGAAGGCGACGAGGCCGAGGACGACCGTCGTCACGACCGTGTACTTCACGGTGAACCAGAGGGCGTGCAGGAAGAGCGGGTCGCTGAGGGCCCGGTAGTTCGCGACCCCGTTCGGCGCGGACGCGCCCAGCAGCGGCCAGTGGTTGAAGGACATCCAGACCATCAGGCCGAGCGGGACGACGAACAGGACGGCGACGATGACGGCGAGCGGGGTCGCGTAGACCATCGCCAGGCGCCGGTGGCCGCGCCGCAGCGGGGAGACCTCGCGACGGGCGCGCGGCGGGGGCGACGGCGCGTCGCGGGAGGGCGCGCGGGTGGGTGAGAGGGAGACCATCGGGTGCTCCTCGTTGATCACGGAGACGACGGGCGCGATGCCCGGGGCGGAGTTCGGGGTCGCTCAGCCGTTGCCGGACAGGGACTCGGTGATGGCGCCGTTGTGACGCTGCAGGATGGCGGCCGGATCGCCGGAGCCGAAGACCGCGTCGGTCACCGTGGACGTCCACGGGCCGTTCGGGTCGTTGTAGGTCTTGCCGAAGTCGACCGAGATGGGCGTCTGGCCCTGAGCGGCCAGCTTGTTGAACGTCGCGAGCCGAGGGTCCTGCTGCGCGTAGGTGTTGTCGGCCAGATCGGTGCGTACGGTGATGTTCTTGTTCTTCGCGACGACGTCGACCTGGGCGTCCTTCGACAGGGTCCAGGAGATGAAGTCCCATGCCTGCGCGGCGTGCTTACTGTTGGAGCTCACGCCGAGCACGTCACCGCCGACGAAGGACGAGGTGCCGCCCGTCAGGCCCGGGATCGGGGCGACGCCCACCTTGAGGTCGGGTCCTTCCTTCAGGGTCTGCAGCACGGTCGCGCCCATCGGCTCGATACCGATCTTGCCGCTGGCGAACGGCTGGGTCCACGTCGGGCCGTTCTCGTTCTTGGCCGAGGCCGGGACGAGGCCCTCCTGGTACATCCGGCGGTAGAGCGCGTAGACCTTCCCCGCCGTGTCGTTGGCGATGGTCGACGCCGTGCCCTTCTCGTTGAGCACGGTCCCGCCGGAGGCCCAGATCATCGGCCAGGTGGTGAAGAGCATGCAGCCGGGGCAGGCGCCGCCGAAGAAGTAGCCGTGCGCGCCGCCGCCCACGCCGTTGATCTTCTTAGCGTCGGCGTAGAGCTCGTCCAGCGTCGTCGGTGGCTTGTCCGGGTTCAGGCCCGCCTTGGTGAACAGCGCCTTGTTGTAGAAGACGGCGGACAGGTCGATGTCGTGCGGGACGCCGTAGATCTTGTTGTTGTAGGTGGCGGTCTTCATGTGGGCGGGGGCGAGGGACGCCTTGAACGGCAGCTTGTTCACCCGGGCGGTCAGGTCGAGGTAGACGCCCTTCGAGGCGTAGTTCGGCGCGTAGACCACGTCGGAGGCGAGCACGTCCGGCAGTTGCCGGGCGCCCGCGGCCGTACCGACCTTCTGCTGGTAGGAGTCGGCCGGGATCACCGTCAGCTTCACCTTGTTGCGGTGGCCGCGGTTGTACGCGTCGATCAGCGTCTGGCTGAAGATCGCCGTTGGGGAACGGGTCCACATGGTGATGGTCGTGCCGTCGTCCTTGGCGCTGGTGTCGCTGGCGGAGGAGGCGGCTCCCCCGCTCTGACACGCCGTGAGGAGCGCCGCCGCGGTGGCCAGCGCGGTGAGGGCGGGTGCCTGCCGGAGCCGTGCCCGGGGGCGGGAGAGGGCCATCGTGCCTCCTACGTGTCCAACGGAACCCGGCGCCGGCCGTGGCCCACGCCGATCGAACCCCCGAGGTGCGGTCGGCCGTGCGGAGCGGGAGCGCCGTCCGGCCCGACCGGAAGAAAATTCGGAAACCGGTTGCCTCGGAGGCTAGGTCGCCGGTGAACCGCCGTCAAGGCCGTATTTCTCCCGTGTTACGCAGCTCCACGCCACACAGGACGGAGTACGGTACATTCGGATGTCCGTGCAGCAGGAAAACGGAGGAAACATGGGAAAGTCGGCGCGGCCGGCGACCATCAGCGATGTGGCCGCGCTGGCGGGCGTCTCGGTCGGCACCGCTTCCAAGGCGCTCAACGGGCGCGGCTCCCTGCGGGCCGAGACCCGGCAGCGGGTGCAGGCGGCCGCCGAGCAGCTCGGCTTCCAGGCCAACGCCGCGGCGCGCACCCTGAGCTCCGGCCGCACCTACACCGTCGGGATGATCACGACGGACACCATCGGCCGGTTCAGCATTCCGCTCATGATCGGGGTGGAGGACGCGCTCGGCGCGGGCCGCATGTCGGTGTTCCTGTGCGACGGACGCGACGATCCGATCCGCGAGCAGTACTACCTGAACACGCTGCTCAGCCGCCGGGTCGACGGGATCATCGTGACGGGCCGCCACGCCCGGCCGCGGCCCCCGATCGGATCGGGCCTGCCGGTCCCGGTGGTATACGCGTTCGTCAGCTCGACCGATCCGGAGGACTGCTCGGTCGTGGCCGACGAGGCCGGCGGCGCCCGGAAGGCCATCGACCACCTGCTCGCCGTCGGCCGTCGCCGGATCGCGCACGTCACGGGGCCGGAGCACCACCACTCCGCCGTCGTACGGTCCGCCGCGGCGATCGAGCAGCTGGCCGAATCGGGTCTGGAACTGGCCGCTCCGCCGCTGTTCGGCGAGTGGAGCGAGGCCTGGGGGCGGCGGGCCGTCGGCATGCTCCTCGCGACGGCCGGCGAGTTCGACGCGGTCTTCTGCGGCAGCGACCAGGTCGCCCGGGGCGTCACCGACGCACTGCGGGCGGCGGGCCGAAGAGTGCCCGAGGACGTCGCGGTGGTCGGATTCGACAACTGGGACGTCATGGTCCTCGGCAGCCAGCCTCCGCTGACCAGCGTCGACATGAACCTCGAGGGCCTCGGGCGCGGCGCCGCCGACCTGCTGCTCGCGGCGATCAACGGCGAGCCCTCCCCTGGACCGCACGTCCGGCCGTGTCGGCTGGTCGTCCGCGAGTCCACCACGGTCCCGGTGGAGCCCTCCCCCGTCGACTGAGGCGGGCGCGCCTCAGCCGAGGCCGCGGTACTCGAACCAGTCGAAGTCGGCGACGTTGGTGCTGGGACGTCCCGTGCTACTGGCGTACATCCCGAGGTAGGCCCCGACGAAGCCGCCGGCGACCTCGGTGCTGAGTACGCTGCCGTCGACCGGACCGCCGAGCGGCCGCCACGCCGACGCCGGGGTGGCGTACCGGAACTCATACGACTGGTCGTGGGCCTCGACCGCCAGCCGGACGCGCCCGTCGGGCAGGCCGTCTTCGGCCAGAACCTCGTCGGCTCCCGTGGCCCTGCGGATCAGCCGGAGCACGCGACGCCCATCGCGGAGCGTGACCACGCACCGGATCTGGAAGTCGTCGTTCTGCAGGAGGACCATGCCCGCGCACTCGTTCGAGCCCCAGGGAGCGAAGTCGACCGCGGTGTGCGCGACGAAGTGCGCGTGGCTCTGCCGGCGGGCGATCAGACTCGGGCAGGCGCGCTCCGTGACCGTTTCCGGCCGCAACCGCAGCCGCAGGTGACCGGGCCGCGCCGTCAGGTCCCAGAACCGCTCGCGCGGCGTACGGAGCTGGTTCCACTGTGGACCGAGCTCGAGGTCGTCGAAGTGGTCGCAGGCGGCCTCGGCGGGCCAGCGGTGTTCCGGCAGGTTCGGAGCGGCGCCGACGGACTCGACCCGGCCGACACCGGGGGCGATGACCGGCCAGTCGTCCTCCCACGCCACCGCGGCGAGGAAGGTCTCCCGGCCGAGGTTGCCCAGGAATCCGCCGGAGGGACGAACCCCGAGCAACACCGCCCACCACTCCCCCGCGCCGGTCGCCACCAGGTCGGCGTGCCCGGTCGCGACGATGGGGTGCGCGGCCCCCAGGTGGCGATGGGTCAGGAGCGGGTTGCGCGGATTTCCCTCGTACGGGCCGGTGACGTCGCGGGACCGGGCCACGGTGACGGCGTGGTTCAGCTCGGTGCCGCCCTCGGCGACCAGGAGGTGGTAGAAGTCCCCGACCCGGTACAGGTGCGGCGCCTCGGTCCAGACCACGCCGTTCAGCGCGCCGTTCCACAGGACATGCTCCGGCCCCGTCAGTGTGAGTGCGGCCGGGTCGAACTCCCGCAGCCAGATCTCGGTGTGCCCCGCCGCGTCGACCGGCCGGGTCGCGTGGAACCAGGCCCGCCCGTCATCGTCGAACAGCAGAGACGGGTCGAAGCTCTCGGGTTCGCCCAGCCAGTGCGGCTCGGACCACGGCCCGGCCGGGTCCGTGGCCGTCACCACGAAGTTCCCGGACGGCCCGGTACCGTCGACCAGCGTGCACACGACGTAGAAGGTGCCGTCGGCGTGCCGGATCGTCGGCGCGAACAGGCCTCCCGATGGCCGGACGCCGTCGAGCGGCAGCTGCTCGGGCCGGTCCAGGACGTGGCCGAGCGGCCGCCAGTGCACCAGGTCCCGGCTGTGGTGGATCGGCAGCCCGGGGAACCACTCGAATGAGGACGTCACCAGGTAGTAGTCGGCGCCGACCCGGCAGGTCGAGGGGTCGGGGTGGAAACCCGCCAGGATCGGGTTGTGGAAGGTGCGCATCGCCGGTCAGGCGGACGGCGGAGCGGTGGACAGCCGGACGCGCAGCTCGGTGGCGAGCTCGACGCGCGGGCTCACCAGCGCCTCGCCGTCGAGCAGCTGGAACAGCGTCCTGGCGGCGATCCGCCCCATCTCCTCCAGCGGCTGGCGGACGGTGGTCAGGGGCGGCGACAGCCACTGGCACAGCGGCAGGTCGTCGAACCCGACGACGCTGAGGTCCGCCGGGACGCTGAGACCCGCCTGGCGCGCCGCCTCGTAGACGCCCATCGCCTGCTGGTCACTGCCCGCGAAGATCGCGGTCGGCCGGTCCCGCGGCTCGAGGAGCTCACACGCCGCCTGGAACCCGCCCTCGTAGCTGAAGTCGCCGTATCTGATCAACGCGCGATCGAGCTCCATGCCCGCGCGTTCGAGGGCGGCGCGGTAGCCGTCGATCCGGGCCTGCGTGCACAGCATCTCCTGCGGGCCGCCGATCGCGGCGATCCGCCGGTGCCCGAGGGAGATCAGGTGCTCGGTCGCCGACAGGCCGCCCGACCAGTTCGTCGCGCCGACGCTCGCCAGATCCGGATCGGGCAGGTCGACCGGGTCGATGACGACGAGGGCGACGCCCGCCCGCTCGATCTGCGCGCGCTGCTGCGCGGTGATCCGGGACGTCACGAGGATCACCCCGTCGCTGTGGTGCTGGACGCTGAGCGAGGCCCAGCTCGGCGGCCGGGCGTCCTCCCCGCGCACGAGCGAGACGACCGTGCCGGTGCCGCGTTCGGCGCACTCGGCCTCCACCCCGCGCAGGATCTCCACCGCCCAGGGACTGTCCAGGCCGCCGATGACGACGTCGACCAGCCCGGACCGGCGCGCCCGCCGTACGCCGGGCGCGAGGTAGCTGTGGGCCTTCAGCAGCCCGGCGACGCGTTCCCTCGTGGCCGCGGCGACGTCGGTCCGGCCGTTGAGCACCTTGGACACCGTGGCCGTGGAGACGCCCGCCTCCATGGCGATGTCGGCCAAGGTGGGCCGGGAGCGCCGACCGGCCGTCGGCTCCGATCCCGTTCCGGCTGGACGTCCCACCGCACTCCCCCACATCGTCGACCGTACGTTTCGAAGATTAGCGCAATCTTTCGGCGAACCTTGATTCCAGGTCGCCCGTGCACAGGCGCACAGGTTATCGGCGCGCGGACACCGCGCGTTCCGACGTGGGGGCTGGAACCGCCTGCCGACATGTTTCGAAAGATATCGGTCGTGGTTCCCCTGACAGCGCCACGATAGGACGACCGGTCTCCGCCTCGCCGGGCTTCTACGGATCGATCCGGGTGTCGGCCCGGCCGCTGTGGGTAGCCGACCGAACAGCGGGCAAGCACACGCCACCGCCGCCCTGACCGGAAGGAATAGGACGATGAGCGAGTACGAGGCGTCCCGGCGCATCACCGCGCCGGCGGAGCTGGTGTTCGACGAGGCGTCCGATCCCGGGACGATGGACGAGTGGCTGCCTCAGGACGTCCACCTGGAGTCCGCCGACCTGCCGGACGTGACGGTCAGCCACGGCGCCGACCGGGAACGCGCCCTGCTGCGGGCCGAGCGGGATCAGCTCCGGGTGGAGTGGGGCACCCGGGACACCGGCGAGTACGCCGGCTGGCTCCAGGTCACCGGCATCGAACCCGAGCACAGCGAGGTGGTCGTCCACCTGTCGTTCTTCGACCCCGACCACGCGCCACCCGGCCCGAAGGTCGAACAGGCCATGCATCAGAGCCTGGACCGCCTGGCCGACAAGGTGCGGGAACGGGGCGAGTCGGCCGGCCGATAGCCACCGATCGCCCGCCGGTGACCGGTTGGGCAACGGTCACCGGCGGTCGCCGGCGGCGAGGCGGTCCAGCCACTCACTCAGCAGACGCCGCTCCGCGTCGCTGAGGGCCGTCTGCTCGGGCAGCGCGGCGCGCAAGGCCCGGGCGGCGCCGGCCGGGCCCTCTTCCTGTACGGCCGGCTGCCGGTTGGTCACGGCGGCGAGCATGGACTCTCGAAGAGTGGTCAGCAGGGCCGGGTCGCGCCGGTCCTCCGGCAGGGACAGCCAGGTGAGCACCGCGCCGCGCGCCGTGGCATGGATGATCATGGCCGCGAGCTCCTCGTCGACCCGGAGCCGGCCGCCGGCGGCGAGGCGCCGGATCCGGCCCATGAGGATCTCCATGCCGGCCTTGTGGGCGGCGGACGCGGATCTCGTGGGCTCGCCGTACATCAGTGTGTACAGCGCGGGATTGGCCAGGCCGAACTCGACCGCCAGGTCCCAGCCGGCGCTCAGGTCCTCGATGGGGTCCGGCGGGTCGGGGTCGACGTGCTTCGCCGCGAGGAACGCGGCGAAGCCGTGCTCGGCAACCGCGTCGAGCAGCCCCTCCTTGTCGCCGAACAGCCGGTAGATGGCCGGTGCCTGCAGGCCCGCCGCGACGGCGACCGCGCGGGTGGTGACCGCGTCGCGACCTTCGCGCGTCAGCAGATCGATGGCGACCTCGATGACCCGCCGGCGGGTCTGCTCCCGTCCGGTGGCCGCGCTGTCGGACTCGCGGCCGGGTGAACCTGGTGACATGTATCAAGGATACGTCGCGACTGGTTCCGTCGTTATTATCAGTGTTACGCTGATTTTGATTCCATTGGAAACACATCGTTGGAGTGCACCGTGATCATCGTGACCGGAGCCACCGGGCAGCTCGGGCGTCAGATCGTCGAGAGCCTGTTGACGCGCATGCCGGCGCACCGGGTCGGCGTCAGCGTCCGCGACCCGCGGAAGGCACAGGGGTTCGCCGACCGAGGGGTACGGGTGCGGCAAGGCGACTTCACCGACACGGCCGGCCTCGCCCACGCCTTCGAGGGCGCTTCCCAAGTGCTCATCGTCTCCGTCGACAAGATGGGCGAAGCGGCCGTGCGAGACCACCGTGCCGCGATCGACGGGGCCGTCGAGGCGGGGGCCCGCCGCATCCTCTACACCAGCCATCAGGGCGCCGGCTCGGCGTCACACTTCCAGCCGTGCCGCGACCACGCCGCCACCGAGGAGGCACTGCGCGCGTCCGGCGTGCCATTCACGTCGCTGCGCAATGGCTTCTATGCCGCCACCGCGGTCCAGTACCTCGGCAACGCCGTGGAGTCCGGGCAGATCACGCTTCCAGCGGACGGACCGGTCAGCTGGACCGCGCACGCCGACCTCGCCGACGCGGCCGCCGCCATCCTGGCCGACGAAGGCCGCTTCGACGGCCCCACCCCGCCGCTCACCGCGGCACAGGCGCTCACCTTCGCCGACATCGCCGGCATCGCCTCCGACGTCACGGGCCGCGTCATCACCAGGACCACCGGACCCGACGACGAGTTCCGGGAGCACCTGATCGACCGCGGCGTCCCCGCCGAAAGGGCGAACCAGTTGCTCGGCGTCTTCACCGCCGCCCGCGCCGGCGAATTCGCCGCCGTCGACCCGACGCTGGCCACCCTGCTCGGCCGCGAACCCACCGCCCTGGCCACGGTGCTACGCGAGCAGTTGCCGACACGGCGCTAGAAGTGGGCCGCCAGGAGTGCCGGGCGTTCCACGCAGTCGGCGACGAAGCGAAGGAACGCCCCTGGCCGAGAAGGGTACGGCAACGCAGCGAGCAGTCCGACGGATAGTCGCCGCGCCCGGTGACCGGCCCACCGCCGGTCACCGGCGGAAGAATTCCGTTGCAGGACGATCATGCCCGGTTACCCTGGATCCGTGTGCAGGTACGCGATGGTCGTCTACAAGGTCCACTACGTCTGCGTGCCCTGTCGGCAGAGTCACAAGTACCCCTGGGACGGCCGGGAGCACCTGTGCCCACGCTGCCGCACGCCGATGACCTACGCGGGGCACGACTTCGCCGCACCGCGAAGGGCCGACGACCGTCGGTGGGCCGCTGTGGCCGCCGTCCTCGCAGCCGGCCTGCGCTACGAGGGATTCGACATTTGTGGCTGTGGACAGGACCCGAAGTACCGGCCGCGCACGGGTCAGGAGGTCCGGGCACGCCGCCGCGCGGGCGCACGCGCAGGTCTCACCGACGCACAGGCACTGGCCCTCCGTGACGTCTCAGACGGGAGGCCCTACTGACCGTCCTCGACTCCCTGAATGCCGCCGCTTACCTGACCGAGGCCGGCCTGCGCGAAGCCGAGATCAACACCGTACGGTCCCGCCTGTTTTAACCGCGAAGATCCCTGGTGATCGCTGACATCAGACAGCAGCAATCACCAGCGGATCGTCGTCGGACCGGGCCCTCGTTATCGGTAGACGACCTCCCGGCCGGGACTCGCGGCACGCAGATCCCGGACGATGACCCGGCCGGGACCTTCCGGTACGGCGCAGTCCGGGCCGTGCAGGTCAAGGTGTTCGAGGTCGGCGGGGAAGGCCATTTCGTGCCCGACGTACTCCGGGTCGAGAGCGAAGGCGACACGTGTTCCGCTCCCTGGCGGTGGATCGATCCTCTCCGGAACGGAGAGCGGCCGGATGCCGGCGAGTTCCTGACGGAAGGCGTGATCGTCTCGCCACACCTCCACCACGACTTTTTCGCATAGGGCCATCACCGCGGCCAGGAGCCACCACCCAGCTCCGTTCAAGAAATCGAAGTAGTCGGGAGCCGGCAAGTCCGGTTCGTCCCGGGAAGGCGGCAGATCCAACATCACCGTGAAACCGCGGTCACCGGATATCTCGATCAGGCCCTGCAGCGAGTGCGCCTCGGCCGTCCTGGCCGGCGGATGAAGAACGTGCCCACCCACCGCACACATCAACGAGACCGGCAGCCGAGGATCCCGCAGCCCCACACCGAAGTACATGCCCGGACGCTTGCGTATCGCCTCGTCCAACTCCACCACGGTGATGTCCGCAGCGCTGTACTCATGCTCCGCCACGACCACACGCTACCGACCCGACAAGGCAGGCACCTTCGGTGGTGCGCCTAAAGGTGAGCCGCCAGGAGTGCCGGGCGTTCCACGCAGTCGGCGACGAAGCGCAGGAATCCCCCTGCCACACCTCCGTCGCAGACCCGGTGGTCGAACGTGAACGACAGCTGCGTCACCTTCCGCAGCCGGATCTCCCCTTCGTACGCCCACGGGCGATCGATGATCCGCCCGACGCCGAGCATGGCGGCCTCGGGGTGGTTGATGATCGGGTTGGAACCGTCCACGCCGAACACGCCGTAGTTGTTGAGCGTGAACGTCCCTCCGGTGAGGTCCTGGGGGGCGAGCCGACCGGCGCGGGCGTCCTCGGTGCGCTCCCGGAGCCGGGCGGCCAGCTCGGCGAGGGTGAGCCGGTGCGCGTCGGGGACGACCGGTACGACGAGGCCCCGGTCGGTCTGCGCCGCGAACCCGAGATGCACCTGCGGCACCTGGACGATCTCCTGGCGTTCGGTGTCGACGTAGGCGTTCAGCTCGGGGAACCTTCGCAGTCCGGCGACGCAGATCCGGGCGAACAGCGCCAGCAGGCCGATGCGGGCGTCCGGGAGGGCCCGGTCGAGGTCGGCCTTGAGCTCCACCAGGGGCGTGGCGTCGACGTCGACCCAGGTGCTCGCGTCCGGGATCTCGCGTCGGCTACGGGAGAGCTTCTCGGCGACGGTCCGCCGCACGCCCCGCAGGGGCACCCGGACGGGAGCCTCCCGATCCGCCAGGGCCGCTTCCTGATCCGCCCAGGTGGTGGCCTCCCGGCTCACCCGGCCGGAGGTCTCCCGATCCGCCGTCTCAGGTGCGACGGCCAGGCCAGGGGCCGATGTGGACCGAGCGGTGGCCGTCGGAGCGGTTCCGGACATGGCCGCGACGATGGCGTCGTCGACGTCCCGGCGGAGCACGACGCCACCGGGACCGCTGGGGGTGAGGGCCGCGATGTCGATGGCGTGCGTTCGCGCCAGCTGGCGGACCACCGGCGAGATGACGCGCGGGGCCCCGGCCCGCCCCGCCATCGCGGGGACCGACGACGGATCGGACGGTGCGGGGGAACCGGCCGCCGCAGGTACGGGAATCGAACTGGCCGGCGCGGACACCGGGCCGGTCACGCGACGCGGTGACGCGGGTCCGGTGCGTCCGGCTCGGCGACGGCGCGATCGGCGTGCCGTGCCCGTCCCGTACCCGACGAGGACGTTGCCCGATCCGGCGCGTTCCTCCTCGCGGTAACGCTCGTCGCGGGCGGACGGGCCCGCCGGCGACGGCGCCGTATCCGGGGCGGCGGGCCGGTCCGCGACGGTCACCGCGATGAGGGGCTCGCCGACACCGATGACGGATCCGGCCTCGCCGTACAGTCGCGCCACGATGCCCGCGATCGGGATGGGGACGTCGACCGCGGCCTTGGCCGTCTCGACCTCGAGGACGTTCTGGTCGACGGTGACGGTGTCCCCCGGGGAGACACGCCACTCGGTGATCTCGGCCTCGGTCAGGCCCTCGCCGAGGTCGGGGAGCCGGAAGACGACCTCGCTCACGCCGCACCGCCCAGCGGGAGGAAACGGGTGTCGGGCCGGTCGTCGCGCTGCAGCCGGTCGAGCGCGTCGAGGATCCGGTCGACGTTCGGCAGGTGATGGTGTTCGAGCATCGGCGGCGGGTACGGGATGTCGAACCCGGTCACCCGCAGCACCGGGGCGTGCAGGCTGTGGAAGCACCGCTCCTGGACGCGCGCCGCGATCTCCGCGCCGACTCCGGCGAAGCCCGCGGCCTCGCCCACGATCACGCACCGGCCCGTCCTGCGCACTGACGCGGTGACGGTCTCGTCGTCGAACGGCACGATCGTCCGCAGGTCGACGACCTCCAGGTCCCACCCCTCCTCGGCGGCGGCCTCGGCCGCCTCCATGGCGACGGGTACGGTCGGGCCGTAGGCGACGAGGGTCGCGTCGCCGCCGGTGCGCCGGACCGCGGCCCGGCCGAACGGCTCGGTGCGCGCCGGCAGGGTGACCTGTGCCTTCGCCCAGTACAGCTTCTTGGGCTCCAGGAACACGACGGGGTCCGGGTCGTCGATGGCCTCCCGCAGCAGGGAGTACGCGTCGTCCACCGTCGCGGGCGTGACGACCTTCAGCCCCGGCGTGTGCGCGTAGTAGGCCTCGCTCGAGTCGCAGTGGTGCTCCACGCCGCCGATGCCCCCGGCGTACGGGATCCTGATCACCATCGGCAGTTCGACCCGCCCGCGGGTGCGGTTGCGCATCTTGGCGACGTGCGAGGCGATCTGCTCGAACGCCGGGTAGGCGAAGGCGTCGAACTGCAACTCGACGACGGGCCGGAAGCCGCCCATCGCCATGCCGACGGCGAACCCGACGATGCCTGCCTCGGCGAGCGGCGTGTCGAAGCAGCGCTCGTCGCCGAACTCGGCGGTGAGGCCGTCGGTGATGCGGAAGACGCCGCCGAGCGGGCCGACGTCCTCGCCGAAGACCACGACCCGTTCGTCGCCCGCGAGGGCGTCGCGCAGGGCGGCGTTGAGCGCCTGTGCCATGGTGGTGGACGGAGCGGTCACGTCAGCGCCTCCTCGGCCTCGAGTTCGGAGCGGAGCGTCTCCCGCTGCTCGTCCAGTTGCGGGGTGGCGACGCCGTAGACGTGGTCGAACAGCTCGAGCGCATCGAGCTTCGGGTCGGCGTTCATCGCGGTGCGCAGCCGGCCGGCGAACTCCTCGGCGGCCGTCGCCGCCTCCGCGACGTCGTCGTCGCCGAGGTGGCCGCGGCGGCGCAGGTACGCCTCCAGACGGGCGATCGGGTCGCGCCGGCGCCACTCCTCGGTCTCGGCGTCGGAACGGTAGCGCGTCGCGTCGTCGGCGTTGGTGTGCGACTCGATGCGGTAGGTGAGCGCCTCGACCAGGAAAGGTCCCTGGCCGGACCGCGCGTGCTCGGCGGCGGCGGACAGCACCGCCAGCACCGCGACGGGGTCGTTCCCGTCGACCCGCTCCGAGCGCACCCCGTAGCCGACGCCCTTGTGGGCCAGGGAGGGCGCGGCGGTCTGCCGGTCGAGCGGGACGGAGATGGCGTACTGGTTGTTCTGCACCAGGAAGACGACCGGCGCCTTGAACACGGCCGCGAAGTTGAGCGCCTCGTGGAAGTCGCCCTCGCTGGTCGCGCCGTCGCCGACGCAGGCGAGCGCGATCCGGCCGCTGCCCTTGCGCCGCTCGGCGTACGCCAGGCCGGCCGCGTGGACGGTCTGGGTCGCGAGCGGCGTGCACTGCGGGGCCACGTGGTGCCGGTGCGGGTCGTAGCCGCAGTGCGCGTCGCCGCGCAGCAGTGAGAGCACCTCGGTGGGCTCGATGCCGCGCGTCACGAGCGCGACGGACTCCCGATAGGTGGGGAACAGCCAGTCGCCGTCCTCCAGGGCGAGGACGGCGCCGATCTGACACGCCTCCTGGCCATGGCTCGACGGGTAGACGGCGAGGCGTCCCTGCTTCGTCAGCGCCGTGGCCTGGGCGTCGAACCGGCGTCCGACGACCATGGCGTGGTACGCCCGCCGCAGCGTCTCCGGGTTCGGCAGCGGATAGCGGGGACGGCTCCGTACCGCCGCTCCGGTGTCGGTCAGGAAACGGACCGGCTGCGCCGAGGGAAGCAGCGCCTCCGGGCCGCTGTCGTGATGTCGCTCGGTCATACGGCACTGCCCTCCTTGCTCGCCCAGTGGTAGGAATATCGGTTGAAACATGACCGAAAGTACAGATGTCAGGCCGAATCAGGAACATATTGCTCAGAGGGGGGCGGCTCATGGACCATCTGTCGTTCGAGGCGACGGCGGGCTCCGGTCCCGGCGGACGATCGGCGGCGCTCGACGACATCGACCGGGCGATCCTGCGCGAACTGGAGGCCGATGGCCGCATGTCCATGCGCGCCCTGGCCGAGCGGGTGAGCATCTCCCGCTCCAACGCCTACACGCGCGTCGAACGAATGATCGCCGAGGGCGTCATCGCCGGGTTCACCGCCCGGATCGACCCCGTACGCGCCGGGCTGGGTACCTCGGCGTACGTTCTCCTCAACATCGAGCAGCACTCGTGGCGCGAGGTGGCCGCCCGTCTGCGCGACGTGCCGTACATCGAGCACGTGGCGTTCGTCGGCGGCGACGTCGACCTCGTGATGCTGGTACGCACGCCCGACAACGTCACCCTGCGCGACGTGGTGCTCGCCCGGATCCACGCGGTCCCGGGCGTACGGTCGACGCGGACGTGGCTCATCTTCGACGAGGCGGCCGGCGGAAGCCGCTTCCAGTGACGGACGACCGACGAAGATCGATGACGACCGGCATTCGGCACTAAGGTGACACAGCCGTGAGGCGTTGGCAGACCGTGCCCGATCAGTGATCGTTGAGTGAGATCGGTCGAGGAGGAGCACCATGCGGGCGATGACGGTCGGGGCCGTACTCGGGGACGCGGCGGTACGGAGCAAGACGTTCCTGTACGACGGCGACGACGCCATCACGTTCGCCGAGTTCGACGAGCTGACCGACCGGGTCGCGTGCGGGCTGCTGGCGCGCGGGATCCGGCGCGGCGACCGGATCGGACTGCTCGGCCTGAACACGCCGGAGTGGCTGGCCGGGTTCTTCGGCGCGGCGCGGATCGGCGCGATCGTCGTCCCGCTCAACGTGCGCTACCGGGAGCGGGAGCTGTCGTACATGCTCGGCCAGAGCGGCGCCCGGATGGTCATCTGCCTCGACCGCACGCCCGACTTCGACTTCGCGGCGTTCTTCGAGGGCTTCCGGCAGCGGCTGCCCCACGTCGGCGACTACGTGTTCTTCGGCGGCTTCGCGGGCAGCGCCTCGTTCGATGAGCTCACCGCGACACCGGCCGACGCGGCCCTGCTGGCGGCGGTGTGCCCGACGGTGGTCCCCGAGGACCCGCTGATGATCCTTTACACCTCGGGGACGACCGGGCGCCCCAAGGGCGCGGTGATCACCCATCGCGGCATCCTGGCCTCGGCGGCGGCGCAGGCGGGCCACTGCGGGATGAGCGACGGCGACGTACTGCTCGGGCACCTGCCGTTCAACCACGTCGCCGGCATCACCTGCACGCTTATGGCCGCGCTGGTCAGCGGCGGGTCGGTGGCGCTGCTGCCCGCCTTCGGCCCGCAGGCGGCGCTGCGCGCCATCGAGCGCCACCGGGTGACGTTCCTGGGCGCGGTGCCGACGATGTACGTGCTGATGCTCGGACGGGAGGACTTCGCCGACCACGACGTCTCGTCGGTGCGCGTCTGCCTGGCCGGCGGGTCCAACGTGGAGCCGGCGCTGGCCGACGCGATCCGCCGGGGCTTCCCGGGAGCACGGCTGTACGGGCTGTACGGGCTCTCGGAGTCCTCCGGAGCGTGCGTGATCTCGCGGCCGGACGACGATCCCGAGACGGCCGCCCGCGCGCTGGGCGTGATGATCGGTGACTTCGAGGCCCGGATCGTCGGGCCGGGTGAGGTGGTCCTCCCGCCGGGCGAGACCGGCGAACTCCAGGTCCGCGGCGACTGCGTGACCGCCGGCTACTGGGACATGCCCGCGGAGACCTCCGAGGTCTTCCTGCCGGACGGCTGGCTGGCCACCGGGGACATGGTCGCCATGGAGCCGGACGGGCACCTGGTGCTGCGCGGCCGCAAGAAGGAGATGTACATCCAGGGCGGCTTCAACGTCTACCCGGTGGAGATCGAGAACGTCCTGACCACGCACCCGAACGTCGCGATGGCCGCCGGGATCGGCGTGCCCGACGGGGTGCTCGGCGAGGTCGGCCGCTTCTACGTCGTGCCGCGGCCGGGAGCGGAGCCGCCCACGGCGGAGGAACTGACCTCCTACTGCCGGGAGCGGCTGGCCGACTACAAGGTGCCGCGGCAGTTCGTCGTCACCGCCGACGTGCCGCTGACCCCCGTCGGAAAGATCCACAAGGCCCTGCTCAAGGAGAGCCACCTGTCGAGTCTCACGGAATGAGTCCACCCAGCGCGGACCGCGCCCACGCCGCCGCAGATCGCGCCTCCTCGTGCCGCGTTGCGGTCCTAAGCTTCTCCGGCGTGCGTATCGGTCAGGGCGTGCCGGGTTTGCGCGCGAGGACAAGCCGGTACCGCGGGCTACCGTCCTCGCGCCGGCCGATGGCCGTCAGGGGGACCGTCGTCACGGCGAACCCGGCCGCCGTCAGGTCGTTGCGGACCGCGTGCGGCGGGCAGGTGCGGTAGTACATGACGAACGGGGGACGCCACACGGCGTTGCGGGCCCGCATGGCCAGGTCGAATCCGAGCAACGCCCAGTACCAGCCCGAGGTGAGGGGCGGCGGCGCGCCGATCGGGAAGGCGAAGAGCCCGCCGGGCCGCAGCGCGCCGTACACCCCGGCGAACAGCGCGGGTCGTTCGGCGGGCAGGAAGTGCCCGAGCGCTCCGAAGCTGACCGCCAGGTCGAAGGTATCGGCGAAGGGCAGGGTCCGTACGTCGGCTCGTATCCACTCGGCGTCCGGGTGGGCACTGCGCGCCTGCGCGAGCATGCCGGCGCTGAAGTCGACGCCCGTGATCCGTCCCTGGCACAGGGGTTCGAGGACCCGCATGCCCGCGCCGGTGCCGCAGCACACGTCCAGTCCCCGGCCGAACGGCGCGAGCGGGCGCAGCGCGTCGGCGGTCGCGTCGAGAATGCTCTCGGGGGTGCGGAAAGGCGTGTGGTCGAACTTCGGGGCGAGCAGGTCGTAGCCGCTTTCGACCGAGGACAGCGCCTGGATCGCCAGTTCACGCAGAGACGGGCCATGGGGCGAGAACACCGGCCAAGAGTACTTGACGTGCTGGTCAGCTCCCCGACCTGACGGCGCTCGCCGGGCGTGGGCGGCCGTGACCTTGGTCGACGGCATCGTCATCACCCCGGCCTCGATGCGCGAACACGCCCACATCGACGCCGCCACCCAGGCCGGCGTCCCCGTCGTCTCGCTCGACCGTCAGCTCAGCGACAGCGGAATCGACAGCGTCGTCGCCGACAACGAGGCGGCCACCACCGCCGCGATCGACCACCTCATCTGCCTCGGCCACCGCCGCATCGCCTTCCTCGGCTCGGTGCAGCCGGCGGAGGCCCCAACCCTCCGGATCGGCAAGGTCCGCGCGAGCGTCACAGGTCCCGCCCGGCCGTCGCTGGAGCGCGTACGGGGCTACCTCCGGGCGCTGTCCGCGGCGGGACTCCACGCGGACCGCGACCTCATCGCCCTGGTCCCGCACGACGAGCCCAAGCTCCGCCTGCACGCAGTCGAGGCGATCCTCGACCTCGAACACCCGCCGACCGCGCTGTTCACCGCCGACGGCTACATGACCAAGAGCGCGTTCGAGCTCCTGTCCGAGCGGAGCGTCGCGATCCCCGACGACATCTCCCTGCTCGGCTTCGACGACCTGGAGTGGACCACGCTCGTACGCCCCCGGATCTCGGTCGTCGTCCAGAGGTCGTACGACATGGGCCGCACGGCGGCCGAGCAGCTCTTCACCCAGATGGGCCGTCCCCTGGACGCGAACCGCCGAGGCCGCCGCACCGTCGTCGCCGCCCGCTTCCTCGAACGCGAGAGCGTCACGGCTGCGCATTGACGGTGTCCTCTACCACCATGCGCTGCATTCGTAATCGCCGCACAGCCGGAGGTAGACCGATTTCGCACCCCGGTAGGTGTGCTTCGAGCCGACCTTCACTCTTACGTCCTGAGTCTTGCCGGAATTCCAGTGGATCTCTGCCCAGACCGAGACGTACTTGGATATGCGGTACGCGCCGAACTGACCCTGGTAGCCGCCGCCTTTTCCGTGGTACCGGGACCAGGTCTTCCAGACACGCGCTGAGGTGTCGTGAAGCCACAGCGTCGTGACGTGCCGCTTCGCATTCGCCCCGATGTCGGTCGCCGAAGCGTGATTTCCCGGACTCGACGTGTTCGGCCGGCCGGTCGACGCGTAGGCCGGTGCCGTCGCCGCCAGCGCGGCGACAGACGCCATGGAGACGACGCCCAGCCGGATCCGTCTCCGGCCGTTGTTCGCGTGGCTGCGTTGCTCTGCCATCTTTCCCCTGTCCTCTTATCGGCGGTTGTGTGCGCAATCAACGGATCAAGGAACCCTGGCCGCGTTTGAGCCACCACTAAATAAGCATGTGAGTCGCATCGCGCACATCGTGGCAAACCCGTATTGGCGCCTGGGAGCCAGTGTCATGCGAGTGACCATCGCGTCACTCGACCAGCAGTAACTACTGTTCGCTTATCGACGCTCACTCTCTGCTATAAATCGCAGTGTCGAAATACACCCCGCACCAAGGAGGACCATGAACAGGATCGTCCGTCGCGTTTCAATGACGATGGCCGGGGCCGTCGTCGCGGCCGGGGTGACGGTACCGGCCTCGGCGGCGCACGCCGACCCGCCGCTGCCGTGCCCACGCGTCTTCGGGGTGCTGTGCGCCTTCACTGGACCAGAGGGCCATGGTGAGCTGATCCTGCTCCATCACGAGGAGCCGTTCCTGGCCCCGCCGGTACGCAGCGCGCAGAACCAGAGTCCTTTCCCCTGGTGCCTCTACAGGCACCCGGAGTTCCAGGGGGAGCATCGCGAGATCGCCCGCGGCCAGTCCATCGGCGACCTCGGATTCCATGCCCGCTCCGTCCAGCCGAGGCCCTGCCCGGCCTGACGGCCTGCGCACACCGCGGATGTCGCGCCCGGCCCGCCACGGCGGGCCGGGCGCACCCGATCACGCGTCGAACTCGACGCCTTGGGCGAGGGGCAGTTCGCCGGAGTAGTTGATCGTGTTGGTGGCGCGGCGCATGTAGCCCCGCCAGGCGTCCGAACCCGACTCTCGGCCGCCGCCGGTCTCCTTCTCGCCGCCGAAGGCTCCGCCGATCTCGGCGCCGGACGTGCCGATGTTGACGTTGACGATGCCGCAGTCGGAGCCCTCGGGCGAGACGAACAGCTCCGCCTCGGCCTGGTCGCGGGTGAAGATGCTGGACGACAGCCCCTGCGGCACCGCGTTGTTGAGCGCGATGGCCTCCTCGAGACGCTCGTACGGCATGACGTACAGGATCGGCGCGAACGTCTCCTGGGCCACGATCGTGGTCTGCTCCGGCATCCGGACCAGCGCCGGCTCCGCGTAGTAGGCGCCCGGTGCCTGGTCCGCGAGCCTGCGCCCGCCGCCGGCCACGAGCGTCCCGCCCTGGGCGACGACGGCGTCCAGCGCACCCCGCATGGCCTCGTACGCGCGCTCGTTGATGAGCGGCCCGACCAGCGTGCCCGGTTTGAGGGGGTTGCCGATGGGCAGCCGGCCGTACGCCTCGGCGAGGCGGTCGACGAGCGTGTCGATGACGTCGGTGTGGGCGATGACGCGGCGCATCGTCGTGCAGCGCTGGCCCGCCGTCCCCGCGGCCGAGAACACGATGCCGCGTACGGTCAGGTCCAGGTCGGCCGACGGGCACACGATGGCCGCGTTGTTCCCGCCGAGTTCCAGCAGGGACCGCCCGAAGCGGGCCGCGACGCGTGGGCCGACCGCGCGGCCCATCCGGGTCGAGCCGGTGGCGCTGACCAGGGCGACGCCCGGGTGGTCCACGAGCGCCTCGCCGGCCTCCGGGCCGCCGATGACGACCTGGCTCAGGTGCGCGGGCGCGCCCTGTTCGGCCGCGGCGCGGTCGAGCAGGGCCGCGCTCGCCAGGGCGGTGAGCGGCGCGAGCTCCGACGGCTTCCACACGACCGGGTCGCCGCACACCAGCGCGATCGCGGTGTTCCACGCCCACACCGCCGCCGGGAAGTTGAAGGCGCTGATCACGCCGACGACTCCGAGCGGGTGCCAGGTCTCCATGAGGCGGTGGCCCAGCCGTTCGGAACTGATCGTGCGGCCGTACAGCTGGCGGGACAGGCCCAGCGCGTAGTCGCAGATGTCGATCATCTCCTGGACCTCGCCGAGCGCCTCGGAGGTGATCTTCCCGACCTCCAGGCTGATCAGGGTGGCGAGGTCCTCCTTGTGCTCGGTGAGCAGTTCACCGAAACGCTTCACCAGCGCGCCCCGTACGGGGGCGGGCACGCGGCGCCAGGCGAGGAACGCCTCCCCGGCCCGCGCGACCGCGGCGTCTACGGCGGCCGCGTCGACCCAGGTCGCGGCGGCCAGCCGTTCGCCGTTGACCGGCGAGGTGGTCGCGACCTCGGCGCCGAGCGCGTCCACGTCCACACCACAGCGCTTGGCGGTGTCTCGCGCCAGCGCAGCCAGTTCCTCGGCGCCGGGCAGCGTGGTCACCATCAGGGTTCTTCCTCTCGTCAGACGATGTTGAGCTCGGGCCTGGCCCCGGTACGGGCGAAGCGGCGCGCGTCGAAGCCGGTGACGTCGACGAACGGCTCCCTGCCAAGGTAGAGGTCGCGGACGACCTCGCCGACGGCCGGGCTCATCAGGAAGCCGTGGCCGGAGAAGCCGGTGGCGTAGACGAACCGGTCGAGGGCGGTGCCGATGAGCGCGTTGTGGTCGGGCGTCACCTCGTACAGGCCCGCCCACCCGGTACCGAAGCCGACGTCCAGCAGAGCGGGGGCGCGGCGGCCCATGGCCTCGCCGAGGCGTGGCAGCCAGGCGTCGGACCGGTCGAGTTTGAATCCCGGGGTCTCTTCGGGGTCGGACATGCCGAGGAGCAGGCCGCGGCCTTCGGGATGGAAGTAGAAGGAGGTGGCGAAGTCGATGGTGAACGCCGTCGGCGGCAGGTCGTGAATCGGCTCGGTGACCAGGACCTGCCGGCGCAGCGGCGTGACCGGCAGATCGACGCCCGCCCATTCGCCGATGGCGCGCGACCAGGCGCCCGCCGCGCAGATCACGGCGTCGGTCTCGATACGGCCGCCCTCGGTCTGGACCGCGACGATGCGGCGATCCGCGGTCTCGATACCGGTCGCGGCGCAGTTCGGCAGGAGGCGCGCGCCGTGGCGGCGGGCCGCGCTCGCGTAGCCGAGCACCACGGATTCGGGCGTGCAGTGCCCGTCGGTGGGCGAGTAGGCGGCGGCGAGCAGCCCGTCGGTGTCGATCAGCGGCGACAGCTCCGCGGCCTCGGACGGCGTGATGATCCGGCTGGGGACGCCGAGGTCGTTCTGGACCGCGACGTTCTTCTCGAACTCCGCGACGGCGTCCGGCGAGTCGAGCAGGAACAGGTAGCCGGACTTGTGCAGGTCGATCTCCTGCCCGAACCGCTCGGCGAAGGCGTCGAACGTCTCGAGGCTGCGTGCGGCGAGCTCGATGTTGACCCGGTCGGAGAACTGCGCGCGCACTCCCCCGGCGGCCTTGGAGGTCGAGCCGGAGCCCAGCGGGCCCTTGTCGATGAGGACGACGTCGGTCACCCCGGCCGCGGCGAGTTCGTAGGCGGAGGCGACGCCGATGGCGCCGCCTCCGATGATGACCACCGATGCGCGGGAGGGCAGCTCACGATTCATCGGCACGTCTCCTCTCCGGCCGGCTCGGGCACGCGCCGGCGCAGGACCATGGTCTCAGTGGCCGAAGAAGTTCTCGTGCTTCCGCGATCACGCTTCCGCGGAGACGCCGTACGGGGTCGAGTGACTACTCGCCAAGCCGTTCGGCGAGGAGCTGGGCCAGGTGGACCCCCTGCCGGGGCGACAGGTCAGCGATCTGCGTGCGGCAGGAGAAGCCGTCGGCGAGGACGACCGTCTCCTTGTCCGCGTCGCGGAGCGCGGGCAGCAGCTGGTGTTCGGCCACCGCCACGGACACCTCGTAGTGGCCCTTCTCGACGCCGAAGTTGCCGGCCAGCCCGCAGCAGCCGCCGAGCCGCTGCACGTCCGCGCCCGCCTCGCGCAGCAGCCGGGCGTCCTGGTCCCAGCCCATGACGGCGTGGTGGTGGCAGTGCGGCTGGGCCACCACCGTCGTCCCGTCGAACGAGGGCGGTCGCCAGTCCGGCGTCTCGGCCAGCAGCTCGGCCAGCGTGCGGGTCCGCTCCGCCACCGGGGCCGCCACCGACTCGTCGAGGAGCTCCAGCGCGTCCGAACGGAGCACTCCCGTACAGGACGGCTCCATCCCGACGATCGGCATATCGGCCTCGGCCAGCTCGGCGACCGTACGGCCCAGGATCTTCTTGGCCGCGTCGAGCTGGCCCGTGGAGATGTAGGTGAGGGCGCAGCACTGGCGACGTTCACTGATCCGCGGCGCGTAGCCCGCGGCCTCCAGCACGGCGACGGTCGCGCGGCCGACCTCCGGTGCGAAGTGGTCGGTGAAAGTGTCGACGAACAGCATGACCGGACGGCCCTCCGCCGAGCGGTCGCCGCGGGTCCGCTCGAACCACTCGCGGAACGTCCGCGGCGCGAACTCGGGCAGGTTGCGCCGCCGGTCCACCCCGGCGACCGCGAGCGCCGCCCGCCGCAGGCCCGGCACCCGCAGCGCGCCGTTGACGACGCGGGGCATCCGGCCGGCCAGCCGCGCCCAGAGCGGCAGCCGGCCGAGCGAGTAGTGGGAGGCCGGGCGGAGCCGTCCCCGGTAGCTCTGGTGAAGCACCTCGGACTTGTACGCGGCCATGTCGATGCCGGTCGGGCAGTCCGAGGCGCAGCCCTTGCAGGACAGGCACAGGTCGAGGGCCTCATGGACCTCGGGCGAGCGCCATCCGCCGTCGACCAGCGAGCCGTTGACCATCTCCTGCAGCACCCGGGCCCGCCCGCGCGTGGAGTCCTTCTCCTCCCGGGTGGCCAGGTAGGACGGGCACATGACCCCACCGGAGGCGGTGTTGTCCGCGCGGCACTTGCCCACGCCGGTGCAGCGGTGCACCGACTGACCGAAGTCGCCGCCGTCGTGGCGGTAGGCCAGGGCGAGGTTCTTCCGTACGGGGCGGGCGGCGGGGACCCGCAGGTCGGCGTCGACCGGTCGGGGCCGCACCAGCACGCCGGGGTTCAGCACGTCACCTGGGTCGAAGATGCCCTTCACCCGGCCGAACAGGTCCATGGCCGCCTCGGAGTACATCAGTGGCAGCAGCTCGCTGCGGGCGCGGCCGTCGCCGTGCTCGCCGGACAGCGAACCGCCGTACCCGGCGACCAGACCGGCCGCCGCCTCCAGGAAGCCGCGGAACCGCTGCGGCCCCTGCGGCCGGTCCAGCGGCCAGTCGATCCGGATGTGCAGGCAGCCGTCGCCGAAGTGCCCGTACGGCAGGCCGGTCACATCGAACTCGCCCATCAGCGCCTCGAAGTCGCGCAGGTAGCGGCCCAGCATCTCCGGAGGCACCGCCGCGTCCTCCCAGCCGCCGTGCGCGGGCAGCCCGGCGGGGCTGCGGCCGGACAGGCCCGCGCCGTCCTCCCGGATCCTCCACAGCGCCGCGGCCCGTGCCGGGTCGGTGACGACGAGGGCGTCGTCGTGGCCGGCGGCCACGCGCCCGGCCCGCTCGAGCACCTCGGCCTCGTCGTCCCCCGCGACCTCGACGAACAGCCACGCGGCTCCGCCCGGCAGCGGCGGCACGGCGCCCGGCCCCCGACGCGTGCGCACCACGTCGACGATGCGCGCGTCGATGCCCTCGCAGGCCGTCGGCAGGTGCGTCAGCACGGTGGGCGCGGCGTCTCCGGCGGCGGCGATGTCGTCGTAGCCGAGCACGACCAGGACTCGGTGCGCCGGGTCGGTCACGAGCGTCACCGTCGCCTCGGTCAGCACGGCGAGAGTGCCCTCGCTGCCGACGAGCAGGCGGGCGACGTCGAACCGCCGCTCCGGCAGCAAGTGTTCCAGCGCGTAGCCCGACACCTGCCGCCCGAACCGGCCGAACTCCGTCCTGATCGTGGCGAGGTTGGCGTTCGCCAGGTCGTGCAGCGCGGTGAGCTCGGCGGGAGCGCCCGCTCCCGGCTCGCTCAGCCGGGCCGGCAGATCGAGCGCGGTGCCGTTGCCGGTCACGGCCTTGAGGGCCGCGACGTTGTCGGAGGTACGGCCGTAGCCGAGCGTCCGGGACCCGCACGCGTTGTTGCCGATCATGCCGCCGATCGTGCAGCGCGTGTGGGTGGAGGGATCGGGGCCGAACCTCAGCCCGTGCGGGGCGACCGCCCGCTGCAGCTCGGCCTGGACGACGCCGGGCTGAACGACCGCGGTCCGGGCCTCGGGGTCGACGTGCAGCACCTTCCGCATGTGGCGGCTGAAGTCCAGCACGAGCCCGGGTCCGACGGCGTTGCCGGCGACCGACGTGCCGGCGCCGCGAGCGGTCAGCGGGATCTCGTGGCGCGCGCACAGCTCGACCGCGGCGGCCACGTCCTCGGCCGATCGGGGCCGGGCGACCAGCAGCGGGGGAACCCGGTAGAGGGAGGCGTCGGACGAGAACGCCGACCGCGACGTGGAGTCGGTGAGCACGTCGGTGAGGCCGCGTCGCCGCAGCTCGGTCGCGAGAGTGGCTGCCCGGTCCATGAGTAGCATGTTACATGCGACCTCCCTGCGGATCGCCGGACCCCCGCTGGTCGCGGGCCCGAAGCGCCCGGTACAAAGCCCTGATCAGGGCTGGTCGACGATGGAGGCCCACAGCGCGTCCACGTCGACCGGCTCGCCCTGGGCCCGGGCCGCCTGCCCGGCCAGGATCAGGCCGGTGTTGGTCAGGTGTGCCCGCATCGCGCGTACGGCGGCTTCGGCGTCCGCTGCGGCGACGGCGGCCACGATCGGCTCGTGCTCCTCGTGCACCTGCCGGAGGGTGCGGGACCGATCGTCCGTCGACGTGCCGAGGATGCGCATGGTGTCGCGCAGGCCGCCGACGATCGCCCGGGCCCGGCTGTTGCCCGCCGCGACCAGGATGTGGTCGTGCAGGGCCTGGTCCAGGTGGAAGAACAGCGTCTCGTCACCGGCCTCCACCGCCGCGGCCATCTCCTCCATGGTCACGCGCAGGGACTCGGTCAGCCCGGCCGGGTCGCCGCCGGCGACCCGGTGGACGGCGGGCAGCTCGAGCGCCAGCCGTACGCCGAAGATCTCGACGATCTCCCGGGGGTGCGGCAGCACGACGCGGAAACCGCGGTTGCGCTCGACCTGCACCAGGCCCGCCTCCGCGAGCCGCAGCAGCGCCTCGCGCACCGGACTCCGGGAGACGTTGAGCTGCTCGGCCACCTGGTAGACGGAGTAGAGCCGGCCGGGGACCATCGCGCCGGTGTGCACCGCCCGGCGCACCTCGGAGATCACCTGCTCGGCCAGCGACCGCCGCGCGTGCGGCAACGGCTGCAGCTTGAGCTCGGCGTGCTCGCGGGTGGGCGGCATGCTCGCATGCTACCCAGCCTCACCCGGTCATCTGGGCTTCGTCGGGCGGGTCGGCGTCAGGGCGAGCCGGCCCTTGAGCATGACGCTCCTTCCGCTCAGTCGTTGATGAGGTCGAACTCTTCCCACGGCCCGATCGCCGTGCGGTTGGCGATCAGCGAGGCGGCGCCGGCGTTCTCCGCGCAGACGTAGTCGTTGTTCGCGTGCGCCCGCAGGCTCACGCTGCCGTCGGAGTTGTGGATCAGGTCGAAGGTCTGCGCCGTGCCGACGCTCGTCGCATCGGCGATCAGCGGCGAGCTCCCGGCGGTGACGTACTTGTTGTTCGCGTGCGAGCGGAGCGCGATCGCGCCGTTGCCCTGGTCGACCTCGTCGAACTGCTCCCATGGCCCGATCGCGGTCCGGTTCGCGATGAGCGCTGCGGCGCCGGCGTTCTCCGCCGTCACGTACTGGTTGTTCGCGTGCGCCCGCAGGGTGATCACCGGGTTCGCCGAGGAGGCCACGGTGACCTGGCCGGTGAGCCGGATGTCACGGGAGGACGCGCCGACGAGGATCTGGTGGGTCCCGGTGGCGGTCGTCCACCCGCTGCCGTTCCAGTACTGGAAGCTGCGGGCGTCCAGCGTGACCGTCACGTGCTTGGTCTGGCCGGCGTCGAGCGCGACCCGGCTGAAGCCGCGCAGGTTCTTGGGCGGCTCGCCGGTCGAGGAGGGCTGGCCGACGTAGACCTGGGCGACCTCGGCCCCGGCCCGCGAACCGGTGTTGGTGACGTCGAAGCCGACCGCGACGTTGCCGGAGGAGTCGGGCGTCCCGACGGCCAGGTTCTTGTAGTCGAAGGTCGTGTAGGACAGACCGTGCCCGAACGGGAACATCGGCGTCTTGCTCTTCGCGTCGTACCAGCGGTAGCCGACGTTCAGGCCCTCGGAGTACTGCACGGTCCCGTTCTGGCCCGGCCACTGTGCGGCGGTGCTCGCGGGCACGTCGGCGAGGCTCTGGGGGAAGGTGACCGGGAGCTTGCCGGAGAAGTTCACGTCGCCGTACAGCAGCGCGGCGATCGCCGTGCCGTCCGTCTGGCCCGGATACCAGTTCTCGATGATGCCCTTGACCGCGTTCGCCCAGGGCATGGTGACCGCCGAGCCGCTGTTCACGACGACCACGGTGTTCGGGTTGGCGGCGGCGACATCGGTGACGAGCTTGTTCTGGTCGCCGGCCAGGTCCATGTTGTTGAGGTCTGCTCCCTCGCCCTCGCCGTTCGAGACGAAGACCACGGCGACCTGGGCGGCGCGCGCCGTCGCGACGGCCTCGTCGTGGAGGTTCTGGTTCGGGATCTGCCAGCCGAGGCTGACCTGGCTGCCGCCGCCGTCCTGGAAGTAGTCGACCTCGATGTCCACCGGCTGTCCCGCCGTGAGCGAGACCGTGCCGGTCTTGGTGGTCGGCGGCAGGTCCGCCCAGTTGTCAATGACTCTCTGCCCGTTGACGTACAGCCGACTGCCGTCGTCGCTGGTCAGGGCGAAGGTGTACGTGCCGGTGGTCGGCGGGGTGAGTTTGCCGGTCCACTTGACCCGGTGGCACCGTCGGCGACACCGGCGGGGCCGTCCTGCAGCCGCAGTTGCGGGATGCCGAGGCGGGTGTTGCCGTCGACGCAGGCGCCGTAGTCGCAGGAGGCGCCCTGATGCATCATGGTGATCTTCTCGGCCAGGGTCATCTGGGCCAGCAGTGCGTTCGCCCGGTCGACCGGGGCCAGCGCCGTGTTCTGCCACGGCCGGGCCGCGGCGTTCGCGGGCACGCCGGCCAGCAGCCCTCCGATGAGTGCTCCGATGGCGGCGACGGTTCTGAGCAGATGTCTTCTCATCGCGGGCTCCGATCGGCCGCTGCTCGGATTTTTCATGAAGTTATCCAGACTTTGCGGGCTATTGTCAAGAGAGCTCAAAGATCGGACGTCCTTGACAGCTTCTGTGATGGGCGTCACTCTGCCTGAGAGCGCTCTCAGTGTCGTGGGCGCTCACGCCTCTGCCCCGCCTTCCGCCCCGCCAGGTGTGGCCGAACCGGCATGGCGTGCCGGCGCTGAAACGCCGCTCCCCCTTGATGCGGCGTCCCCGTGTCCGCGCAAGCCTTCATGCCACCAAGCCGGTGCGCGGACCTTCCCGTTAGGAGGAGACAAGGCGAGGCCACCCATCTGGCGGCGGTCAGGGATCTCCGCCGGGACGATCGGGTGGCCTCACCTCGGGCCCACGGACGGCAGGGAATGCCCGCGTCGAAGGCCGCCTCACCGTCTTCACCTTCACGATCCCCCAAGGGGCCCGTCGCGGCCCGTCCCGATCCCCCGTTCCCCGCCAGGAAGGATCACGTGCATGTCGGCTCGCGGAAGATCCGTTCCGTTCCTGTCCATGCTCGCGGCCGTCGCGGCACTGCTGGTGCCGATGACGGCCACCGGAGCCCACGCCACCGCGGCCTGCATCCCGTCGGGCACCGACGCCGCCATCAACGCCGCCCTCACCGGGTCCGGCTCGGCCGCCGTCCTGTGCCCCGGGGCGGTCTTCACCTTGAGCGACTCGATAAGATTCACGGCCCCGAACCAGCGGATCGAGACGCAGGGCCTGCCCACCGACGACAGCCGGGCCACCCTCAAACTGTCCGGCTCGCTCACCACGGCGATCAACGGCACCGACCAGTCCGGCGTGACGGTGCAGAACATCCAGATCGACGGCGGACGGCCCACGCTCGGCCGGCTGGACGGCGGCGCGCTGATGGAGATGGGCGCCTCGGGCACCGGCCAGACCGTCCAGAACGTCTACGCGCACGACACGCGGAGCTGGTCGACGCTGCACTTCATCGAGGGCGCCGTCACGAACAGCACGCCGACCTGTCAGGGCGCGAAGATCCTGAACAACACCATCGGCCCCGCGGGCACCGACACCCCGAGCGGCACGTGGGCCGACGGCATCTCGCTGGCCTGCGGTAACAGCACCGTGCAGGGCAACACCGTCCAGGACGCCACCGACGGCGGCATCGTCATCTTCGGTGCGCCCGGCTCCTCGGTGAAGAACAACACGATCACGGCCAAGACGCGCACCCTGCTCGGCGGGATCAACCTCGTCGACTACGCGCCCATGAACGGCAACTACACCGGCACCACCGTCACCGGCAACACGATCGACGCGCAGAGCGCCTTCATCAAGGTCGGCATCGCGATGGGCCCGCAGGTGTGGGGCTGCGGGACCGGCACCAACTACGGCGCCTCGGTCACCGGTAACACGCTGCGCGGCGCCCACATGGGCTACGGCTACGCCGTCAACGGCGTCCGCGACTGGACCGTGGCCGGCAACGCCGACAGCTCCACCCACGTCGGCACGCCGAACGCGGGCTGCGGCGGCACGGTGTCGGCACCGGGCCGCTTCCAGGTCCAGTCCGCGACCTCCAGCACCCTGCAGCCTGAGTTCACCAGCGCCCAGCTGACGTACGTCCTCGGCGTCGCCGAGCACCCGCCGACCGGTCAAGTGATCAGCCTGCGCGCCCACGCCAACAACCAGTACGTCACGGCGGATAACGCCGGCGCGTCGCCGCTGATCGCCAACCGTACGGCGATCGGCTCCTGGGAGCAGTTCGACCTGATCGACCAGGGCGGCGGTGCCATCGCCCTGCGGGCCCACGCGAACAACCAGTACGTCACCGCGGACAACGGCGGAGCGTCGCCGCTGATCGCCAACCGTACGGCGATCGGCTCCTGGGAGACGTTCGCTTTCGTCCACAACGCGGACGGCAGCGTCAGCCTGCGGGCGAACGCGAACAACGAGTACGTGACGGCCGAGAACGCGGGCGCGTCCGCGCTGATCGCGAACCGCACGGCCATCGGGCCGTGGGAAGAGTTCGACCTCATCCAGGACTGACGGGTTTCGGGGTGGCCCTCGTCCAGGGGCCACCCCGAAGGGTCAGCTGTTCCAGACCTGGAAGCCGGCGACCTGGCCGGCGGGCCATCCGGTGTTCGCCGTGAGGTTCAGCCGCCAGTAGCGCTGGGTCGTCGCGGTGATGGGGATGGTGACCGTGTTGTTGCTCGCCGGGTCGAAGGTGTAGTTCGCCGACGACTTGATCGTGGTGAAGTTCGTGCCGTCGCTGCTGCCGAGGATGGACAGCGTCTGGGTGCGTGCGCCCCAGGACGCCGGCAGTTGCAGGACGATCCGGCTCGCGCTCTGGGCGGAGCCGAGGTCGACCTGGACCCACTGCGGGAAGGCGTTGTTGGCGCTCTCCCAGTAGGTGTTCTGGTCGTTGTCGGTGACGTTGCTCGACGGGTAGACGTCGGTGTGGCTGGACTCGCTGGTCGGCTTGCCGGCCGCGAGGTCGGTGGAGGAGGAGCCCGTGCCGGTTCCAGTGAGCGCGACGGTGGTCGGACTGTTGGTCGCATCGCTGTGCACGGTGAGGGTGCCGGTCCGCGTGCCGGTCTCCGTGGGCCGGAAGCTCACGTTGGCGGTGCAGGACGCGCCGGCGGACAGGGAGCTGCCGCAGTTGTTGGTCATGGCGTAGTCACCGGAGGTCACGACGGAGGACAGCGACGCCGCCCCTGTGCCGGTGTTGCTGATCGTCACGGCCTTCGCCGCGCTGGTCGTGTTGAGAGCCTGGTCGCCGAAGGTGAGCGAGGACGGGTCGGCGCTCAGCTTCGCGGCTCCGGGCGAACTGCCGCCGCTGGGGTAGACCTCGAGTTCGGAGGCCTGACCTGCGGGCCAGCCCGAGTTGGCGGTGAAGTTGACGCGGACGTAGCGGGCGTCCGTGGCGGGGGTCGGGATGTTCACCACGTTGGTCGGCGAGGTGAAGGTGTACGTCGCGGAGCCCACGGCGGTGCTGAAACTGGAGCCGTTCGTGCTGGTGAGCACCGAGAGGGTCTGCGTACGCGTACCCCAGGAGCTCGATGGCGGGAGCTTCAGGGTCACCTTGCCGATGGTGTACTGGGCGCCCAGGTCGACCTGCAGCCACTGCGGGAAGGAGCCGTTCGCGCTCTCCCAGTAGGTGTTGGCGTCGCCGTCGGTGGCGTTCGCCGCCGTGAAGCTGCTGTTCACCTCGCTGCTCGCCGAGGCCGACCTGCCGCGGGCGATGTTGGTGTCGGTGCCGATGCCGCTGCCGGTGAGCGCGACCGTCGTCGGGCTGTCGTTGGCGTTGCTCGTGATCGTGACGTTGCCGGTACGCGTGCCGGACGCGCTCGGGGTGAACTTGACGGTCACGGTGCAGGAGGCGCCGACCGCGAGCGTCGAGCAGTTGTCGGTCTGGCCGAAGTCACCGCTCGCGGCGACGCCGGAGATCGTGGCCGAGGTGGTGCCCGTGTTGGTGACCGTCACGGCCTGCGTCGGCGCGGAACTGCCGACGATCGTTCCGGCGAAGGAGAGGGCGGCCGGGTCGGGACTGAGGATCGGCCCGGGTGCCACGCCCGTACCGGACAGCGGGACGGTATTGGTGACACCGGACGCCGTAATGGTGAGGTTGCCCGTGCGCGACCCCGTCGCCGTCGGCGTGAACGTGACGCTGACCGTGCAGGACGAACCGGCGGCGATCGAACTTCCGCAGTCGTTGGTCTGGCTGAAGTCGCCGCTCGTGCTGATCGAGCCGACCGGGGCCGCGGCGGTGCCGCTGTTGGTGACGGTCACCTTCTGCGCGGTGCTGGACGAGCCGGTGGCCACCGAACCGAAGCCGACCGAGGTCGGGCTGATCGAGATCTGGGAACCGTTGTCCGGCAGGTACGGCGGGAAGGTCGGGTTCGTGATGTTCTGGCACGCCGTCGAGTCGAAGACGCCGGAGTTGCCGCCGCCGTCGGTCAGCGTGAATCCGACGCCGCAGTTGTAGATCGGCGCGGGCGCCTGCGTCCCGGTGGCGGTGCTGTTCGTGATCTTGGCCGAGCCGCCGACCTGCTCCTGGACGACCCAGGTTCCGGTGTTCTGGATCGTCGCGTTGTTGATGGACACGTTCGTGATGCTGGAGCCCGAGACGAACTGGATCGCCTCGAACGGGCTCTGCTGGATGAGGAGGTCGTCGACGTTGACCTGGCCGCTCATCGCCGCGTCCCGCGCGTCGAACCACAGCGCGCCGACGCCGAAGTTCCAGTTCGGGTCGAGGCTGCCGGATCGGATGATCGTGTTGCGGAGGACGTCGGTGCGCCCGAGTGTCGTCGAGGAGAAGCGCTGGGCGACGTGGATGCCGCCGCCCTGGGTGAGGCCGGCGTCGATGACCCGGTTGTCGGCGACGGTGTTGTCGTGGCCGCCGTAGATGGCGATGCCGTTGGCGAGGATCGGGTACTGCACCGTGTCGTGGTCGAAGGAGTCGTTCGCGTCGGCGTTGGTGTCGGACCAGGTCGCCAGGCCGTCGTCACCGAGGTTGCGCAGGTCACTGCCCGTCACCTTCGACCCGGTGACGCCGTCGTGGAAGTTGATGCCGTCCGCCGTGGTGTCCCGGATCCGCATGCCGCTGAAGGTGAGATTGGACATCGGCCCGTCCATCCAGGCGCCGACCTTCTCGTGCTCGATCCAGACGCGGTCGACGGTGGAGTTGCTCAGCGCGCCGCCGATGCCGTTCACCTGGGCGCTGTCGTTGCGCTCCTGGACATCGCCGAAGATGGCGAAGTCCGCGAGATGGACGTTGCTGCTGCCGTTCGGCGCGTAATTGCCGTAGAAGCCGGGCGCCGCGCCGACGACCGTCGAGCGCCACATTCCGGCACCCTTGATCGTGACGTTGTCGAGGATCAGGTGGCCCGGGATCTTGAAGGTTCCGTCGGGGATCCAGACCGTGCCGCCGGACCCGGCCGCGGAGATCGCCGAATTGAACGCGGCGGTGGAGTCCGCGTTACCGGTCGGGTCGGCGCCCTTGTCGGTCACCGAGACCGAGCCGGACGGCTGGGACAGGGCGCCCGCGACGTTCTCGAAGTCGGCGAAGTCGATCGTGTACGAGGAGGCGGTGTTCCCCGCGTCGACCTGCAGCCGGAACTTCGTACCCGCCGGGTACGTCGTCGAGAACAGCCGGTGCACCTCGTCGTAGAAGTGGTGCGGGTTACTCCCCGGCGTGTTGGTGAACGGGTAGCCGCCGTAGTACCAGCTGTACGCGTTGGTCAGCGTGAAGTCCGTCTGCTTCGTCCCGTTGACGTAGAAGGACAGCGGCGCGGTGTAGACCGAGCCGTTCGAACTGTCCGGGATGCTGTAGCGGAAGACGATCGAGTTGGTGGCGACCGGGGTGGTGAACTCGACGTACTTGCCGCTTCCCTGCAGGGTCACGGCCTTGCGGTAGGAGGCCTCGGCGGGAAGCGTGTTGTAGGCGGCGCTCGGGCCGATGACCGTGCCGTTGGTGGCGGAGTTCTCGGCCTGGACCTCGACGTACGGCAGTGTCGCGCCGACACCGCCCTTCGCGGCCGCGCCGGCCGGACTCGCCGACACCGTGACGATGCCGACGGCGGCGAGCGCGGCGCTGAGGAGGACGCGGAGACGGGCCCTGCGTCTGGCGGGCTTGTGGGACATGGCTGCTCACTCTCGTGAGGCCCCATGAGGTCACGGACCTGAAGGGGTCCGCTCGTCTCACCGACGTGACGGGGCGGAGGCGGCGAGACGGCACGCCGGAGCGGGCCCGGCATCGGACCTCGCCGCACGGGCCGGTGCGGTCGCCCGGCACGCGAGGTGGTCCGGATGGAGGGCCGTGAGGGGCGGGGTCGGATGGCGGGGTGAGGCGTGTTACAGGGACGGTAACTCCCTTGACACCACAGCGCAATAAGCAAACAAATCCATGAAAAACAACGACTGACGTTGCCGTGGCTCCCGGCAGGCCCTGCTCTGTGAACGCGGGTTGACGGTCGTCGGTGGCGGTCACGACGATGACCGAGGGCTCGCGCGCCGGTGTGCGCCCGGCGGCGGAGAGAAGGGATCCCGGATGGGGCGGCCAGAGGGCGAACGGCCGACGCTGGAGAGCGTCGCGGCACGGGCCGGCGTGTCGCGGGCGACGGTGTCCCGGGTGGTCAACGGCCTGCCCGTACGGACGGCGAGTGAGGAGTCGGTGCGGCGGGCCATCGAGGAGCTGGGCTACGTGCCGAATCTCGCGGCGCGGACCCTGGTGACCCGGCGCACCGACCTGATCGCGTTGGTGGTTCCCGAGCCGACGACCCGGGTGTTCTCCGCCGACCGCTTCTTCGCCGGCCTCGTCCACGGGGTCGGTCAGGAGCTGGAGGCAGCCGACAAGCAACTCGTGCTCATGCTGGCCGGATCGGCCGCGAGCCGCGCCCGCATCGAACGGTCGGCGGCCGCGCGCCACGTCGACGGCGTGCTGCTCGCCTCCCTGCACGACGCCGATCCGCTGCCTGCGGCGCTGACCCGGATCGGGATCCCCGTGGTGTGCAACGAGCGGCCGCTGGGGCCCGTCTCCGTCCCGTACGTCGGGGTCGACAACCACGGCGGCGCGGTCGCCGCGGTCCGCCACCTCCTCCGTACGGGGCGCCGCCGGATCGCCACGATCGCCGGCCCGCCGGACATGGTCGCCGGCATCGACCGGCTGGCCGGCTACCGAGCGGCTCTGCGGGAGGAGCGGCGGCGGCCCATCGTCGAGGTCGGCGACTTCACGACCGGTTCCGGTGCCGAGGCGATGCGGCGACTGCTCGCGGACGAGCCGGACCTCGACGCGGTGTTCGCCGCGTCGGACCTGATGGCGAGCGGCGCGCTCCAGACGTTGCGCCGCGCGGGGCGGCGTGTCCCGGACGACGTCGCGGTCGTCGGTTTCGACGACATCGACCTCGCCCGGGACACCGAACCACCGCTCACGACCGTCCGGCAGCCGATCGACGGGATCGGCCGCCGGATGGCCCGTCAGGTGCTGAGGCTGGTGGCCGGTGAGGAGATCGAGCCGGTCGTCACGCTCCCCACCGAACTGGTCGTCCGCGAGTCGGCGTAGCCGTCGTCCCGCCTGCGCCCCGTTGGCCGAGGGCTCCCCGGGCGAGGCGCGGTTCCAGACGACCGTCGGCCATGGGGCGGCGGCGTTCGAGATGCGCTCCTTGCCGGGGTCGTACGGGGCGGGCCGTGCGACCCCGCGGTCGGTCAAGCGGAGGGCGTTCCGGTCACCAGCCGACGGCGACGAGCAGGTACTGCGGGTCGCCGTGGGAGATGAACGAGGACTGGCCGGCGTAGTCGTCGTAGGGGAAGCCGTAGGCCAGGTGGTCGATCGCGTGGTCGTGCCAGAACTTGGCGTAGTAGTTGGCCGGAGCCGCCTTGTAGTACTGGCTCGGGTCGGACCACTGCGACTGGGGCAGCTGCGCGACGTGCCGGTTCAGCGCCGCGCACATGCCGGGATTGTTCGCCAGGGAGCCCGCGCAGCCGGTGATGTTCGAGGTGCTCTCGTTCACGCCGACCGACTGGGCGTAGCTCGTGAAGTAGTCCGCGTACTGTCCGCCGGCTCGGAAGGCACTGTCACTGCCCGGTGCCGGGATGTAGTACGGGGCCTGGACCGTGGCCAGGTGCTTGAACTCGGCCGGCACCTCGTTCTGGAACCGCTGGAACGTCGCCGCACGGTCCTCGGCGAAGGTGGCCTGGTCCTCTCCGACCTGCGCGTCGTACCCGTCCTTGGCGTGTAGTCGCATCGCCAGCTTCAGGCCGAACCCGTCGACGCGAGTCGTGTTGCCGTTGAACACGGACGCCCCGACGGTGAACTCGATGAAATCCCGGTACTGGCTGGTCGGCGAGCCGAGGTAGAAGTACATCCGGCCGGCGGAGTTCGCGGGCATGTCGACGTACGGCTGCTCGGCGATGGAGTGCGTCTGGCCGCCCCAGCTCCAGTAGACCTGGCTGTCGGGGTACTTGCCGTTCGTCCGGTTGAGGACCTTGAACATCAGGACGTTCTTGGCGGCGGGGATGGTGCTCGTGTCACCCCAGAACGAATCCGGCGGTGGCGTCGTGGTCGTCCCGCTGTAGACCGCGAACTCCCAGAGCGAGTAGCCGTACTGGGTGCCGCGGGCCGTGCCGTACATCCGGATGTACCGCCCGGTGCCGCTGACGTTGAGGGTCTGCGTGCCGCCGGTGCCGGTCGTGGTGCTGTAGATGGTCGTCCAGCCGCCGGTGCCGCTGTCCGACACCTGGATCTGGAAGGACGTCGCGTACGCCGCCTCCCAGGTGAGCACCACCTGGCAGATCTGCTGCGACGACCCGAGGTCGACCTGCAGCCACTGCGGGTCGCTGAAGGCGCTGGACCAGCGCGTACCGGCGTTGCCGTCCACGGCGGCCGCGGCGGGCAGGCCGGAGTTCTCGGTGGAGGACGCGGTCGCGGGCCGGTTCAGCGCCACGTTGGATCCGCCGCAGGCGGCGGCCCTGGCCGATGACGAGGTGAAGGCGAGCTGACCGGCGAGAAGCGTGATCGCGGCCATGGCGATGAGGAGGACGTGCGCGGGCGTACGGCGGCGTGTCGCCGAGCGGGGGATGGACTGCATGAGGGCTCCCTTTCTGGCCGAGGGAGACGCGGCGCACGACCGGGTGCGCGGACGGCGCCGCGATGTGGCGGGGACGGTCGGAACCTCCGCCGGATACCGTCGGGCACCGGCGGAGCTGCCTGCTGAGAGCGCTCTCAGAGAGAGAAGGTGGACCTCTTTCCCGCCACAGTCAAGAGAGTTGACAGATAACGTTTCGATAACGACAGCGACGCCTGGCCGTCGAACCGACAGGGCATATGCCCTGGCCAGGGGGTTTGTTGTCCGCCACACCATTAGGCCGATGTAACCTGGGTGAAATAATTCGAATTCCTCGGCATGGCCTGGAGGCGGCGCGGCTCAGGCCGCTCGGCGGATCCGGTGGAGCCGGAGGATGTCGGCGGTGAACGACCACACCAGCGCCGCCAGGGCCAGCCCCGTCGCGGCCATCTCGACCGGGCGAGAGAGCACGCCTGCGGCGACGACCGTCAGCACGATCCCCTGCAGGGCGGCGACGACCTTACGGGAACGGCGCGGCGACAGCGGCGCGAGCAGCCACCGCAGCGGCAGCCCGGCCGCCACGAAGGCGTACCGCATGGTGCCGATCGCCAGCACCCACGCGCCGAGCGAGGTGGCGACGAAGATGCTGAGCACGAGGATCAGGAAGGCGTCGATCTCCATGTCGAAGCGAGCGCCCAGCGGGGACGCCGTCCCGGTGCGCCGGGCCACCTGCCCGTCAACGGCGTCCAGGGCCAGCGCCACCGCGCTGATGGCGACCAGCGGGACGATCGGTGCCGGCGTGCGCACGGTGTCCACGACGAGCGCGGTGACGCACCCGACGAGCAGCGCCCGCACCAGGGTGACGTGGTCGGCCGGGGCGAGCGACCACCGGCCGCGGCGGCGCAGGGCGCGGCCGAGGACGACCCCCAGCGTCGCCGCATACGCCACGCCGGCCAGCCAGCCCACCAGGCCGAGCCCCGTCGTCGCGGCCAACACGGCGAACAGCACCGGCTGCGCCATCGCCCCGACCAGCGGGCCCGGTGGGAGACGCCGCCGGCCGGTCGCTCGATGCGCGACGCGGACTGGACCGGGTCGTTCGGTTTCGATCCGGTCGACAATCATGTCTTTTGTGAGCATTCCGCACACCCCCAAGGGGAACACGCATCGGAGGCCGAAACGGTTCGGCGGAATCTACTCCGACGCGATCCGCCCGTCAGCGCGGGGCGGAGTCGGCGATGGCCCGGCGTCCGGCCACCGGGCCGACACCGCAGGAGAATCGGAACGGCGTTGAACCGATCGCCGCGAATGATCGTGTAAGAGGGCATGGCGCTCGAATCGAGGAGGTACGGCGACCGGTGGCCGAGCCCGCCCCCGGTCCACGCGAAGTGGCGGCCGAGGCCGCCCTCCGGCCGCGGCGGTCTTTCGGCGCGGCGCGTAAGCGAGGCCGCGGTCACCGGGTACGCCGTCGAATGGCTGGACCTGCGCGAGGACGCGGACGCGGCCGCCCGCAACGCCGAACTCGTCGACCTGCTCGTCCCGTCTCTGGCCGACGCATCCCTGGTCATCAGGGATCTCGGGTGCGGCACGGGTTCCATGGGGCGCTGGCTGGCCGGGCGGCTACCCGGTCCCCAGCACTGGATCCTGCACGACCGCGATCCGGCGCTCCTCGCCGAGGCCGCCACGCGCCCGCCGAAGACGACCGCCAACGGCGCGCCCGTCACGGTCACGCTCGAAAAGGGCGACGCCACCGGCCTCCGCGCGACGGATCTCGCCGGTACGTCGCTGGTGACGGCGTCCGCGCTGCTGGACCTGCTCACCGCCGAGGAGGTGGCCGGGCTCGCCGCGGCGTGCGCACGCGCCGGATGCCCCACGCTGCTGACGCTGACCGTCGCCGGGAGGGTCGAATTCCTCCCCGCCGACCCCCTCGACGCGGAACTCGCCGCCGCCTTCGACGACCACCAGCGCCGTACGGTCGGCGGCGGCACCGACCCCGTCGTCCGTTCCCCGCAGACCTTTTCAGCGCCCGATCCGTCCCAGCAGGCGCTCCCCGGGGCGGGACCCGATCCGTTTCAGCGAGCCCTACCCGGGGCGGCACCCGATTCGCCCCAGCAGGCCCATTCCGACACGGCCGCCGATCCGCCACGGGAGCCGTCTGCCGACGCGGTATCCGGCCCGTCCCTGCCGGCCCGTTCCGGCACGCCGTCCCGGCCCGCCGCCCGGCGCCTGCTCGGTCCGGACGCGGCCGACGCCGCCACCGCCGCGTTCGAACGGTCGGGCATGGTGGTCCACCGTCGGCCCAGCCCCTGGCGACTCGGGCCGGCGCAGGCGGAGCTGACCGCGCAGTGGCTCCGAGGCTGGGTCGCGGCCGCCGTCGAGCAGCGGCCGGAGCTGGCCGGCCCGGCCGATGCGTACCTGCGCCGGCGTCTCGCCGCGTGCGCGGCCGGTGCGCTCCAGGTCGTCATCGACCACGACGACCTTCTCGCGCTTCCTCCGGCGGGCCGATCGTGAAGCGCGCCGCCTGGGCCTGGCTCCGTACGCTCGCCGCCGCCGGTGTCATCGGCCTGCTGCTGTGGCGTCTCGGAACCCGGGCGATCCTGGACGGGCTCAGTGTGATCGATCTCCGCGCGGTGTGCGCGGCACTGGCGATCGGCCTGATCACGACGGTGCTCACCGCCTGGCGCTGGTGCCTCGTGGCCTGGCGGCTCGGTCTCCGGCTGCCCCTGCGGAACGGCGTCGCGGACTACTATCGCGCGCTGTTCCTGAACGGGGTGCTGCCTGCGGGTGTCCTCGGCGACGTGCACCGCGCGGTGCGGCACGGCCGGCAGGAGGGCGACGTCGGCCGCGGGGTCCGTGCGGTGGTGTTGGAGCGCGCCGCGGGTCAGGTGGTGGTCGTCGCCGTCGCCGGCGTGGTATTGGCCGCCCGGCCCACGGTCGTTCCGCCGCGGTTCCGCGAGGCCCTCACCATCGCCGGGACGGCGGTCGCGGCGGCGGTGTTCGTCGTGTCGGTCGTCGCGGTCATCGCCGGGGGTCGCCGGACGCGGAGCGGTTCGCGATGGCGACGCGCGTCCGCGGACTCCCTTCGCGATCTGCGGCGCGGCCTGCTCGCCCGCGACGCCTGGCCGGGCGTCGTCCTGCTGTCGGTGCTGGCGTTCGCCGGGCACCTGGTTCTCTTCCTGGTGGCCGCGCGTACGGCGGGATCGACCGCGTCGTTCGCCCGGCTGCTCCCTCCGATGGTCGTGACCCTGCTGGCGATGGGGCTGCCGGTGAACGTCGCCGGATGGGGACCGCGCGAAGGAATGGCGGCGCTGGCGTTCGGCACGGCGGGGCTGGGCGCCGCCCAGGGCCTCACCATCGCGGTGGTGTACGGGGTGCTCTCCTTCGTCGCGAGCCTGCCCGGTGCCGGCGTGCTGCTGTGGCCGGCCCTGGTGAGGGCATGGCCGAGACTCACGCGGGTGCGGACCGTACGCCCGCTGCCGCGTCGGAAGGGCGATGCGGGGATCGACGCGTGGACCACCGCCGGAAGCCGTCCGTGGATATAGTCGGCGCCGCCGTCCGACGCCCGGTACGGGCCGGCGCCGATGCCCGATTTGACCGGACTCCCCACTGAGGAGCTGTGGAGTGTCGTTCTTCACGCGTTTCCGCCGGCCGACGGCTCAAGCACGGGTGGCCACGGACGGACGTCCCGCACCGGACGACCGTCCGACACCGGCCGACGGTTCGGCGCCGGCCGACGGTTCGGCGCCGGCCGACGGTTCGGCGCCGGCCGACGGTTCGGCGCGGGAGGACAGTTCGGCGCGGGAGGACGGTTCGGAGAACCCGCCGGACGACCGTCCGACACCGGATAACGGCTCGACACCGGAGGACGGTTCGGAGAACCAGCCTGTCGGCGCCGTCGCCGATGATGGCACGGGCCGCGCGGACGCCGGTGACGACGCGGCCCGCCCGGACGCCGATGACCCGGAAGAGCCCCTGACGCAGAACGCGACCGAGGACGACGGCGACCGGAACGACCGCGACGAGAGCGGCGGCGAAGAAGGCGGGCGCCCGCGCCGGCGGGCGGCGCATCCCGTCGCCGGCCGGGTGGCCACCGCGCTGGCCTGCGTGTTCGTGGTGTCGGCCCTCCTGATCCCGGATGACTTCGGTCACCTGACGCCGGCCGCGTTCGTCCGTATCCCGCTCGAGGGGCTTGTCGGCGCCGCCCTCGTCCTCGTCCTGCCGGCGCGGGCGCGGCGGGTGGTGGCGGCGCTCCTCGGAGTCGCCGTCGGCCTGCTCGCCATCGTGAAGCTGCTCGACCTGGGCTTCTCGGTGGTTCTCGCCCGGCCGTTCAACCCGGCGTACGACTGGCCCCTGTTCTCGGCCGGCCTGGAGTTCGTCCGGACGTCGGCCGGGCAGGCCGGCGCGATCGGCGCCGTCGCGGCGATCGCGGTGCTCGCCGCCGGCCTGCTCGTGCTCGCGGCGAGGTCGGTACTGCGCCTGAGCCGCGGGCTCGTCCGCCACAAGGTCGCCGCGACCCGCACCGTCGCGGTGCTCACGGTCGCCTGGGTGGCCTTCGCCGTCCTCGGCGTACGGATCGTGCCGGGTGTGCCGGTCGCCGGGCACGCGTACGACCATTCGCAGCAGGTGCTCGCCGGCCTGCGGGACAGGAAGACGTTCGCCCGGGAGGAGGCCGCCGACGCGTTCCGCGGCACCCCGGGCCGGAACCTGCTGACCGGGCTGCGCGGCAAGGACGTCATCCTGGCGTTCGTCGAAAGTTACGGCCGCGACGCGGTCGAGGACCCGACGTACGCACCGCAGGTCGACGCGGTCCTCGACGCCGGGACCCGCCGGCTGGCCGCGGCCGGGTTCGGCGCGCGCAGCGCCTTCCTCACCTCACCGACGGCGGGCGGCGGCAGCTGGCTGGCCCACGCGACGCTGCTGTCCGGACTGTGGGTCGACAACCAGCAGCGCCACGACACCCTGGTCAAAGGGAGCCGTTTCACCCTGAGCATGGCCTTCCGGCGCGCGGGCTGGCGGACCGTCGCCATGGAGCCGGGGAACACCCGCCCCTGGCCGGAGGGCTCGTCGTTCTACGGCTACGAGCGGATCTACGACCACTGGAACATGGGGTACCACGGGCCGCCGTTCAACTGGGGTACTCCCCCGGACCAGTACTCCCTCGCGGTCCTCCAGCGCTCCGAGCTCGCGGCCCCGCACCGTGCCCCGGTGATGGCGGAGTTCCCGCTCGTCTCGAGCCACGCACCCTGGGCTCCCACGCCCCGGCTCGTCGACTGGAAGAGCGTCGGCGACGGGTCGGTCTTCGGCCCCATCGCCGCGGCCGGCGACCGGCCGGACGCCGTCTGGCGCAGCCTGTCCCGGATCCGCGCGGCGTACCGGGGCTCGATCGAGTACTCCCTGAACACCCTCATCTCCTACGTGGAGACCTACGGCGACAAGAACCTGGTGCTCGTCTTCCTCGGCGACCACCAGCCCACTCCGCTCGTCACCGGGCCGGGCGCCGACCGGGACGTGCCGATCACGATCGTCGCCCGCGACCCGGCCGTACTGGACCGTATCTCCGGGTGGGGCTGGCAGGACGGTCTCCGGCCCGGCCCGCACTCCCCGGTCTGGCGGATGGACGCCTTCCGCAACCGGTTCCTGACCGCGTTCGGCCCGCAGGCCTCCCCCGGGGCCTCCGCCGCGCCGGCCCGCTGACCGCCCGGCGCAAGAGCCGCGTGCTGGAACGGGTGAATGCAACCTGCGTTCCGCAGAAATACCCCAAAACCCCGCAACTGGCACAATACCGGGACATGCCGAACGCAACGGTCGACGTTGCGGGGCACTGGTACGACCGGGGGCACAGCATGGACGAACCGATCGGCGGCACCGTCGCCCCTGGCCGGGATTCCTCCTGGCCAGGGGCGCCCGTCGACCGCGCGGACGAGGGGCGGGGGGCCGAACGCCGCCCCGGCAGGACGACGTCTCTGGTGGGACGGCGGGCCGAGGTCGGCCAGGTCCTCGACGCGATCGACGCGGGGCGGAGCGGACCGCGGACGATGCTGCTGCTCGGGGAGGCGGGCAGCGGGAAAACGGCGCTGCTCACAGCCGCGGTCGACCACGCGCGGGAGATCGGCGACCTCGTCCTGGCCTCGCGGGGGTGTGAGGCCGAGGCCGAGCAGTCGTTCGCCGCCCTACACCAGTTGCTCGTCCCCCTGCTGTCCGAGATCGGCGACCTCCCCGAGCACCAGCGAGAGGCGCTCGAGACGGCGTTCGGGATGGTCGCCGCCGCCCGGCCGCACGACCCGATGCTGCTCCGCCTCGGCGTTCTGAACCTCCTGACCGGAGTCTCCCGGCGCCTGCCCGTCCTACTGATCGTCGACGACGTCCAGCACGTCGACGCCGACTCCCTCGACGTCCTGGGCTTCGTGATGCGCCGCTTGGCGACCGAGGCCGTGACGGTGCTGATCGCGGCACGGGGGCGCACGGCCCCGGACGGTCTCGTCCCGGACCTGCCCGTACTGACCCTGGGGCCGCTGACCCGCCCGGCGGCCGCACGCCTGCTGGACACCCAGCCGGAGCCGCCGACCGGCCGGGCGCGGGTCGACGTCCTGGAACAGGCCGCCGGGAACCCCCTGGCCATCATCGAACTGTGCCGCGCCGTACGTGAGGGCCAGGCGCTGCCCGGCGGCGGGCTGCCCCAGACCCAGCGCATCCAGGAGATGTTCGCGGCCCGGCTCCGGGCGCTGCCGGCCGCCACCCAGCGGCTGATCGTCTATGCGGCCGCGTCCTCGGACGACGAGGACCTGGGGACCATCATGGCCGCGGCGGGGGCAGGGTCCGACCTGGGAATGTGGGCGCCCGCGGAGAACGCCGGTCTCATCACCATCGCGGGCGGCAGGGTCGCCTTCCGGCATCCGCTCGTTCGCGCGGGTTCCTATCACGGAGCCCCCGTGCACCTGCGGCAGCAGGTGCACGCCGACCTCGCGAACGCCCTCGACCACGATCCCGCACGCCGGGCGTGGCATCTGGCCGCCGCGCGCATCGGACCGGACGAGTCCGTCGCGGCGGCCTTGGAGGAGACCGCGGATCTCGACGAGCGACGCGGCGGCTTCTTCGCGGCGGCACGGGCGCTGGAACGGTCCGCCGAGTGCAGCCCGGCGGCCGAGGACCGGGCGCGGCGGTACGCCAAGGCGATCAGAGCCGTCCAGAACGCGGGCGACCCGTCATGGGCCCGCGAGCTGTACGACAAGGTGACGACGCTGACGCGGGACCCGGACCTGCTCGGCGTCGCGGCGTGCGGGGCCGGGACGGCCCTGTCGCTGTTCGCCCGCCAGCGCGAGGCGTTCCAGCTGATGATCTGGCCGCTCGAGCACCGTCCGCCGACGGACGGCCGCACGACGCTCGCCCTCGCCGCCGTGGTCAGCGCGGTCGCGTATCAGTCGGGGCTGCCGGAGATGAGGCGGCCGCTCGCCCACCTTCTCGACGGGGTCGAGTTCGGGGATGCCGCCACGCCCTACACCGAACTGACCGGGGCCGACGCCGCCGAGTCGATAAGCGCCGTGGTCGTGGCCCAGGCCGACCCGGCCGCCCACGCCCCCTCCCTGCTGCGGCACCTCGAACGGCGGAACCCTCCGCACCCGTCGACCGGCATGGCGGAGATCACCCGCCTGCACGGACTGGCAGGGGTCGCCTGGCTGGCCGACGAGACGGACCTGTGCGTCACCTCCTTCCGGCAGGTGTTCGACGTGCTCCGCGCGTACGGCTCGATGGGCGTGAGCGCGCACTCTCTCGTGCCGATGACCTCGGCGCTGATCGACACGGGGCGCTGGGCGGAGGCCGACGAGCTGCTGGGCGAGGCGGGCACCCTCGCAGCCGTCCACAAGTGGCGGCACGTCGAGGTCGACGTGGAGGCGCTGCGGGTCACCCTGCGCGCGCTGCGCGGGCAGCCGGCGGGCGGCGGGATGCCGGAGGATCCGGCGTGGACCGCCATCGGTCTGGAGGAGAACCGTGCCACCCACGCGTATCTGCTGCGGGCGGCGGGCACCGCGGCCGTGGCGGCGGGCGACTTCGACGACGCGTTCCGCCACTTCCGCCTCCTGTTCGAGGAGGACGGCGCGCCCCTGCACCACTTCCTGTCGCCTCGGTCCATCGCCGACCTGGCGGCGGTGGCCCAGCGGACGGGCCGGCAGGAGGAGGTCGGGCCCGTTGTCGCCGCGGTGCGGGAGGCCGTCGGCCCCCGGCCGACGACCCGGATGACGCTGCTGCTGCACCACGCCTCCGCCCTCGTCGGCGACCCGAAGGAGACCGAACACCACTTCCGGCTCGCCGTCGTGAACCCGGCCGGCGACGAGTGGCCCCTGGCCCGCGCGCTGGCCCGGCTGCACTACGCGCAGTGGCTGCGCAGGAGACGACGGCCCCTGGACGCCCGCCCGCTCCTCGCGACGGCGCTGGAGTCGTTCACCCGGCTCGGCGCGGCCGGTCTCGCCGACGAGGCACGGGGTGAGCTGCGGGCAAGCGGCGTCGCCGCCTCCCCCACCACGGTCGACCCGCTGTCCGAACTGACCGCCCAGCAACGGCAGATCGTACGGCTCGCAGCGCAGGGCCTGCGCAATCGGGAGATCGCCGAGCAGCTGATGCTGTCTCCGCGCACGGTCAGCTCGCACCTGTACAACGTGTATCCGAAGCTGGGCGTGAGCAGCCGTCACCAGCTCCGCGGTTTCTTCGACGACCTGTGACCGCCGGACGAACGAGAGGTGCGCGCGTGAGAACCGAGCCCCACAGGGACGGAGGCGCTCCCGAGGGTCCCGCCGTTGTCCTCGATCCGTTGGTCCAGAGGCTCGTCGACGCCTCGGCGGCGCCGCCGTACCTGCACCAGCTCGGCCCGGACGACGGACGCCAGGCGCTCCTGGAGGCCCAGGGCCACCCGCACGACGACCTCGGGGTCGAGGCCGAGTTCCGCGTGGCGCCCGTGGGGCCGTCCGGGCTTGCCGGCTTCTGGGTGTTCCGGCCGGTCCGGCCGACCGGTCCGCTCCCGACCGTCGTCTACGTCCACGGAGGCCGGTGGATGCTCGGCGACGCGCGGACCCATGCCCGGATCATCGGTGAACTCGCCGCCCGCAGCAGTGCCGCGTTCGTGGTCCCGGAGTACACCCGGACCCCCGAGGCCCGGTACCCGGTCGCGATCGAGGAGTCGTACGCGGTGCTGACCTGGGTGGCCGAGCACGCCGACGACCTGGGACTCGACGGCCGGAGACTGGCGGTCGCCGGGGACTGCGCGGGCGCGACCATGGCCGCGGCGCTCACGATGATGATCAAGCAGCGCGGCGGTCCGCGCATCCGTGCGCAACTGCTGTACTACCCGATGACCGATCCTCGCTGCGACACCGCGTCGCAGCGGCAGTTCGCGTCCGGTTACCTGCTGACACGTACGGCGCTGGAGTGGTATTGGCAGCAGTACACCGACGACGAGGACGAACTCGCCGAGCCCACCGCCTCACTGCTGCGGGCGACGACGGAGGACCTCCGAGGGCTGCCGCCCGCCCTGATCGTCTCGGCGGAGGCCGACGTCGTACGGGACGAGGGCGAGCAGTACGCGCGCCGGCTGCTGCGGGCGGGCGTGCCGGTCACCTCCGTCCGGTACCTGGGCACCGTCCACGACTTCGCTTCGCTCACCGCGTTGCGGGACAGCCCACCGACCCTGGCCGCCGTCCGGCAGGGCGGCCTCTTCCTCGAGAACGCCCTGGCCGCCCGGCGCTGACGCCGGACTTACCGCCTGGCACTGACGCCGACGGTCCGCTGAAGAGGCCCGTCAACTTACTGATGCGTCCGGGACGCGCGGGTTGGGACGCTGAGCGGCATGAGCCGTCCACCGGCGGCACGCATGCGCATGGAAGAGGTCAGCATGTCCACCATCAAGCCCGTCCTTGAAGAGGCCGCACAGGCGTTCGTCGAGGCGACCAAGAACCCGCCGTTCCTGTACGACCTCGGGCCGGTCGAAGGGCGCAAGGCCGTCGACTCCGTCCAGGACGGCGACGTCCCCGTGCCGGACGCCGACGTCGAGGACCTCACCATCCCCGGCGGACCGTCGGGCACGGTCTCGATCCGGATCTTCCGCCCGGCCGGCGCCCAGGGCACCCTGCCCGTGGTCCTGTACGTCCACGGCGCGGGCTGGGTGTTCGGCAACGCCCACACCCACGACCGGCTCGTCCGCGAGCTCACCGTACGGTCCCAGGCCGCGACGGTCTTCGTGAACTACAGCCTCTCCCCCGAGGCGAAGTACCCCACCGCGATCGAGGAGATCTACACCGCACTGCAGTGGATCTCCGAGCAGGGCACCGAGCACGGCCTCGACCCGGCCCGCATCGCGGTGGCCGGCGACTCGGTCGGCGGCAACATGACCGCGGCGACCACCATCCTGGCCAAGCGGCGCAGCGGCCCGAAGCTGGCCGCGCAGCTGCTGTTCTACCCCGTCACCGACGCGAACTTCGACACCGGCTCCTACGAGCAGTTCGCCACCGGATACTTCCTGAGCCGCGACGGCATGAAGTGGTTCTGGGACCAGTACACGACCGACCCCGCCCAGCGCGCAGAGATCACCGCGTCGCCGCTGCGCGCGAGCCTGGACGAGCTCGCCGGGCTGCCGCCGGCGCTGGTCATCGTGGCCGAGGCCGACGTGCTCCGCGACGAGGGCGAGGCGTACGCCGCCAAGCTGCGCGCCGCCGACGTCCCCGTCACCGCCGTCCGCTACCAGGGGATCATCCACGACTTCGTCATGGTCAATGCGATGCGCGAGACGCACGCCGCGATCGCGGCCACGCAGCAGGCCGGCGAGTTCCTTCACGAGGCGCTGCACTCCTGACCACCTGCCGCCCGGCCAGGCGGCATCGAACTCTGGACGGCGCGCGATTCAGCGCCGAGAACCCTTGCAAGGAGCCCTTCCCATGACCGCGAACACCACCCCCACGGTCGTCCTCGTGCACGGCGCGTTCGCCGACGCCGCCAGCTGGTCCGGCGTCATCGCCGAGCTCCAGGAGCACGGCGTTCCCGTCGTGGCCCCGCCCAACCCGCTGCGAGGCCTGGCCTCCGACGCGGCGTACATCGCCTCCGTGGCCGCCCAGATCGACGGCCCCGTCGTGCTGGTCGGCCACTCCTACGGCGGCGCGATCATCACCGTGGCCGGAGCGACCGACAACGTCATCGGCCTCGTCTACGTCGCCGCGTACGTGCTCGACGAGGGAGAGAGCCTCGGCGAGCTGCAGGGACGCTTCCCCGCCTCGCCGCTGGGCGACAACCTGCGGCAGGCGACCTACCCGGTCGAGGGCGGCGACCCTGCCGTGGAGGTCACGATCGCCGCTGAGGCCTTCCCGGAGGTCTTCGCCGCGGACGTCCCCGCCGAGGTCACCAAGGTCCTCGCGGTGGCGCAGCGACCGCTCGCGGCCGGGGCGTTCACCGAGACCGCGGCCATGGCGGCCTGGAAGACCAAGCCCTCCTGGGCGCTCGTCGCCGCCGCCGACCAGGCGATCAACCCCGAGGTCGAGCGGTTCGGCGCCAAGCGGGCAGGCGCGACCATCGTCGAGGTCGAAGGCGCCTCGCACGCGGTCGCGGTGTCCCGTCCGACGGACGTGGCCGACCTGATCCGTGAGGCGGTCCGGGCCACCTCGGCCTGACGCACCGCTCACCGGCCGGCGTGCCGTCGTCGGCCTAACGCACCGCTCACCGGCCGGCGTGCCGTCGCCCGGCCGGGCGGCACGCTTGGGGCGGAGCGTCTGCCCGCCGTCATGGCCTGCCCCCGGATGATCTAGCTCGCGCTGTTCCGGCCCCTGATGATCTGGGCCGCCGTGATCCAGAGGACCGGTTCTCGAGGATCGCCGTCGCGGCCCGATCGGCGAACGCCGCGTGCCTGAGGCCTCATATCCCGGCGCGTCCAACGGGAACCGCTGCGCGCCGCCGAGATGCCGGCGCAGTCGTGGGCCTGCTCGGCTCCGACCACGGGTTCGGCCGTGTCCAGCAGAGATTCGAGCTTCGGCAGCTTCTCCGGCGGCATGCGGTAAGCGGTCGCAGCGGCACCTCGCGACCAGGCGATCAGATCGGCGTGTGCCCGGTCACCGAGGTCGGCGTCACGGGCGGCGATCAGGTACAGGTCGACGTGCACGCGGGTCCAGGTGCCCGATGCGCGCAGCCGCTCATAGGCTCCCAGCCGTACGTGCCGAGGCGCGTCGGCGGACAGCCATTCCCACAGCTGAGCGACCGGTACGGCGTCGGGTTCGGTATGCAGTGCCGCGTTGGCGGCACGCACGACCACCGTCGCCGTACATCACGGCGAAGGTGCGAAACGCCCGGTCCAGTCCGATCCAGGTGTCCGCGCCGGCGATCGACAGCATCGCCAGCACCTCGGCGGCGGACTCCCGGCCCGCGGCGGCCTCGGCGATCCGGACCGCCAGCGGCCCGTAGCCGGGAGCGTGGAACTCCCGAACCTCGTCGATCGGGCCGGCCAGATGGGCGTTGAACTCCGCGAACTCCTCGGCCGGCAGGCGTCAGCGGATCTGGTGGCCGTCGGGAAAATCGGTCGAGCGCGAGAGGTCCTCCCAGGCGCGGATGTCGGAGTCGACCGCCGCGCGGCCGGCGGCGACCAGGCGCAGCGCGTCGGAGCCGAGGACCAGGTGGGCGGGCGGGTCAGGCGCGCCCAGAACCCGCAGGATCGCGGCCGCGGCCTTGGCCGGGTCGCCCAGCTGACGGCCGCTGGCGGCCTGCCGCGCCTCGCGCAGCGGGGTGAACACCTCGTCGTAGTCGGCGATGGACCGCTCGGCGCGCACCATCGACCGTCCCGCCCAGTCGGTACGGAACGACCCGGGCTCGACTGCGGTGACCCGGATGCCGAGCCCTGCGACCTCCTTGCCCACCGTCTCGACGATCGCCTCGAGCGCGTACTTGCTGCCGCAGTAGGCGGACAGCCCCGGCACGGTCATCAGCCCGCCCATGGAGGTGACGGCGAAGATGTGGCCGGCGCGGCGGGCCCGCATGTACGGCAGGACGGCCTGGATGGTCGCGGCCGCACCGAAGACGTTGACCTCGAACTGGGCGCGCAGGTCCGCCTGCGGCGTCTCCTCGAACACCCCCTCGAGGCCGTAGCCGGCGTTGGCGATCAGGACGTCGATCGGCCCGATGCCGGCTTCCACCTCCTCGACCAGCGCGAACACCGCCTTGTCGTCGGTGACGTCGAGCAGCCGCGCGTGCGCACGCCCCGGCGCCGACCGGGCGAAGGCGTCGGCGTCGTCCTGCCTGCGGACCGTGCCGACGACGGTATGGCCGGCGTCCAGCGCCCCTTGCGCGAACGCCCGCCCCAGGCCGCTGCTGACACCGGTGATGAGAAAAGTCCTGGTCATGAGATCGGCTCCTTCCGACACAGCTCCGATTCTACACAGCGCAGATTTTTCTCAACACAGCGTCTATTATCTGCCGATCGCAGTATCCTCGGCCTCATGGCGACGGAGCGGACGGCGCGGAGGCGGCGCGACACCCCGCGCAAGGGCGACCTGCGCGAGCAGGCGATCCTGCGCACGACCGAGCAGTTGCTGGAGCGGGACGGCGTCGAGCCGATGACCGTCGAGGCCATCGCCAAAGGCGCCGGGATCTCGCGGGGGTCGTTGTACTTCTACTTCGGTTCCAAGCAAGAGGTGCTGACGGCGCTGGTCGCCCGTACGCTCGACACGCTCACCCAGGACGCCACCGTCTTCCCCGACGACGAGACCACTCCGCCGCACCAGGCCATCGAGCACGCCATCGACCGGACCGCGGACATGTGGCGCCGGCACGGCCGGGTGATGCGCACGGCCGTCGACTACGCCGCCGTGATCCCGGAGATCGGCGATCTGTGGACCGCCACGGTGGCGACCTTCACGGAGGTGATGACCGGCGTTCTCGTCCGCGCCGGCGTCCCCGAAGGCGACGGCCCGGCCGACGCCACCGCCCTGGCGCACACCTTGTGCTGGATGACCGAACGTGCCCTCTACCAGGCAGCGTCTCAGCCGGTTCCCGACCTGGCCCGCGCCATCACCACCTGCACCGAGATCTGGTTCCGGGTCATCGGCCACCGCGACGGGACCGGCTCAGGCGGCTAGCACCGCTGCCGCGGCTTCACCGTGCCGCGCGTGCTCATGGCGCCCCGCCCAGCGGACGGCGAGCGGTGCCGCCAGGCCCGTCACGGCGAACAGTGCTCCCACGACGTACCACCCCGGGCGCCCCCAGGTGATGCACAGGGAGATGAGCAGGGTCGGCCCGAGGGCCTCGGCCAGGCCGGTGCCCAAGCCGAACACACCTAGGTACTGACCGGTCGCGTGCTCCGGGGCGAGGGCGAAGGAGACCTCGAATCCCGCGGCGGAGTGCCACAGCTCGCCCACCGTGTGGATCACCACCGCGGTCATGAGCAGGGTCGCGGCAGCCCATGCCGGTACCCCCGCGGACAGCGAGAACAGCGAGCAGGCGATGAGGAAGGCGACACCCGACCTCCGGTAGGCGACCCCTCCGGCCGTCGGAGAGTCGACGCCGCGGCCGGCTCGTACCTGGAACGCGATGACGATGACGGTGTTGGTGAGCATGGTGCCCGAGATGAGCCAGCGTGGGGCGCTCGTGGCCTGGATCATCCAGAGCGGAAGGGCGACGGTGAGCACCTTGAACTGGATCGCCATGATGCCGTTCAGCGCTGTGATCAGCAGGTACGGCCGGTCCCGCAGGGCGAGCCGGCGAGGGCCATCGACGGCGCGGTCGGGCGTGACCGGCGGCAGGAAGACCAGGAACACCGCGGAGGCGCCGACGGTCACCGCGTTGCCGATGACCAGCAGCTCGTAGGCCGTGTGCGTGCCCACCTGCACGACCCAGCCCGCCAGGAGGGCGCCGACGGAAACGCCGATGTTGGTCACGGCCCGCAGATAGGCGCGGAACTCCTGAGGCCGGTCCCCTCCGTGACGCCGGATGAGCGGACTGCGCGCGGCGTCCTCGGCCGCGTGCGCCCCGGTGGCCGCGCACACCGCGAGGACGAACGGCCAGAAGCTGTGCGCGAGCAGGAAGCAGGCCGTTGCCAGTCCTCGGACGACGAGGGTGGTCGCGTAGACGCCCCGCGCTCCGCGCGTGTCCGCGAGGTGGCCGACGGCGATCCCCGTGGCGAGCGAGACGAAACCGGCGATGCCGAGTCCGAGACCCACTTCGGCCGCCGGCAGGTGGGCCGCCTGGGTGAAGTACAGGACCCCGGCGGTCAGATAAAGGCCGCTGCCGATGGTGTTGACGAAGTTCGTGGCGGCGATGGCGCGCTGCGGTCCGTTGTCCGGCAGCAGATGGGGCATGGCGAGGCTCCACGTCTGGGCGGCGGCAGAGCCTTCAGCTTCTTGCAAAGAGTTTGCAATAGCAAGATTATTGCAGTACTTCGCTGGTCCCGAAGCGCCCTAGAAGCCGCGGCGGACGGAGAGACGGTCGAGAACCCGCGTGAGCCAGACGGTGGCCAGGTCGCGCACGCGCGCGTACTCCTCCTCCGGATACTGCCGGGGTCCGTTCTCGATCAGGAGGATCAGGTACAGGTACGCCCGGTAGAGATCAAACCGGACGATGGCCGCCGGGGTCAGCTCCAGCGGCGTCACCTCGCGATAGCCGACCAGCAGCGAGTCATCCTCCCGTAGGTCGCCGAAGACGGTCGGCGTGACGAACTCCGCCAGCGGGTCGCCCCCAGAACGCGCGTTCATGGTCGATGATGGCCTGGATCCGCGGCGTCGCGGTGAGGTCGACCGGCTTGACGGTTGTTCCACGAGACGCCGTCGAGCGTGTCGAACAGCAGATGGTCCCCGCCGAGCACCGGGTCGTCGAACACCGCGCTCAGCAGCGTCGGCACGGGTACGCCCGCCGCCACGGCCAGCCCGTAGGCCTCGGCCTCCATACGCAGGAGGTTGAGCTCGTAGCTGAGCTGCTCCAGCTCCGGAGGCGGGGACAGCTTGAGCACCACCTCGCGGCCATCGTCGAGGGCGAGCCTCCACACCGCGTTGGCGAACCCGTCCGTCAGCTCGGTCGACGCCGTCACGCCCGCACCGAGGGCCCGCCGGGCCAGCGCGTCCAGCTCCACATCGGACAGGTGCCACTTCGTCCTACTGTTCACGGACCCGATTGTGCGGCCACGCCCATTGGTCGTCCAGGCTCCCCCGGGCGGGGGAATCGGGCCTCCACCGGCGGGCCAGCGAGCTCGATCGTCCGGGTGAGGCCGGAGACCGCGCATTCTGCGAGTTTCGAGACACGGGCAACACGGCCCGTACGCTCTCGAGGAGCCGTAAATGGCACATCTGTACGCCCGGGTCGCGGCGGCCGGGATCGGCGGCATCGTCCTGCTGACGGGCGCCACGGCGCACGCCGCCCCTGCGTCCCCCAAGGAAGGTCACGTCACCGGTGACGCCTGGGTGAGATACCCGCTCGACCCGGAGAACGCCCTCCGGCGGTTCATCGTCGACGCGCACGGCAACGCGTTCCGGTTCGACGGCAAGAAGATGATTATGGGAGCCGCTCACGGCACCGTACGGTTCGATCACCCCATTCCGGACTCGAACGGCGTCGTGCGGCACTACTGGGGCACCGTGAAGGTCGACTACCTGATGACCGCGGGCCCCTTCGCGGTCGTGTCCGGGACCAGCAAGGGCGTCATCGGCGAGGCGGACGGCACGCGCATGGCCTTCAGCGTCTACGCCGACCCGCGCGGCCACCGGTACGACCGGATCGGCTTCTCCTGGGGCGCCGTCGACGGCCGCTGCCTGCGCATGGGCCTGGCACCCGCGCCGTTCACGACGTACGACTCCGGCAAGGGATACACGGTGAAGCACGCCGAGCTTCCCGCGATCCCCAAGGGTGCCGAGCCGCCGGCCGACCCACCTCCCTGCACACAGAGCTGAACGCGGCCGCGCATCGCGGCGCGACGAGTGGCGACGGACCGGGCCGAGACGACGTCACGGCCCGGTCCGGCCCGCCGACCTCGGGGCCAGTACTACTCGTCCAAGTGCTCGGCGTCGGCCGGGATCCATGGGAAGGGAACCTCGGGCCAGCGGGCGGCGGCCCACTCGTCGAGATCCACGGCCAGAACTGCGTCGATGAAGACCGGGGGTGGCTGACAATCGTGCGCGCCGACGTAATGGCCGATCAGGCGAGGGGCCGCGTAAGCAATCCCGGACGAGCCCGGGATACGGACCTCTCCGTTGCCCTCCGGGCCCTCGCCCGTCGGGCACAGATCGCACTCGTGCACTCCAAGGCAGGCGTTCATCCACTGGATGGCCTGGATGGCTTTTCTTCGTAGAACACCCGAGTATCCTCCCCGAACGCCAGACTCACCGGACTCGCCGACCCGGGCACCTACGCCGGATGAACCAGGCGTATGACGCGCTTGATGCCAATCACGGTTCGGTACCGGTCCCGTGCAGCAAAGTCATTCATGCGCCACACGGCCGGATGCCCGATCTCAGAACTGAGGTGAAGAATCTGATCACGACCGGCCCAGATGCCGACATGAGCGCCCCAGGCGTCGCTTGTGGCGTTGAAGAGGATCAGATCCAGCGGCCGGGCGGCCGAGACGCGTTTCGTCGCCTCCGTGTCAGCCCACAACTCGCTCGATCGAAACGCAGGCACCTCAAGCCCGAAGTGTCTAAGTACTTCATATGCAAACAACTGACAGTTGGCACCATCGGCGATGTCAGGATGCTCGGCCACGGCTTGTGATCCCGGATACCGGACTCCGACATATTGGACAGCCCAAAAATCAGCTGGAAGCTGAGCCAATATTACGCTCACCGACACACGATCACCCTGATATACCGCAGGGTGGCACTCAGCGCGGCGACCTGGGCGAGCGTGGTGATGCCTGCGCCGGTGAGGGCTCGGGTCGCGGGCCCTCCGGTGAGGGTCGTCATGGACCTAGCCTGGCATATCGAATGATGTTAGGTTCCGACCTGATTTCGGGAGGCTGACTCGGCCCCTACCACCTGCTGCACGCCGTCCGTGCAGAGCGGCACCCGCGCGCTGCACCGGTTCGGTTACCGCTTCCCGCGCTTCCTGCTCGCCGGCGGCGAGACCATCGACCACGGAGATGCCGTGGAGAACCTCCGTCATACGGTGCTGGACGCGCCCGGCACCACCGACCCGGCGTTGCGCGCGGCCGCCGCGAGCGGCGGCCCGCTTCCCGAATCGTGGCAGTCCTACGCCACAACCGTCCGCGACGCCTCATACAAGATCACCGGCACCGATATCGACCGGCTCACCGCTGCCGGGCACACCGAGGACCAGATCTTCGAGGTCACCGTCGCGGCGGCGACCGGCGCGGCGCTGCACAGTTTCGATTCGGGCCGGCGTGCACTCGGACACAAAACTACGGCTGAATTGGCCCCTTAAACGCAGGAAAGCCCGCCGGCGTTAGCCTGGCGGGCTTTCCTGATCTATGTGAATGTCCGGCGGTGTCCTACTCTCCCACACCGTCTCCAGTGCA
>NZ_JBFAJC010000041.1:0-99419 GCF_040655075.1 Actinoallomurus sp. NPDC050550 | reverse complement strand
GACGTTGTTCCGGGGCGGGAGAACGCCTCGACGGACTTCATGCTGCCCTACCCGGCCTCGGTCCTGAAGCTGATGATCAACTTCGGGGTGCTGCGGCTGGTCGACAAGGGCGTCATCAAGCTCGACGACACCTACGCCTACAACCCCACCACGGTCAGCTCGCTGTGCGGCGGGGCCACCAGCGACACGATCCGCAACTACGTCGACGCGTCGCTGACCTGGTCCTCCAACGGCGCCTCCTGCGCGCTGCTGAAGATGCTGTGGGATCACAACGCGGTCGATGACCTGAACCAGACGTTCCAGGACCTGGGTCTGGAGACGCTGCAGGTCAAGGGGACCAACGCGGCCAACGGCGGGCACTGGAGCAACCCGGTGACGATGAGCTCGCTCGACACCGCCAAGCTCCTCTCCCTCATCAACGGCGCCCCCGGCACCGTCTGGACCGCGCCGAACGGCAATGCGGTCACCGCCGACGTGCTCAGCCCCTCGTCGCGTGAGTTCTTCAAGAAGGAGCTCGCCGACCAGGGCATGAACGACGTTCTGTCGACCTCGAACTGGTGCGGCGCGGACTACCCGGCGCCCGGAATGCCGCAGGTCGTCCCGCAGCGGTGGATCGCTGCGGACGGCACGGTCACGGTCGACGGTGACGCCTACCAGCACGACGTGCGGCCCTGCAACGCCAAGGCCGAGGTGACCTTCGCCCACAAGACCGGCCTGGTCAGCAACTCCGGCAGCGACGCCGGAATCGTCCGGAACCTGCCCGGCAAGAACGGCCGCAACTACATCATCGCGGTGTTCTCCAACCTCGGTGACCAGTACCAGGACCCGAACCGCCCGCCGACGGCCCCGGGCGCCCACCCGGTCGCCTACAGCGAGAAGTACGCCCAGCTCGGCCTGGCCATCGACAAGTACGAGGCCACGCTCGGAGGCACCGCCGCCGCTCGCCGGCGATGAGCGTGCGGTGACGGGAGTCCGATCCCGCCCCGCCACGTGAGAGACGGCCGCCGTGAGGTCTCCCGCAAGGAGCCCGCACGGCGGCCGTCCGCATCTGCTCAGCCCCTCCCGAGACGTGCGCGCAACCGGTCGCGGGCGCCGGGCCACTCAGAGGAGATCATCGAGTAGCAGGCGGTGTCCCGGACGGAGCCGTCCGGCAGGATGCGGTGGCTGCGCAGCACCCCTTCCCGCTGCGCGCCGAGGCGTTCGATGGCCCGTTGTGAGCGTTCGTTGCGGTGATGGGTGTGCCAGCCCACCCGGTTGGCGCCCAGCACGTCGAACGCCCGCTCCAGCAGGAGGAGCTTGGCCTCGGTGTTGACGGCCGTCCGCTGCCAGCGGGCACCGATCCACGTGTGCCCGATGCACAGTCCGCGATGCGCCGGTTCGATCTCGTAGTACGACGTCGTGCCGGCGACCTCCCCGGTGGCCGCGTCGATCTGGACCCAGGGCAGACGCGTTCCGCGGGCCGTCTGGGCCAGGTCGTTCTCGACCATGCGGCGTGCCTCGTCGAGGTCGGCCGGCTGCCGGACGTTCAGCCACCGCCAGATCTCCGGGTCCTTGCCCGCCTCGAGGAGTCCCTCGGCGTGCTCGGGACCGAGTGGCTCCAGACGGACGTGGCGTCCGTCCAGGACCGGCCGCTCGAACCATGCGCTGCTCATGAGCGGCACATTAGGAGTTTTGGGTGCTGCCCGAAAAGGGCCAGTATGTGCCGCTCCAGAGCAGGCCACTTGCCCTGCCGTCCGCCGCCGCGCGTTCCGGGCGGATGGTGGGCAGGTCTACATCCGGCGCCGAGCGGTCTTGTTCGACATCATCCCCATGCCGACCGCGCCCATCCCGAACAGGAAGATCAGGGCACCGGTGATGACGTTGTTGACGACCGTTGACGCCGTGGCCGAGGACCCCCTGACCACCCACGGTGCGATGATCGTCCACACGCCGATGAGGGGGACGACCCAGGCGACGCCGTGCGTACGCCCGTACGCCGACGCGAACCCCACCGCCAGCAGCGTGACCGCGATCCCGCAGAGCAGGTTGTTCACGGTGAGCGTCGCGGTGCGGCTGTGGAACGCGATGACCCACGGTGAGATGGCCAGGTACAGGCCGCTCAGGAAGGTGAGACCGTCGACCGCGTGGGCGGATGTCGTCTCGGCGACACGGTCGTACCGGGCGCGGAGCTCCGCTATGTCGGGATGCTGCTCCATGCCGGCCATGGGACGCGCGGACATGTGACCCACCACCTTTCTCTGCTGCGAATCGGTCGCTCTATCCGCCACTTTCCCGCTGTAACAACGACAATTCCGATCAAACGCAACGGTTTCGTCAAATCGTGTGATCTTTGGCCGTTGATCCCGGCTCCCGTCCGCCGAGGGTTCCCGGGGCTCTCCGACCCCGAAAACCCTCGGCAGGAGCCGTCAGCCGTCAACCTCCACGGCGATCGTTTCCGTGTAGTGCACGTGGCCGAAGTACGTCACGCGTACGAGCGCCCACCAGCTTCCCGGCCTGGCCGTCCGGGGCGCGTGGAGTTGGAAGGGCACGGTCGTCTCGGCACCCGGGGCCACCTCGAAGCCTCGCGTCCACGGGGTGATCAGGACGTCGTGGTCCGGGCCCCACGTGCCGTACGGGCTGATGAGCTGCGCCTCACCGCGGATCGGCGCGGCGGCGGAGTTGCGGAGCCGTACGGCGATCTCGGCGTCGTCTCCCGGCCGGAGCCGGGGCGCGGGGGAGGCCAGGGCGACCTCCAGTGGTTCCCCCGATGGTTCCGCGCCGACCTGCACGGTGACGACGTCCTCGATGACCTGGCCGAGATCGTCGCGGATCCGGGCGCCCACGAAATACAGGCCCGGAGCCGCTTCCGACGCGTCGACGGTCAGCTCGTACTCGGCGAACTCGCCGGGCGCGAGCCGGTAGTCCAGCGCCGGGCCGGTGACGCTGAGCCCGTCGGGGACGTCCAGTTCGACCCGTCCGGCCGCCTCCGGACCTGAGGCGGCGACGGTGAGCCGGAGCGGCCCGGACCCCGTCAGGGAGAGCCGTTGCGGGGACAGGTGCACCGCCGTCGGGAGGTTCCCGAGGGGAGCGGGTCCCTTTTGGTGCAGCCAGTAGCGTCCGAACACCGGCTGGACCGGTTCGGTGCCCGGCGCGAGGGCGGAGCCGCCCGGCGTCGCGCCGCCCGCCGGGTGCAGGCGGACGGTGACGATGTCGGCGGCGCCCAGCCGGAGCTCCTCGACCGTCACCGCTTCGCCACCGGACTCCAGCAGGTCGGTCCGGCCGGCCTCGGCGACGCCGGTGAACAGGCCGATCCGGGCCGTCGTGGGGCGGCCGGCGGACTCGTACACGCGGACCGTCACGCCCTCGGCGGGATCGACCCGGCCGGGACGGGCGGCCGCGAGGGGGTTGCCGGCCGGCTTGAGGGCGGACAGCAGGACGTTGTCCGGCTGCACCGTCAGCAGGCCGTCCGCGGGTGCGGCCTCGCCGGGATGCGCGTCCGCGGGCCGGGCGAGCACGGCGTGGTTGTACTCCTGCCCGGCCCGGACGAACCCGGCCGCCCGCCAGTCGCCCTCCCCGGCCACGAGGGAGTAGCCGAAGGTGTGGTTCCAGTGCTGCCACGACAGGCTCGACCCGTCGGGGGCGGTGCGCAGCGGGCCGTCGATCCACACCCCGCTCGGCCAGGTGCTGCAGGACCGCATCAGGTTGAGGTACACCCGGCCGTCCGGCGTGGCGACCGTGCCCGGCATGCCGGCGTTCAGCAGCGCGATCGAACGGCCGTCGTACGGGGCGTCGGACCCGTCCAGCCCGGCGGGCCGCCGGACCTCGATCGTCGCGTCGTCGAGGTCGGCGCACAGCCCACTGACCTCGGCGACGATGAGCACCGGCAGGTCCCGTACGTCGCGCAGGTCCGCGCCCGGCACCCAGATCTCGGTCAGCGGGCGGGCGGCGGGCACGAAGACGCGGCCGTGCTCGGCCAGCGCCGCCTCGTACGCCGGGCCGGCCGCCGCCAGGACCTCGGCGGCGAACGGGTTGTCCGCCGGGCCGCCGAGGACGATCCGCGCGTCGGGCAGGTTCGAGTCGACGTCGAGCGCGCCGTAGCGCGGGCCGTCGGGGCGGCTGAACGTCGCGGTCACGCCCTGGGCGGCCAGGGCGGCCAGCACGGTGCGGGCGGGCTCGCCCTCGTCCGTGCCGATCACCTCGGCGACCCCGACGGCGTGCTCCTGCCGGGAGCCGTCGTCACCGGTCAGCGCGATCCGTACGGTGGCGCTCAGCGCGGTCCAGGTGTGGGCCGGATTGTCGAGCGTCCACAGGTCCTCGGCGCTGTCGGCGTCCGGGAACCCGAAGGGCCGGCCGATGGCGGCGAAGCCCACCTCGGACACCGGGCGGCCGCCGGGGACGTCCAGGTCGAAGCCGACCCGCAGCAGGTGGTCCTGGCCGATCGAGCCGCCGACGTGGGTGCGGAAGTCCACCCGGTCGACGCCGTCCCACAGCAGGACCTCGCCGGTGACGGTCAGTCCGTCCAGGGTCGTCTCGGTGACGAGGCGGCGGCCGATCGGCGACTCCTCGACGCGGACGGTGGCGCGGCGTTCGCCGGTGCCGTGGCCGGGGCCCGCGGGCAGGAGATGCCAGGGGCCTTCGCCCCAGACGGGGTGGGTGGGGTGCTCTTCCTGCAGGTACAGCTCGCCGCCCAGCCCGCCCGACCGGAGCAGCTCCCGGCCCGTCCGCAGGTCGCGGATCGAGGTGAGGGCGCCGCCGCGCGCCGGGTCGGCGGTCACCGCGAACGCCGCGTTGCCCGCCTCCGTGCCGGAGCCCGGGGACCAGCCCGCGGGCAGCTCGTCGGCGTCGACGACGTGGTAGACGCGGTAGCCGAGCGACGGCACCGCGCGGGCGAGGAAGGTGAGGGTGACCTCTTCCACCTCGCCGGTCTCGGTCGTGCGCACGCCCTCGGCGAGGCACGGCACGGTCTCGCCGGCGTCGTCGACGAGGCGCAGCCCGGGACGCGGCTCGTCGAAGGTGAGCCGGACGGTGGTGATGCCGTCGCGCGCCCAGGACAGGGTGTTCGCCACGATCACGGGGTGGCCGGGGCCCGTCGTGTCGGTCCGTGCCGCCAGGTGGTCCAGGGCGGCGGTGCGGACGGTCTCGCCCAGCTCGTACGCCTCGCGCCAGCCGGCGAGCAGGTCGACGTACACCTGGTCGGACTCGCTGCCGGTGATGGCGTCATGGTGCGCCCCGTACGCGAGGAGCCGCCACGCCTTGTCGACGGCCTCGGCCGGGTACGCCGCGCCGGTCAGGGTGGCGAGCGTGGCCAGCCGCTCGGCGTCGAGCACCGCCACCTCGGCGGCCCGCTGCGCCTGCTTGGTGTCGATGTAGGAGACGTCCTTGCCGGTATAGACCGGGTTCATGTCCCGGGTCTGCGGCACCGGCACCGCGCGGCGCTCGCCCAGCTCCTCGCGGACGGCGGCGAAGAACTCCTTGGGCAGGCCCACGACGAACCGCGGCCAGACGTACCGCTTGTTCCAGTCGCGCTGCACCTGGGTGCTCCACCGGGACGGCACGACGTGGTCGGCGCCCACCGGGAGCAGGACGTTGCGCGTGGCCGCGACCGGGCGCAGCTCGCGGAACTGGCCGTACGCCAGGTCGGCGGCCTCTTCGAGGGTCTTGGCCTGCTCCTCCATGACCCAGCCGGCGCCGTAGTGGTTGGCCATGTACGCGGTCAGCACGCCCCGGCCGCTGGGGGAGATCCACTCGAACTCGGCGGGGAACTGCATGCGCTCGTTGTCACCGACGTGCCGGTTCGGGCCCCACATGTGGAACGGGCCGCGCGCCCAGGCCGAGGACGTGAGCCCGGCGTCGGCCATCAGTCCGGGGTAGGCCGGGTCGTGGCCGAAGACGTCGAGCATCCACGCCGACTGGGGGTCGCCGCCGACGACGTCGCGCTGGTAGCCGATGCCGTAGACGGCGTTGCGGATCGTCGACTCGGGGTGGGTGAGGTTGGTGTTCGGCTCGTTGTAGTTGCCGCCGACGAGCTCGATCCGGTCCTCGTCCAGGAACCTCCGCAGGTCCGCGCGGTCCTCCGGATACACGTCCCAGTACGGCTTGAGATAGTCGATCTCCGCCAGCACGAACTTGTAGTCGTCGTCGCGCCGGGCCGCGTCCAGGTGGAGACGGACCAGGTCGAACGCGGTCCGTACCTCCTCGGGGCGGCGTCCCTCCGCGGCCGGCAGGTCGTACCAGGTCTCGGTGAAGCCGGCCTGGGTGTTCCACCACACCGGGTCGTAGTGGAAGTGCGAGACCATCCACATCGTCCAGCCGGTGACGGCGGCGACGATGTCGCCATCGAGCGTCACCCGGGCCTCCGGCGCGCCGAGCGTCTCGGCGACGGCGGTGACACGGCGGACGGCACCCTCGGTGACGGGCTCGGCGAGCCGTACGCCGACCTCGGCGACCAGGGTCTCGCCCGGGTCGAGGCGGGAGACGATCGTGGGCTCGGGGGTCGTCACGGCCGGGCCGGTGAGCGACACCCGGATCTCGGTCAGGGGGGAGTCGGCCCCGGTGAGCGTCACGCGGACGATCTGTCGGGGATGCGACGTCGAGCCGGCGAACAGGTCGGTCGACTCGATGGCGGCGATGCGCATGAAGGCTTTTCCTCCGGCTCAGCCCTTGACGGCGCCCTGCAGTGCGAACGCGTTCCCCAGCGTGCGCTGGGCCACGGTGTACAGCAGGACGACGGGCAGCGAGTACAGGATCGAGAAGGCGGCCAGCAGTCCGTAGGAGGAGTACGCTCCCGCTCCTCCGAAGTACTGGAAGATGGCTACTGCGGCCGGCTGTTTCGTGGGATCGATGAGCAGGATGAACGGGACGAAGAAGTTCCCCCAGGTGAGGGCGAAGGTGAACGTGAACACCACGGTCGTGCCCGGCACCATGAGCGGCAGCACGATCCGCACCAGCGCCCGCAGGCCGGACGCCCCGTCCACCCACGCCGCCTCCTCCAGGGAGATCGGCACCTCGTCCATGAAGTTCTTCAGCATCCAGATCGCCATCGGCAGCCCGATCGCGGTGAGGAACAGGACGGTGGCCGGGGTCGAGTCGAGCAGGTTCAACTGGACGAACAGGCCGTACACCGGGACCATGATCGCCGTGACCGGCAGCCCGGTGGCGAACAGCAGCCCGAGCAGGATCGGGCGGCCGAACCGGCGGCTGTAGCGCGACAGCGGGTACGCCGCGGGCGCGCCGAGCAGCAGCGTCAGCAGCGCCGAGCCCATCGACAGCACCAGGCTGTTGGCCAGCGAGTGCAGGTTGTCGCCGGTGAGCACGTCGGCGAAGTTGCGCAGGGTCAGATGGTCGGGGATGGACGTGTCCAGCGGCGGGCTTTCGGAGACCGACGCGAGGAACAACCATCCGAACGGCGCGAGGAACGCCAGCGCCACCAGGACCAGCACCGCGTACGCGGCGACGGCGGCGCTGCGCCGGTTCGGGGCGGTGGGAGAGGCGACCGCCATCGTCACAGCTCCTTTCGCATGGCACGCAGGTACACCAGGGAGAACGCCGCGCCGACCGCGAGCAGCACGATCGCGAGCGCCGCGCCGTAACCCAGGTGGTAGAACTTGAACGCCTCCTGGTACATGAAGATCGGCAGCGTCTGGCTCTTGGTGCCGGGGCCGCCGCCCGTCATGGCGAAGATCAGTGTGAAGACCGCGAGGGTCTGCAGTGTGATCGTCATCAGGTTGGTCAGCATCGCCCGCCGGATCAGCGGCATCGTGATGTGGCGCAGCCGCTGCCACGCCGACGCGCCGTCCACCGCGGCGGCCTCCAGGAGCTCGTCCGGCACGTTCGACAGCGCGGCGGAGTAGACGAGCATGGAGAACGCCGTGCCGCGCCAGACGTTGGCGATCGTCACCGCCAGCAGTGGACTCGCGTACAGCCAGCTCTTCCCGTGCAGGCCGACGGCGTGCAGGATCGCGTTGAGCGTGCCGTGGTCGGACAGGAACGCGTACCACATGAACGCCGCGACCAGCTCCGGCAGCACCCACGCGCCCACCACGATGGCGCCGACGACCGAGCGGACGATCCGGCGGCGGCCGTTCATGAGCAGCGCGAGCGCGAGGCCGCCGAGGTTCTGCCCGACGACGGCCGAGCCGACGACGAAGACGACGGTCAGCCACAGCGACTTGGTGAACTGCGGGTCGGAGAACATCTGCCGGTAGTTGCGCAGGCCCACCAGGTGCGGACTGCTGGCGCCCGCGCCGGTCAGCGCGATGTCGGTGAAGGACGCGTAGACGCACCACAGGATCGGCCCGACGAAGAACAGCGCCAGCAGGCCGAACGCGGGCAACAGCGGCAGCGCTCGGCCGACGGCCCGCCGCCCGCGCCGGGCGGGCGGGCGGCGGGTGACGGTGCGCTCGGGCAGGTCCACTGCGACCATCAGGGCGTCCCTTCGCCCATGGAGCGCATGGGATCCATCAGGGCTTCGCCTCCACCTTGTCCGGGCCGGCGATCTGCTTGACCTGATTGGCGAAGTCGTTCATCGCCGACTGCGGGGAGCCCTGGTTGGTCACCACGGCCTCGGTCGCGGCCTGCAGCTGGTTGGAGATCTGTGGGTAGACGCTGTACGCGGGCCGGTACTGGGTGACGGACACCAGGTCGGTCCAGAACTTCTGGGTCGGGTTGCCCTCGACGTACTTCGGGTCGTCGACGACGTCCTTGCGCACCGACACCTGCGTCGCCTTGACGTAGAACTCGAGCGAGTTCTCCTTGTTCATGGCGAGCTGCACCAGCTTCCAGGCCGCTGCCGCCTGCTTGGTGCGGGCACCGATGGACAGCAGCCAGCCGCCGGACATCGTGACCTTGCCGGGCGCCTGCCCGTTCTGGGTCGGCATGGGGGCGGTGCCGAGCGTGCTCGACCACTGCGGCCAGGGGTTCGCGCCGCCGGGGATCCACGCCTGCGGCAGCCAGGAGCCGTCCAGGTCGATGGCGATCTTGCCCTTGGGCAGTTCCTGCCCGGCGACGTTGTCGCTCCAGTGCGGGTCGAGCGCCTGCTGCGGCGTGGGGCCGAGGCCGGAGGAGAAGACCGTCTTCAGGAAGTTGAACGAGTCGCCCATGCCCTTGCTCGGCGCGGTCCACTTCTTGGTCTGGTCGTCGTACAGCTTGTCGCCGGTGCCGTACAGCAGCATCTCGAAGCCCTGCATCGAGGCGGCCTCGCCGACGCCCTTGCCCGCGTAGACGTTGAGGGGGATGACGCCGGGGACCTTGGCCTTGATCTGCCGGGCCGCGGCCAGCACGTCGTTCCAGGTCTTCGGCTGCCAGTTCGCCGGGAGCCCGGCCTTGGCGAAGATCTGCTTGTTGAACCAGAGGCCGCGTGTGTCCGTACCCATCGGGATGCCGTAGGTGTGGCCGTCGGAGGCCTGCCCCGCCACCTTGGCGGCGTCGACGAACTGCGACCAGTCCGGCCAGGACTGCAACTTGTCGTCCAGCGGCATCAGGAAGCGCGCCTGGGCGTCGGAGTTGACGAAGAACGTGTCCTCGTAGGCGACGTCGGGTGCGGTGCTCGGGGAACGCCGCATCAGGTTGAGCTTGGTGTAGTAGGAGTTCTCATCCGCCTCGATGGGGATGAGCTTCAGCTTGTACCCGGGGTTCTGCTGTTCGAAGACAGGCTTGATCTTCTTGAACAGCACGTCCGCGCCGATGAAGTTGCCGAACTTCTGGTACGCGACCTTGATCGTCTTGCCGTCCGAAGACCCGCCGCTGCCGCAGGCGCTCACCGTCGCCGCGACCATCACCGCCGTCATCACGAAGGCCGATTTCCGACGCATCTGCGCTCCCTCCAGGGGGATTTGCCACTGTGATGTGGCAAATCTGGATGCTGGAGCGTTCCAGGTCAAGGGCTATGGCCCAATGGGTTACGAACGCGTTACCGGCCCGGCCGTCGGACGATCATGTACCCAGGTCAGCCGCGGACGACCGGGAGGCCCGTGATGGCGCTGATCCGGTCGGCCGCCAGGGCGACGCCGGCCGCCGCGGTCCAACGCCGCGTGAGCACGCCCTCAAGGAGCACCTGAAGCTGCGCGGAAACCAAGGCGTACACCGGCGAGGACGGTCGTACGACCGCGTGCTCGAGGAGCGCCGCGGTCTGGGCGTGGAACGGCGACACCGGCGCCATGGCGTCCAGCACGCTGCGGCGCGGCGGGAGCTGGCCGGTCTCCGCGCACAGGTCCGCCAGCCGCTTCGGCGCGGTGGCCGCGCGCAGCAGCCGCATCGCCAGGTGAGGGTTCCGCGCCTGGCGGGGGATGCAGTAGACCATGCCGCCGCACAGGATCGCCGGCGGCCCGTACGGTCCGGCGGGCAGCGGAACGAACCCGAACCGCTCGGCGACCTCGGCGAGCGTGCCGCCGATCTCGGCCGCGAGCAGCTCGGCGTGGTAGCTCGCGCCGACGAACAGGTCAGCGCGCCCGGCCGCCAGCAGCCGGGCCGCCTTGTGCCGGTCGTAGGTCACCACCTCGGCCGGCAGGACCCCGTCGTCGACGAGGCGGCGCAGGAACCGCAGCGTCTCGACCGTCGCGGGGGAGTCCAGCGTCACCGCCTCGGGGGTGAAGATGGTCGCGCCATTGGCGGCGAGCAGTCCGACGAGCGCGTACGTCGCGGTCTCCGTCGCGGCCGGGCCGCCGGGCATCACCAGGGCGTACCGGTCGCGGGGCAACCCCTCCGCGAGCGTACGGCCCAGGGCGCGCAGGTCGCGCCACGTGGCGGGCGGGGACGCCCCGGCGGCGTCGAGGGCCTCCCGGCGGTACCACAGGCCGGTGACGTCCGCGTCGGCCTGCACGGCCACGATGTCGTCGGCCTCCAGGCGGTACGCGTCGGCGAAGGGCGGCAGGAAGTCGGCGTCGTGCTCGTCGGCGGCCCATTCGGGGTCCAGCTCGCCGATCCGGGTGAGCATGTGCGACTCGGCGAACTCCGCCACCCACACCGAGTCGACCAGCGCCAGGTCCGGCCCGCGCCCCTCGGCGATCGCCCGGCGGAACACCCCCCGCAGCTCGGCGAGCGGCGCCGACGTGATCGACAGGCGCAGGTCGTTGCCCGCCGCCTCGCGCAGCTGGTCCTCCCACGCCTGGTCACAGGTGATCACCGAGACCTCCGGCGCCGCGCTCAGCGCTCGCATCCAGTCGGGGTTCACGAAGGTGCCGCGCCGCCGGTGCCGGACCACGACCCCCTCGGCCGCCAGCTCCGACAGGGCCCGCGCCACCGGCGTACGGCTCAGGCCGTACGCCGCGCACAGGTCGTGCTCGGTGGGCAGCCTGCCGTCCACGCCGTACTCGCCGCGCTCGATGTCGGCGAGCAGGCGTCGCTTGAGGCGGTAGTAGGCGGGCAGAGGCTGAGCGGTGTCCATGAACATCCTCGGTCGGGCGATGACGACAAGCATATTTGTCGTCCGCCAGCGACAAATACCGACGAGGACCTGAGTTTCGGGCCCGCAGGGCGGAGTTCGGGTCACCCGCGCCGGGAGGCCGTGGCCGTCATCGTGCTGGTTGCTCCGCGTCGTCGGTGCTCGAGACGTAGCCGGAGGCGACGATGCGCTCGGCCGCCGCGGCATACGCGGCCGGGTCATCAGGGGCATAGGTGCCCAGGCCGTCGACGTAGCGGTTGAACATGCAGAACGCGGCGGCGATGAGGACGGTGTCGTGGATCTCCAGGTCGGTGGCGTCCTCCGCGCGGGCCGCCCGCACCAGGTCCGGGGTGACCTCACGCCCGCCGCGCTGCACCGCGGCCGCGATCCGCAACAACGCCTTCAGCTTCGCCGGCACCGGGGCGGTCTCCGGATCCGCGCGCACCTGGTCCACCAGCTCCATTCCCGCCGGAAGCTGGGCCGCGGCGAACGCCGCGTGGGAGGAAGTGCAGAAACGGCACTGGTTCAGCGACGAGACATAGGAGGCGATCAGTTCGCGCTCGCCACGGGTCAGCGTGCTGTCGCCGCGCAACAGCACCTCGGCCAGCAGGTTGAGCGGGACCGCCGTCTCCGGCCGGAATTGGAAGAGCCCGCGGATTCCCGGCTGATCATTGTCCAGCGTGATGTGTGACATTAAGGCTCCGTAAGAGAAGGCGGCGCATGCGACTCACGGTGAGAGGACGCCCGGCGGTCGCATGGTCACCATGGATCCCGAGTGCTGTCAACGGCCATCACCGGATGCGGCCAGATGCGATACCGATCACGACGCGCGACTTATCGTTAGTTGCTCGGATAATTCATGATCAAATCTTTATATATGCCGCGACGGAAAGGCGGAATCGTCATGGCGACTTCGGCATTATCGGCCGGGCGGGAAGGCGCCCTGTCCGCGATCAACACCCGCTACCACCGGCCCGCCCTGGCGGTCTTCGCCTTCATCGTCATCGCCCACTGGGCCGAGCACGTCGTTCAGGCCATTCAGATCTGGGTGCTGGGCTGGCCGGTACCCAAGGCGCGCGGCCTGCTGGGCGAGCCGTTCCCCTGGCTGATCAAGTCGGAGTGGCTGCATTACGGCTACGCGGTGCTCATGCTGATCGGTTTGATCATGCTGCGGCCCGGTTTCACCGGAAAGTCCCGGACCTGGTGGAACATCGCCCTGGGCATCCAGGTCTGGCACCACTTCGAGCACCTGCTCCTGCTCATCCAGGCCTCCACCCACAGCTACCTGGCCCATCGCGCCGTCCCGACCAGCATCCTGCAACTGTTCTTCCCACGGGTCGAACTCCACCTGGTCTACAACGGCCTCGTCACCGTGCCCATGGTCGTGGCCATGCTCCTGCACCGCCGGCCCGGCGCCGGCGAACGCGCCGAAATGAAGTGCTCCTGCGCCGAGCCGACGCGTCGCCGGCAGGCTCTCGCGGAGGCCTGAGGCGTGTCGCGATGAGATGGGGAAGCGGCCGATGAGGTGGCGCGTCTCCGCGTTCGACGTACCCCTGGCCCTGCTGGGCGCGTTCCTGCTGTACCTCGTCGTCCCGAACGTGGGGCCGGTGCTCAGGGCGGCCCGGTCCGGCGCCGGCACCCGGGGGACCTTCACCGCCGGCCGGCTGAACTGCGTCCGCCATCCCGGGCACACGGCCTGCAACTGGCAGGGCGCGTTCCGCTCGGACGACGGCACGCTCACCCGGTCGCAGGTCTTCCTGTACGGCGGCGCGGACGGGCTGACGGCCGGGACGCGCATCAGGGCACGGGACGTCGGCCGGTCCGGGCAGGTCTACCGGCCCGCCGGCAGCCACGAGTGGATCCTGTCCGGACTCCTCGGCCTCGGGGGCCTCGTCCTGTGCCTCAAAGGCAGCGGCCTGCTCGGCCTGGCCCGGTCGGCGCGGGCCTCCGGCGGATCCCACCGCCCGAGAGCGGTCCAGGCCGCCGCTCCGGGCGGGGACGGCTGAGATCTCCGGCGCCGCGCTCAGCGTCCGCATCCAGTCGGAATTGACGAAGGTGCCGCGGCGCCGGTGCCGCCGACCGAGGGGCCCTATGTCACGCGCTTTTGGCCGCCGCCGTCACGGCGTCGATCCGTGGCCTGGCGGCCCGGGCCATCACTCTGGCCTGGGGCGGGTCGGCGGGACGCCGCCACTGCCAGTCCGTGACCGCCTGGTAGGCAGCGACCACCTCCAGGAGCCGATCCTCCTCGTACGGGCCGCCGCCGAGGATCGTGCCCACTGGCACGTCCCCGTCGAACCCGATCGGGAAGCCGATCTCGGGCAGGCCGAGAATGTCGAACGGCACGGGACCGGTCTGCAGCACCACGTCGCAGTCGTTCAGCACGCCGTCGAGGACCTCGCGGAGGAGGTGCGTCTTGGCCCGCTGCCCGGTGACCCACTCGTCGCCGGACAGCATCAGCCCGCCCAGCCAGCTCAGCAGCGAGACGCCGAAGAGCGTCGGATCCTTCTGCAGCCAGGCGTGGAACGGCTCGGTCCGCTCGGCCAGCCGCACGTCGTTGAACGCGCCGGTCAGCAGCGACCAGTCGGCGGGATAGGAGACCTCCACCGTCCTCGCGCCCGGGATGGCCTCGAGCGTGGCGAGGAACGCCTTGCGGAGCGCGATCACCCGGGCGCTCGCGCCCGTGAGGTAGTCGGGTGGCACGCCGATGCGCGTAGCGCGCCGCAGCCCCACCTTCCCGTTCCTGCGTGCGGGAGTGGCGGCCTGGACGAGGTCAGGGACGCGCGGCAGGCCGAGGGTGCGCGGGTCGTGCGGGTCGGGCCCGGCGAGGACGGTCAGCATGATCGCGGCGTCCATCGCGTCACGGGCCAGCGGCCCGCTGTGGTCGCGGGTGAACGACAGCGGGATGACGCCGTAGACCGACGTACGGCCCATCGTCGGCTTCAGCCCGGTGAGGTTCTGCTGATTGGACGGCAGGACGATGCTGCCGCCCGTCTGCGTGCCGATCGAGGAGGTGGCCATCCGAGCGGCGACCGCGCAGGCGGGGCCGGTGGATGAGCCGCCGGGGTCGACCGACGGGTCCGTCGGCGTCCAGGCGTTCACGGTCGTGATCCGGCCGTCGGGCGTGGTCGCCCGGGTGGTGGCCAGCGGCCCCATCTGCCCTTTGCCGATGACGATGCCGCCGGCGCCCTTGAGCCGGGCGACGCTCGTGGCGTCGTACGCGGGCGTGAACCGGTCGAAGATGAAGGAGTTCGCCGTCGTCCGTACGCCCGCGGTGAAGTAGTTGTCCTTGATGCACAGCGGGATGCCGGCGAGGGGGCCGGAGGGCCGCCGGTCGGCCTCCTTGGCGGCGGCCAGCGCCTGCGTGCCCGTCACGGTGACGTACGCCTGGTAGGTCGCGTCGTATGCCGTGATGCGGTCGAGGTGCGCCTGAACGAGCCGAACGGCGGTCAGCCTGCGGTGGCGGAGCAGCGTGGCGGCCTCGGCGAGCGTCGCCTCAGTGGGGTCGGTGAGGGCCTCCTTGCGTACGGGGACGTCCGGGAGGACGGGTCGGCGGGCGGGGCCCGCGGCGCGCGCCGCCGTGGGGGCGGCGGTCACGGCCGCGGCGGCGGTGACCGCACCCGATCGGGCCAGGAAGATCCGGCGGGAGTAGGCCCGGCTCATCGCGCACCCGTCCAGGCCGTCGAGATCGAGGGATACTCCAGAGGCGGATCGGCCTGCTGGGACAGCGCGGCCGCGTCGTCACCGGCCGCGGGCGGTCGCCAGGTGTTGATCGCGGCAGGCCGTCCGCCGGGCCGGACACCGCCGGTCTTCGCTCCGGCCAGGAACGTCCGCAGGTACTCCATGGCCTGCGCCCGCGTCGGCGTGCCGGTGGCGGGATCCGGCGACTCGGGGAGCCGGGTCAGGTCCACTCCGGCCAGCGCCAGCCGCGCCTTGATGAAGGCGTCGAGTTCGTCATCCGACGGTATGGACACGGGGCTTCCTCCACTCATCGATGATGAGCCGTGAGGAAATCGGACCGGCGTTTCCGGGGTATTTCGGGCGGATCGTCAGCATGTAACGGCTTGACGCTCCTTACATCGCGGCCGCACAGCCCAGTACTCGCTGGAGGATCATGATGAGTACGCCCTCGCCGACCGTGATCGACTCGGTCAGCTTCCACGCAGACTTGTCCGAGGTCTCCCCGAACAAGCGCCTTCCGGTGCCGAGCAGGACCGGGAACATCATGAGGTGCAGCTCGTCGACGAGGTCGTGCTCGAACAGTCCCTGCACGAGTTGGATGCTGCCGGCGACCGAGATGTCGCCGTCCACATCCTCACGCTCCTCTCAGCCGGCGTTGGCGAAGTTGCGCAGCGCGGCGGCGAGCACGTCGGCGGGGGCGCTGTGCTGCTCGCCCTCGACGGCCCGCAGGGCCGCGGTCGGCAGCAGCTCGGCGAGCGCCTGCGTGCCCGTGACGATGAACGGGAACGTCCCGGTGCCGTGCATCACGAGCGTGGGCGCGGTGACGGCGGCCCAGCGATCATGGGGGAGCGGGGCGCCCGACATCGTGGTCCCCATGATCCGGCCGTCGTAGGCGATCGTCGGCGCGACGGCCTCCATGACCGGCCAGAACTCGCTCTGCCGGATGCCACCGACGGCCTCGGCGGGCATGCCGGCCGCGGCGGTCAGGAACAGCTCCGCGGCATCCCCGGGGCGACCGTCGGCCACCGCGGCGTCGAGGCGCTCCACGTAGTCCGCGGGCAGCGGCGGGCGACTGTCGTCGACGACGAACGGCGGCTCGAACAGCGCCAGTCGCTTGATCGGCAGACCGGCCGCCGCGGCGTCGAGCGCGAGGACCGCGCCGGACGACCAGCCGAACACGGTCGCCGGCGCGCCCGCGACCTCGATGAGCGCGGCGAGGTCCTCGATCTCGCGCTCCACGGCGTACGGCGCGGTGTCGGTGCTCTCGCCGCGTCCGCGACGGTCGTAGGCGTAGGTCCGGAACTCCTCGCTCAGCAGCCGTCCGAGCTCCTCGTTCGTCGGATTGATGGCGGGATAGGCGGTCGCGCCGTCGATGATGATGAGCGGCTCGCCCTCGCCCCACGCGGTGAACGCGATCACGGTGCCGTCGGCGGACACGGCGGCCGCGCTGACATTCTCGGTCATCTGGATTGCCCTTCTGGTGACGATGTGGGATCCCTCCCACAGCGGCACCAAGGCTAGGAATCGGCGGCGGCGCCGGTCTTGTACAGAAGCGACAGGGGCTGCTCGGCCGAATCCCGTCGGCACAACTCGGTCGCGGTACGGCCGATGAAACGCGTCAGCGAGCGGGCGAGATGCGGCTGGTCGTAGTAGCCGAGCTGGTTCACTACCTCGAGCGATGGGGTGCCTTCGCCGAGCAGGATCGCGGCCTGCCGGGCGCGTTCGATCTGCCGGATGCCGCCCTGCGTGAGCCCGGTCGCCGCGGCGATACGGCGCTGCACCGACCTCGTCCCGACGTCCGGCATCCCGCCGGCCACGACGTCGTCGACGAGCGGGTCGCGTACGACGACCCCCTCCCGTACGAGCCGGGCGACGAACTGCTCCGCGCTCTCGAAGCCGGGGACGAGCCACTCCTCACCACCCAGCACGAACCTCGTCGCGGTCGCGTGCGGGCTCTCCCACGCGGAATCGACGAGGCGCGCGGGAGGCAGGTGCGGCATCGAGGTGCCGTGCGCGAACGTGATGCCGAAGGACTCCGACCCGTCGGGCACGTCGACGCTCGAGGCCGTGGTCTCCGGACCCCGTACGGCGGCGTGCACGCGACCCTGGTCCGCCCAGAACACCAGCTCCCAGTTCGAGGTCGCGATCGAGGTCATCCGCGCGACCCCGGACGCGCGGCTACGCCACACGCGGTGAACGTAGGGCGAGTCCGACGGCCGGTCCTCGTTCTCCAGCGGCATTCCACCCCCCGGGTACATGCACCGTCAGTCTCGCACGGCCTCGCGTCACCCGGTCAAAGCCGCAGCCGCCCGCGAGGCGGCATCCGGAGGCGGGGATCCATCGAGGCCGGCGACGGCGAACCGACCTCCAGCGGCGCCGAGCTCGTCCGTACGGGGTCGATCAAGGCGATTCGATGAGTCGTGCGGCCTGCAGCGCGGCGGCAAGGGCGTCCGGGTGGCCGGTGTGGTGGAAGACGTCGACGGCGGTGTCGGCGAACCTGATCACGTGTTCGTCGCCGTGCCGAGCGGCTCGGTCGAGTATCTCGGCCGCTGGATCGGGCCCGGCCGGTGGCCGCGGGGTTTCGTGTGGTGCGATCTCGACGGGGGCGTAGGTGGCGGTGATGGCCGCGATGGCGGTCCAGGCGGCGGCGAGGCTGGGCGCCCACAGCGACTCGGGAAGTACCGGCAGGACGTGGCGGACGGCGTTGGGGGCGGTCGCGGTATGCACCAGCAGCACCGGACTTGCCGGGCCGTATGCGAGATAGTGTGGTCGCCGCCGAGCTGTCGCATCTCGCCCGGCATCCGATCGCCATGCAGGGGCCGGGGCGCGGCCATCGCCGTACGGTGCTGGACAGCCTGGTCGCCGACCCGCAGGCCGGACTCGCCCGGATTGTGGCCGCGCTGGATGGTTATTGGCGGGTGGCTGTCGCGCCCTACTGGCCGCGCATACGGGCGCTGCTGCACGCCGATCTCGCCCACCGCCTGCAGGGACTGTCCGCCGGCGGCGTGCGGCAACTGTTGCGGAACCTGCATCCGGCGGTCAGCTCGACCTGACCGCACCCACGGTCAGCAACCACCTCAAAGCGCTCAGCCGAGCCGGCATCGTGACCTCCCGCCGCGACGGACGCGAGGTGCTCTACCAGCGCACCCCACTCGGCGACCAGCTCATCGCCGCCGCATCGCCTCAGTGACACCGACACCCGGCCAGGCGTCACGCGACTTCAGGTGTCCGGGGTGGTGGCGAGTCTGCGAGCGGTTTCGACCACGGTCTCGCGGCGGCGGGCCAAGGCGGCCTGTTCGGTCTCCTCGTCCAGGACGAGGCGGCACGTCCTGGGCACCGCGAAGTTCCAGGCGATCAGTCCCATGATTGTGAACAGCAGGTCCTGGGCGGCGCGGACGCGTGCTTCCTCGGCAAGGTCGTGGGCCACGCCTCCGTCCGCGAGACGGTGAACCTTCTCGCGGAAGGCCTTGTGGCGCTCCCGCTCGCCCTCGTCGGGTTCGCCGCACGCCTCCAGGGCCTCCCACAGCAGCAGTCTGATCAGCTCAGGGTGCTCCTGGTACCAGTCGAACATCTGCCCGACCGACTCGGCCACCGCGTCGGGATCGATGGAGATGGAGACGCAGACCTCCTCCAGCTTCGCCCGCAGGATGGCGGCGAACAGCTTCTCCTTGCTCCCGTAATACAGGTAGATGGCCTGCTTGTTGGCCTTGGCGGCCGTCGCGATCCGGTCGACCCTGGCCCCCGCCAGGCCGCGCTCGGCGAACTCGGCGGTGGCGGCGGCGAAGATCCGCCGTTTGGTGTCCTCCGCGTCATAGGCCATGAACGAATTAAACCATCCAGTTGACTCCTCCCTGTCCAGGCGGCAGTATCGGGGCAGCAGTAAAACAACCAGATGGTTTATTTCTCGAGAGGCCCTCCCATGAGCACCGCGACTCCCATCCCCGTACGTTCGCCGCTGCCGAGCGCCCTCTCCGGCACGACCGCCGTCCTCATCGGCGGAAGCTCGGGCATCGGGCTGGCAGCGGGCGTCCTGCTGCGCTCGGTCGGCGCCCGCGTCGTGCTGGTCGGCCGCGACCCCGACCGGCTGAAGGCCGCCGTCTCACGGGTACGGAGCGCGGGCCCGGCAGGGGATCCCGACGACGCCGTGCTGGCCGTTCCCGGCGACGGCGGAGACGAGCAGATCCTCGCCGAGGCCTTCGACAAGGCCGGTCACGTCGACCACGTGCTCGTCACCGCGGGCGGCATCGGCGGCGCCGGCCCCCTGACCGAGCTGTCGCCCGACGACCTCCGCGCGACCGTCGACTCCCGCCTCTGGGGGGCCTTCGCCGCCGCCCGCGCGGCGGCGACCCGGCTTCCCGCCGGAGGCTCGCTCACGTTCAGCTCGGGGATCCTCGTGGTCCGCCCCGCTCCCGGAATGGCGGCCCCGCTGTCGGTCGGCGGCGCCGTGGAGACCCTCACCAAGGCCCTCGCCGTGGAGCTCGCCCCGGCACGGCTGCGCGTGAACGCCGTCCGCTTCGGCCGGATCGACACCCCACTCCTGCGCTCGGCGGCGGGGCTCGACTCCGACGACGCGATCGCCGCCGCCGGATCGACCGCTCCGCTCGGCCGCTTTGGCACCGCCGAGGAAGCCGCCGCCTCGGCCCTCTTCCTGATGTCCAACAACTACGTAACCGGCCAGGTCATCACCGTCGACGGCGGCGAAACCCTCACCTGACCCCGCCCCCGCCACCCGGGCTCAGACCTCCGGCCGACGAACCGCGTCGTTCAGGGGGCGGTTGCGCGCTGCGTTAAAGTGCGCGCTTCTGGAGTCACTGCAGGAGGCCATGGGCGCCCCGGTGGGCGTCCACGACGCCTCCTGCCCCTGACGAGCATCGTCGCCGGTCCCGGGCGGTCACCATGTGCTGATCGCGGCGGGCCGGGACGAGAGAACCGGTCTCGTCCCGGCCCTGCCAGGGGTCATGCCAGGAGCGGGTGCCAGCCGTCGCGGTAGCGGACGCCATCGCGTCGGAGCCGGACCTCGTCGTGCCAGGTGCCAGGGACCGGTTCGGTGCGGACCAGTTCGGGTCGATCCACCACGACGCACACGTCCTCGCCGGGCCACCACCAGCCGCAGGAGCGCGTGAGCGCAGCCCAGTGGCCGAGGAGGTCGAGTTCGTCCGGCCCGTACCGGGCCAGCCCGAGCCGGTGCAGAGCGTCGTAGTAGGCGACCCACGCCGCTTCCTGCTGCCCGTACCAACACACCGGTACAGGCCCGCCGCCGGCCAGCGCCTTGCGGAGAGGTATCCGGAATCCGTGGGCGAGGCTCCGGTGCAGTGCGACGCGGATGCCCTGGTGGAGCACGACGCTCAGGGGAACGCCGAGCTCGATTGCCTTCAGCGGGGGCAGTTCCTGCCAGGGCTCGTTGTGTTTGCCTTTTCGCGCCGGGGACAGTTCGGGGTCGGCGTGGGAGACTCCGGCGCTGAGCACGCCACGCAGCTTGGACAGGTCCATGGCGAGGTCACTGGCCAGCGGTGGTGTCCCCCGCGGGCGAAGGTCGCGGATCCACGCGTACAGCCGGTCGAGGGTGGGCAGTCCGGTGACAAGCGAGATCGCCTGAGCCGGAGAGTCCACCCATTCGAACCGGGGTCGTGGGCGAAGGGCCTCATGCGCCGACACGCCACCTGAGCGCCAGTCGTCATGGCGTGTTCATAAAGGATTCCCTACGTATGACCTCCTCTGGAGCTGCCGTTCGCCCGCTCTGGGAGCAGCTTCCCGCACGGCTCCGCGACGGCTTGGCCGAGCTACTCGGTGACATTGCGGCTGTGGACGTCCAGACCGGTGGCTTCACCTCGGGCCTGGCCGCCCGCATCCAGCTCGCTGACGGGGAGCGCGTCTTCGCCAAGGGCATCTCCGCCTCTCACCCTTTGGCCGCAAAGTATCGCGACGAGGCCGCGACTACTCGGATGCTTCCGGCGGGTGCGCCTGCTCCGCGGCTGCGCTGGGATGGTCAGGTCGCCGACTGGGTCGTCCTCGTGCTGGACGACCTGGACGCCCGGCACGCCGACCTTTCGCCCGGCTCGCCGGATGTGCCGAGGACCGTGGCCACGGTCGCCGGGTTGGCGGAGGCATTGACCCCCTGCCCCATCGACGCGCCTGCGGCCGAGATGGAACTCGCCGGCATCGTTCACGGCTGGGCTGTTCTCGCAGCAGCTCCGAACGCGGACTTGGACGACTGGACCCGCCGCCATCTGAGCGACCTGGCCGCGCTGGAAACCGACTGGCTCACGGCGGCCGGCGGCGACACGCTGGTCCACGGTGACGTCAACGCCTCCAACCTCCTCGTCGATCGGGTGCAGGCCGTGTACCTCATCGATTGGGCGCAACCGGTGCGCGGCGCGGCATGGCTGGACGTCGTCGACCTGGTCCCCCACTTGATCCTCGCGGGGCACACACCCATTGCGGCAGAAGCCACTCTTAGCGACGTGCGAAGCTGGCACGACACCGATCCGGCGGTGATCACCAGCTATGCCGCCGCCTTCGCGGGCTACTGGGAGCGCAGTTCACGTCTGCCGGCGCCGCCTGGAGTTCCGTACCTTCGCCGACATCAGGCCCGAGCCGCTCGGGCGGCGGTCGCTTGGACCGCGCACCGTACAGGTTGGGGGTGATGACCAGCCGGGGAGGGTCCTGCGCCGACCGGGGTCATACGGCCATCGCCGTGGGCGGTCGGACGCGGTTCGGTGCCGCCTCGTAGGTGTGCCAGGCCTCGGCCAGGCGGCGGACCGCCTCGGTCAGCTCGTCCGGCGGTGCGAGGAAGTGGACGCGGATGTACTCCGCGCTCTGGCCGGCCGCGTCGAGCCCCTCGCCGGGCAGTACGGCGACGCCGTGGCGCATTGCGGCCTGGGCGAAGGACGCGCCGTCGCCGCGTGGCAGGCGGACCCAGAGCGTCTGCCCGCCGCGTACGGGCGGGGCCTCCCAGTCGGGCAACTGGTGGGCCAGTTCGGCGCGCAGGTGGTCGTGGCCGGCGAGGCGGTCGGCCGCGCGGCGCCGGCACAGTGCGTCGAGCTGGGGGAGTAGCTCGGCGGCGGCCAACTGGGCGGGGATGTTCCCGCCGAGGTCCTGGACGGCCCGCAGTCGCGCGAGCCGGTCGATGACGGGGGCGGGGGCGCGTACCCAGCCGATCCGCAGCCCGCCCCACACGATCTTGCTGAGCGAGCCGATCGAGATGACGGCGTCGCCGTACGCGGCGATCGGGGGCGGGGTCTGCTCGCCGGGGAACGGTGGCTCGGCGACGACCTCGTCGTCGATCAGCGGCACTCCCGCGGCGGCGGCCGCCTCGGCCAGTCGCCGTCGCGCGAGGGCGGGCAGCACCGCGCCGGTCGGGTTGTGGAAGGTCGAGATGACGTACGCCAGGGCCGGACGATGTTCGCGCACCGCGTGCTCGAACCCGTCCAGGCCGACCGGCAGGCCCCGGAGCACCGCCGCCTCGTCGCGGAACGCCTCCAGCGCGCCCGGGTAGGTCGGTGCCTCGACGAGTACGCGGTCGCCCGGCCGGGTGAAGGCGCGGGCGAGCAGGGACAGTGCCTGCTGGGCGCCGTTGGTGACGAGGATCTGGTCCGGGGCGGTCGGCACGCCGCGCAGCGCGTAGCGGTCGGCGACCGCGGCGCGCAGCGTGGCGTGGCCGTACGGGTGGTAGCCGATGTCGCCGGTGGTCGCGGCCAGCTTGGGCAGGATCGCCTCGTAGGCCCGTGTCAGCTCGGGCGGTGGGGCGTCCAGCGCGGCGCACGCGAGGAGGATCACGCCGTCGTGCGGCTCCAGCAGGTGGAGGAACACCGGAGCGCCGGTGGTCTGGTGCGCGACCTCCGACGGCGGCCCGGCCACCCGCGTGCCGCTGCCCTGGCGGCGGACGATCCGGCCCTCCTGGCGGAGCGCGTCGTACGCGGCGACGACGGTGCCGCGCCCCACGGCGAGGGTCGCGGCCATGGCGCGGTCGGGCGGCAGCGGCGTGCCCGGGGGCAGGTCGCCGTCGTCGATCAGCCGTCGCAACCGCGTCGTGAGCAGGACGTGCAGGGGCCCCCGGCCGGCCGACCACCGGCCCAGCCTCTCGGCGATGTCAATTGGCTCCATATACGGACCAATTATGCGCGATTGGCACTGGGGTCGTGGGCGGCTCCGGCCGAGGATGGAAGGTATGAACTCACCACACGACGTACCGCACCCGGAGACCAGGACCGTTCACACGCCTGTCGTGGAGGTGACGGGCAGCCGGCCGCTCGGAACGCCGATCTACCAGAGCCACGTCTTCGCCTTCGAGGACTCCGACGCGATGGCCGAGGCGTTCGGCAGCCCGGACGGCGCGTTCTTCTACAGCCGGCTCGGCAACCCGACCGTCCGGGCGCTGGAGGAGGCGGTGGCCGACCTCGAGGGCGGCGCCGCCGGGCTCGCCGCCGCCTCCGGGATGGGGGCCATCAACTCGGTGCTGCTCGCGCTGCTGCGTTCAGGTGACCACGTCGTCGCGCAGAACTGCCTGTACGGCGCGACGATCGCGATGCTCGACGACCTCGCCGAACGATGGGGCGTCGAGGTGACGTACGTCTCCGGCGCCGACCCGGAGGAGGTCCGCGCCGCGCTGCGCCCGAACACCCGGCTGCTCTACCTGGAGACGATCGCCAACCCGACGACGCAGGTCGTGGACCTGCCCGCGCTGTTCGCCGTCGCGAAGGACGCGGGGGTGATCAGCGTCGTCGACAACACATTCGCGAGCCCGATCCTGTTCCGGCCGATCGCCCACGGCGCGGACGTCGTCGTGCACTCGGCCACGAAGTACCTCGGCGGCCACTCGGACGTGCTCGGCGGCGTCGTGGTCTTCGCCACAGAGGAGCTCCACCGGAAGGTCTGGCACTACGCGGTCGAACTCGGTGCCTCGGCAGACCCGTTCGCCGCATGGCTCACGCTGCGCGGCATGCAGACCCTGGCCCTGCGGATGCGGCGGCACTGCGACAACGCCCTCGACCTGGCCAGGCGGCTCGCGGATCACCCCGCGGTCGCGTCCGTCCGCTACCCGGGCCTGCCGGACCATCCGGACCATGAGCTGGCATCCCGGCTCATGCCCGACGGCCACGGGGGAGTGCTCTCCTTCGACCTGGCGGGCGGGCGCGAGGCGGGGAAGGTGTTCGCCGGAGCCGTACGGCTGGCCAGCCTGAGCCCGTCGCTCGGGACCGTCAAGACGTACGTCATGCACCCGGCGAGCACCTCCCACCGGCAGCTCACCGACGAGCAACTGCAGGCGGCGGGCATCGGCGCCGGGACGATTCGCGTCACCGTCGGCATCGAGCACCCCGACGATCTGTGGGCCGACCTTGACCAGGCCCTCCGCAAGGCCGGCTGACAATCTAGCGCGAACCACTCAATTCCGACGCTGACCTGCGGTGACGCCCTGACGTCCGTGCTTCGGTCCAGGAGATCCCGGGTACGCGAGGGGCATGCGCACCGTCGCGGGGAGGACCGACCGGATCGTGGTGATCGGCGCGGGACTCTCCGGGCTCGCCGCCGCGCTCCACCTCGCCGGGCGAGGCCGGGAGGTCACCGTCGTCGAGCGGGCCCCGGTGCCCGGCGGGCGCGCCGGCCGCCACGACGCGCACGGCCATCGCATGGACACCGGGCCGACCGTGCTGACGATGCCCGGCATCGTCGGCGACACGCTCGCGGCGGTCGGCGAGTCGCTCGCCGACCGGTTGCCCCTGGTGCGGTTGGACCCCGCCTACCGGGCGCGTTTCGCCGACGGGACCACCCTCGACGTCCACACCGACGCCGAGGCGATGACCGAGGCGGTCCGCGCCTTCGCCGGACCGGCGGAGGCGGCCGGCTACCGGCGGCTCCGGCGCTGGCTGACCCGGCTGCACGACGTCGAGTACGCCGCGTTCATCGCGGCGAACGTCGACTCACCGCTCGGCCTGCTGACGCCCCGGCTCGCACGGCTCGCGGCGCTCGGCGGGTTCGGCCGGTGGGACCGGGCCGTCGGACGGTTCCTCCGCGACGAACGGCTCCGGCGTATCTTCACCTTCCAGGCGCTGTACGCCGGTCTGGCGCCGCGCCGGGCGCTAGCGCTCTACGCCGTGATCGCCTACATGGACACCGTCGGCGGCGTGTACTTCCCGCTCGGCGGGATGCGGGCGCTACCCGACGCCCTGGCCGGTGCGGCGGCCGACGCCGGCATCGTCTTCCGGTACGCGACGGCGGTCGCGTCGCTGGAGCGCCGGGGCCGTCGCGTCACCGCAGTCCGCACCGAGCGTGGCGAACGGCTCGCGTGCGACGCGGTCGTGCTCAGCTGTGACCTGCCGGAGGCGTACCGCCTACTGGGCGGGACACCACGCCGCCCGTGGCGGCTGCGGTTCGCGCCCTCGGCGGTCGTGGTGCACCTGGCCGCGCCCGGCGCGTGGGCGGGCACCGGCCACCACACCCTCCTGTTCGGCCAGGCATGGGAAGCGGCGTTCGACGACCTCGTCCGCGACGGCCGCCTGATGCGCGACCCGTCGCTGCTGCTGACCCGGCCGACGGCCACGGACCCGTCCCTCGCACCGCCCGGGCGGCAGCTGGTGTCCCTCCTCACCCCCGTCCCCAACCTGAACGACGGGCCCTTCGACTGGGACCGCGCCGGTCCGGCGTACGTCCGCGAGCTCATCGACGTGGTGGCGGGCCGCCTCGGCTTCGCGCCCAGCACCGTCGAAACGCTGCACGTCCTCACACCCGCCGACTGGCGGCGGCAGGGACTGGCCGCCGGGACGCCGTTCAGCCTGGCGCACACCTTCCCCCAGACCGGACCGTTCCGTCCCGCGAACCTGCCGCGCTCGGTCGACAACGCGGTACTGGCGGGCTGCGGCACCGTCCCCGGCGTCGGCGTCCCCACGGCCCTCCTGTCGGGCCGGCTCGCCGCCGACCGCATCACCGGCGTCCCGGCGGACCGTACGCACCGCACGGTCATCGGCCCGGACCACCAGCGCGTCCCCGACCCCGCGAGCGACTCGCGATGACCCGCCGCACCGGAAGGCCCGGCGACTCGGATCTGCCGTCCCGCCGCGAACTCGACGCCGCCGGGATCACCGATCCCGTGCTCCGCGCCGCCTACGCCCGCTGCCGCGCGCTCAACGCCCGGCACGGCCGGACCTACTTCCTCGCGACGCGGCTGCTGCCGCCCTCCCGGCGGCCCGCCGTGCACGCGCTGTACGGTTTCGCCCGGCACACCGACGACCTCGTCGACGAGCCCGCGGCCCACCACGGCCCCGACCAGATCGCCATCCTGCTCGACGACGTCGCCGACGCGCTCACCGCCGGGCTGCGGACGGGCCGCAGCGACCATCCGGTCCTGGCCGCCGTCGTCCATACCGCGACCCGGTTCGGCATCCCCGGCGGCCTGTTCACCGCGTTCCTGCGCTCCATGCGGATGGACCTCAGCGTCACCGGCTACCCGACCCGGGCGGCGCTCCGCGACTACATGCACGGGTCCGCCGAGGCCATCGGCCTGCAAATGCTGCCCGTGCTCGGCACGGTGGGCGACCCGGCCGAGGCCGCGCCCCGCGCCGCCGCCCTCGGGCGGGCGTTCCAGCTCACCAACTTCCTGCGCGACGTCGGCGAGGACCTCGACCGGGGCCGGGTGTACCTGCCCGCCGACGAACTCGCGGCGTACGGCGTCGACCGCGACCTGCTCGGCTGGTGCCGGCGCACCGGCCGCGTCGACTCGCGGGTGCGGCGCGCGCTGGCGGACCAGGTCGGCCGTACCCGCGCGGTCTACCGGCTGGCCCGCCCGGGGATCGCGCTCCTGGACCCCGCCGCCCGGTCCTGTGTCGCCACCGCCTGCGCGCTGTACGCCCGCATTCTCGACCGGATCGAGGACAACGACTACAACGTCTTCGCCGGCCGGGTCACCGTCGGAACCGGCTGGCGGCTCGCCCTCGCCGGCACCGCCTTCACCCGCGCCCTGGGGGCCCGCACCGTCCACGGCCGGAGGGGCTGACGGTGGACCATCTGCGCTACCTGCTGCTGCTGGCCGGCTGCCTGGCGGTCACACTGCCCCTGGAACCGTCCGCCCGCGTCTACCGGCGACCGGCCAGGCTGGCCCGGGCCGTACTACCGGTCGCGGCATTCTTCCTCGCCTGGGACGCCCTGGCGATCGCGACCGGCGTCTGGTGGTATGACCCGCGCCACCTCGTCGGTGTCACGCTGCCGCTGTCGGTGCCGCTGGAGGAGGCGCTGTTCTTCCTCGTCGTCCCCGTGTGCGCCGTCCTGACCCTGGAGGCCGTACGGCGCCTGTCCTCGATCCTGCGCCAGGCCCCACACCCCTCTGAGCGGGGACGATGACCGGGTCCGGCGTGCGCCGTGCCGCCGTCGGAGACGGGACGATGACCTGGCTCGGGGGCACCGTGCTGCTGCTGGAGCCGGGATGATGAGCGGGCTCGGATACACCCTTCCGGCGCTGCTGGCGGTGCCCGCCGTGGTCGCCGTCGAGTGCTGGTGGCTGCGCACGGGGCTGTTCCGCCGCCCTGCCTACTGGCTCACGATGGTCATCGTCTTCGGCTTCCAGATCGTCGTCGACGGCAGGCTGACGACCCTGTCCACGCCCGTCGTCGTGTACGACCCCCACGCCATCACCGGGCTGCGCTTCCCATTCGACATCCCTGTCGAGGATTTCCTGTTCGGCTTCGCCCTCGTCACGGCCACCCTGCTCGGCTGGGAGCACGGGCGACCGGAGGCGCGTCGATGACCGGACTCCCGGACGTGCCCGGCGCGTTCGACCGCCACGCCGCGGCGTACGACCGGCTCGTCGGCGCGAACCCCGGCTACCACGCCGACCTGCGGCGCGCCGCCCGCGCGTTCGCCCTGCCGGCGGGCGGCGCGGGGGCACGGCTGCTCGACCTCGGCTGCGGTACCGGCGCCTCCACCGCCGCACTGCTGGCCGCCGCCCCGTACGCCCAGATCACCGGTTTGGACGCCTCGGCCGGGATGCTCGCCCGGGCCCGCGCCAAGCCGTGGCCCGCGACCGTCCGGTTCGTCCGCGGCCTGGCGGACGATCCACCGGTCGCCGGGCCGTTCGACGGCGTCTTCGCCGCCTACCTCGTCCGCAACCTCGCCGACCCGGACGTGGCCCTGTCGGCCGTGCGGGCCCTGCTGCGCCCCGGCGGCGTCCTCGTCGTCCACGACTACGCGCTGCGCGACGGGCCCGTCGCGCGGTTGGTGTGGCACGCCGTCTGCTGGGGCGTCATCATCCCGGCCGGCCGGCTGGCCACGGGCGACGCACGCCTGTACCGCCACCTGTGGCGCAGCGCCCTCGACTTCGACTCCCCGCAGGGCTTCGCCGACCGGCTACGCCGCGCGGGGCTGACCGGCGTGCGGACCCGTACGGCCCGCGGCTGGCAGCGCGGGATCGTCCACACGTTCGGTGCGGAGGTGCCGTCGTGAGGCGTGATCGTAGGCGTGTGCACGCGTTCGGCGCGGAGGTGCCCGTCGTGAGCCGTGGCCGCATGCGCGTTGACACGTTCCGCGCGGAGGTGCCCTCGTGAGGCGCGACCGCAGGCGCGTGAACACCTGCCGTGGGGAGGCGCTGTCGTGAGCCGTGATCGTAGGCGTGTGTTCCACCCGGCGTCGCCTGGGTGCCCGCACGCCGACGGCTTGGCCGAACGGCCGCGCGCCGTCGTCGTCGGAGGCGGGATCGCGGGGCTCACCGCCGCCACCGCGCTCGCCGAACGAGGCGTCGCCGTCGACCTGTACGAGCGCGAGGACCACCTGGGCGGGCGGGCCGGCGGCTGGACCACGACCCTGCCCGACGGCGCGCGTGTCGGCATGAGCCGGGGCTTTCACGCGTTCTTCCGCCAGTACTACAACCTGCGCGCCCTGCTGCGCCGCACCGATCCGTACCTCGCCCGGCTGGTCGCGGTGCCGGACTACCCGCTGCGGGACGCGGCCGGGCGCGTCGACACGTTCCGCGGCCTGCCTCTCACCCCGCCGTGGAACGCCCTCGCCTTCGCCCTCCGCAGCCCGACGTTCAGGGCGCGGGACGTGCTGCGCCTGAACGCCCGCGCGGCCCTCCCGCTCCTGAACGTCACTGTGCCCGGCACGTACCGGGAGCTGGACCACCTCGACGCCGAGGAGTTCCTGGCCCGGCTGCGCTTCCCGGCCGCCGCCCGGCATCTGGCGTTCGAGGTGTTCTCCCGCAGCTTCTTCGCTCCGTCGGACCGGCTGTCCGCCGCCGAGCTGGCCGTGATGTTCCACCTGTACTTCCTCGGCTCGGCCGAGGGCCTGCTGTTCGACGTGCCGCGCCGCCCGCTCCCGGAGCTGTGGGAGTCGGCGGCCCGGCACCTGACGGCGCTCGGCGCGCGGGTGCACACCGGCACCCCGGTCGGCGCGGTCCGCCTCCGGGCGAGCGGCTTCGCGGTGGAGACGGGGCGCACCGTCCACACCGACGCGGTGGTGCTGGCCCTCGACGTGCCCGGCCTGCGCGACCTCGTCGAGGCCTCCCCGGAGCTCGGCGACCCGGAGTGGCGGCGGCGCGTCGCCGCCCTGGCCACCGCGCCGCCGTACCTCGTGCGCCGCCTGTGGTTCGACCGGCCCGTCGCGGCGCACCGGCCGGCGTTCCTGGCCGCCGGCGGCCTCCCGCCCCTCGACAACGTGAGCGTGCTGAACCGCTACGACGACGAGGCCGCGTCGTGGGCCCGCGCCACCGGTGGGGCCGTCGTGGAACTGCACGCCTACGCGGCGACCGGCGCGCGCGAGGCGACCTCCGCGCGCCTGATGCGCCGCCTCCGCGAGGTGTACCCCGAGACGAGGCAGGCCCGGGTGGTCGGCGACCTGGTCGAATGGCGGCAGGACTGTCCGCTCTTCGCACCCGGCGCGTTCGCCGGGCGGCCCTCCGTTGCCGGGCCGGTGCCCGGCCTCGTGCTGGCGGGCGACGGCGTCCGCGTCGACCTGCCCGTCGCCCTGATGGAACGCGCGGCCACCACCGGCTGGCAGGCCGCCAACCGGCTCCTGACCCGCTGGGGCCTGGCCGGGCATCCGCTGACCACCGTCCCGCTCCGCGGCCGCCTGGCACCCTTCCGCGCCCTGGCGCAGATCGGTCGCTGAACTGGACCGTCGAGTCCAAATAGTGTTACCGTCAACCCATGGCACTCACCGCGAGGGGCCGGGCGACCAGGCAGCGCATCATCGAGGGCGCGGCGGCGTACCTGCGCAGCGACGACCCCGCAGGTGTGACGCTCGACGACATCCGGGCCATCACCGGCACCAGCAAGAGCCAGATCTTCCACTACTTCCCGAACGGCAAGGAAGAGCTTCTTCTCTCCGTTGCACGGTACGAGGCCGACCGTGTTCTCGATGACCAGCAGCCGCACCTCGGTGCCCTCTCTTCGTGGTCGGCCTGGAAACGCTGGCGGGACTCGGTCGTCGCGCGCTACCGCGCACAGGGGAGGAACTGTCCGCTGGGGGCGTTGATGGGCCAGGTCGGCAGCACCCCCGGCGCGGCCGAAGTGGTCACCACCCTCCTTGCCCAGTGGCACACCCACGTCGAGCGGGGAATCACCGACATGCAGGCCGCTGGCCTGGTGCGCGGTGGCCTCGACGCCGAAAGGGTCGCCGCGGCCTTCATCGCGGGCATCCAGGGCGGCGTCCAGGTACTCCGCTCCACGGGGAGCACCGAACATCTGGAGGCGACGCTGGACACCCTCATCGACCACCTGCGAGGTGTCTGAGCAGATTGGAGTTGCCGGTCCAGAAAATAGTTCGTACCGTCGCCGTCATGTCACCACGGCTTCAGGGCAGAACAGCCCTCATCACCGGCTCTACCAGCAACATCGGACGCGCCATCGCCCTCGCGTACGCCGAGGCCGGGGCGCACGTCGTCGTCTCCGGGCGCGACGACGTCCGGGGCGAGGCGGTCGTCTCCCGGGTTCGCGACGCGGGCGGACGGGCGGACTACGTCCGCGCCGACCTTGACGGCACCGCGGCCGCCAGTCGCGCACTCGCCGACGCGGCGACCGACCGGTTGGGCGGACGCATTGACATCCTCGTGAACAACGCCGGCATCTACCCGCCGGGAACGACGCCGACGACCGATGACGAGACGTTCGACCGCGTCTACGGCGTCAACGTCAAGGCCCCGTTCTTCCTCACCCAGGCCGTCGTCCCCGGGATGATCAGCGCCGGCGGCGGGGTGATCATCAACCTCGGCTCCTGGGTCGCGCGCCTCGGCATCCCGGTCGGCGCGCTCTACAGCTCGACGAAGGGCGCGATGGAAACGCTCACCCGCGCATGGGCGTCGGAGTTCGGCGCTCAAGGCGTGCGGGTCAACGCCATCTCGCCAGGGGTCATCCTGACCCCCGCCGCAGAATCCCCCGCCGAGGTGATGATGCACGGCACCCCGGCCGGACGATCGGGCCATCCCGACGCGATCGCGGCCGCCGCCGTCTACCTCGCGTCCGACGACGCGGCCTTCGTCCACGGAGCCGTCATCGACGTCGACGGCGGACGTACCGGCGTCGCGGTCATCGCGGACGCCCGCTCACTTCGCCCGTAGCCGCTGTGTGACCGCGCCCGTCAGGGCGGTTCGGCGCGCAGGGCGTACCGGCGTTCGGCGTAGGCGAGGTCGTCGCGCCACAGCCGTCTCGCCGCGCGCCGCATCATCGGCCGCAGCATCGGGGACGCCAGCCGCGCGACCGCGAACCCGGGACGGTCCGAGGTGGCGATCGCCGCCTCGATCACCGCGGTACGAGGGCGGCCGTCGCGGCCGGGCCCCAGCGGGGTGGCGTGCGTCTCCACCACGCTGCCGGCGCCCTCCCCGTCGACGATGCGCATCACCACCGTCCGAAGATCCGGGCTGGTGAACTCCGCCAGCACCGGCACGCCGAGGCGCGGTCCGACCCGGTACGTCACCTCCACCAGGAACCGGTCGTCCGCGTCCCCGGCGTCGGCGGGCGGGGCCTGGACAACGCGCAGCCGGGCGAAGGAGTACGGGTGGAACCAGGCGCCGTGCCACGGGTCGAGCCGGTTGGCGACCACGTCCTCGGGCTCACAGACCCCGACCGCCCGGATCACCGCGGCGACGCCGCGCGCCGGGCACGGCCGGGCCGGCAGGACCGGCCGTGGCAGCGGTTCCTCACCGGCCTGGTCGAGCCGGACCCAGACCAGGACGCCGTCGTCGTGGCAGGGCAGTGGCCGCCAGCCCGACCCGCCATCCGGGGGCAGCCGAAGGCCGTGCCACCGGCACACCAGGTCCCCGCACACCACCCGCCCACCGGCCAGCGGCGCCCCCAGATGCGGGCACGCTCCCGGACCGGCCGCCACCGCACCCGACCTGCCCCGCCAGAGCACCAGCTCCCTGCCGAGGACACGGAGCCCGGCCGGGCCGTCGGCCCGTACGTCGCGGCTCGCGGCCACCGCGAACCAGTTCCCGGCGGGCCGCGCCTGCGCCCGCTTCAGCGCCGCCGCGATCAGCGCCGGATCGGCGTCGCCGACGGTCGGCTCCTGCTCCGCCCAGCGCACGCGCGGCCGTGACCGTACCGGCCACCGCGCCGGCCGTCGTATCTGGTCATCGCGGTCCGCCACCCGTGCCCCCTCCGGCGTTCTCCCCGTCCCGGCCCCGCCCGAACCGGAGACGACGGCCGGGCCACACTGAAGGGACCGATCGGCAGGGAGGAACTTCGATGGACAGAGCGCCGCGGATCACCCAGATCTCCTGGGGCCGGATGGAAGTCGAGGGACTGCGGCCCGGCAAGGACTTCCGGCTGTATCCCGGCGGCGGGCGGGCCTGGGACTGGTCCGAGCATGGAACCAGCCACGAACCGGGCATCCGACCCGACGAGGTGCGGGAGTTCCTTGAGCGGGGCTGCACGACCGTGGTGCTGAGCAGGGGGATGGAACTCCGGCTGAACGTCATGCCCGAGACCGTGAAGCTCCTGGAGGACGGTGGAGTGCGGGTACACGTGGAGGAGACGACCGAGGCCGTACGGCTCTACAACCGGCTGGCCGAGACGGAGGCCGTCGGCGGCCTGTTCCACTCGACCTGCTGACCGCGCCGTGCGTGGCCTCTATCCGTTCAGTGACAGATGCCTTACTCGATGTTCTGGGGGTGCATGGGGTCAGGTGTGCGGGGAAGGAGGGCGTTCTCGGTCAGGCAGCGACCGGGATACCGACCAGACCCAATCTCGTTGGGACCATCTCGATGCTCTTGGACGTCGCGTGGATGAACCACGCAGAATGCCAGAAGGCCGACCCGGAGCTGTTCTTCCCGATCGGCAATCTCACCCCGGACCAGGTGGCCGAGGCGCGCACCGTCTGCGGACGGTGCCCGGTGCGCGCCGACTGCCTGCACTATTCGCTGGAGACCGCCCAGCGGTACGGGATCTGGGGTGGGGCCGACGAGGACGAACGCCGGCTCATGCGAGCCAAGGGCAGATCGCACTCGGGGATGAGATAGCCGTCGACGCCGGGGGCCGGCCAGACGCTCCAGAACGTCCGCCCGGCCCCCGGCACAGGGGACCGTCGCCTCAGCGCCGGAACACGGCGGTCAGGGGAACGGCCTGCGGCATCCGCACCCGGGCGATCACGGCGAACGCCACGCCGAACACCACCGGGAGCAGCGCCCACGCCGGCTGCAGGACGAGCACCTGCGTCAGGATCGCGCCGATCATGAGACCGATGAGGCCGAGCGCGGCCCAGGCGGCGAGGCGGGGGATGAGCAGGCCGATGGCGCCGGCGGCCTCGACGGTGCCGGTGACGTAGCGGAACCACTGGCCCCAGCCGATCTTCGCGAACGTCTCGACCGCGTCCCGCTGGCCGGCGAACTTCGGTGCGGCCGAGGCGATCAGCAGGAACGCGGCCAGCAGGATCTGGATCGTCCACAGCGCGATGGTCGCCGCGCCCTTTCCGGTCGTACGGGGGCGGCGACGCGGGCGGCCCGCCGGACGAGAAGCTCTTCGCTGAGATGGGCGAGTTCATCGACGAGATGCTGCTGGCGACCGGCGGGCTCAACCTGCACGGCACCTACAGGTCGGCGTGGCCGAGGAACTCGCGCGGGACGCTCTCGTCGCCGCCCTAGAGCAGTGGCCGGAGTCAGGCGTCAGACTGTCGGTGGTGGTGGTTAGTGTGCGGGCATGCGGTTCCGGCTTGCGCCCACGCCCGCCCAAGAGCAGGCGCTGCTGGAGCACTGTTCGCAGGCCCGATATGTGTGGAATCTCGCCGTTGAGCAGCATCAGCACTGGCGGCCGGGCCGAGCTGGCGCGCCGGGCTATGGCGAGCAGTCCCGCCAGTTGACCGAAGCCAGGAAGGCGTTCGATTGGCTGGCGGCGGGGTCTCAGACGGTGCAGCAGCAGGCATTGCGGGACTTCGCCCAAGCCATGGCGGGCTTTTTCGCCGGGACGCATGGCCGGCCGACCTGGCGTAAGGCGGGCGTGCACGAGGGGTTCCGGATCGTCGGGAGTCGTGGCCGGCACTGGGACGTGCGCCGCCTGTCCCGCAAGGTCGGTGAGGTGTGGATCCCGAAGGTCGGCTGGGTCCGGTTCCGCTGGTCCCGTCAGATCCCGGAGGAGACCAAGTCTTTCCGGGTGAACCGGGATCATGCAGGTCGCTGGCATGTCGCGTTCGCGGTTATTCCGCCACCGATCAACGGGCCCGGTACCGGCGAGGTCGTCGGCGTAGACCGTGGCGTGGTCGTCTCGGCCGCGCTGTCCACTGGTGAGCGGTTGTCCGTGCCCGGCCTCCGTGAGACCGAGGGCGAACGCCTGCTGCGTCTGCAGCGGCAGCTGGCGCGCGCAAAGCCGGGATCGAACCGCCGCAAGGGAGTCAAGACGGCGATCGCCCGGATCAAGGCCCGCCAGACCGACCGGCGCAAGGATTGGGCTGAAAAGACCTCCACCCGCCTTGCCGCCGATTTCGACGTCGTCCGGGTCGAGGACCTGAAGATCAAGAACATGGTGCGGTCCGCGCGCGGCACGAGCGCCGCACCGGGGACGAACGTGCGGGCCAAGGCCGGTCTCAACCGCTCCATCCACGAGGCCGGCGGGGGCCTTTTGGTGACGCGCCTGGAGGACAAGGCGCGGGGCCGGGTGGAAAAGGTCAACCCCGCGTACACGTCTCAGATCTGTCATGCCTGTGGGCACTGCGCAGCGGAGAATCGTGAGAGCCAAGCGGTCTTTCGCTGTCGCGCCTGCGGGCATACCGATCATGCGGATGTGAACGCGGCCAAGAACATCAGAGACATCGCCGTCGGGCGGACGGTGACAGCGCGGGGAGCCCTCCAGCCACCAGGCGGGGCTATGAACCGCGAACCTCAACCTGTTCTCACCTCCGGGTAGAGCCGGTTGGAATCCCCCGCCTTCAGCTTCAGGCGGGGGAGGACGTCAACTCCTGCCATCCGGCGCTCTCTCTCCCCTTTCCACGGAGGCGCAGGCGGCGCTCACGCTCCGGCTGCTGGGCGGGCTGACGACGGACGAGATCGCCCGGGCGTTCCTCGTCCCCGAGGCGACCGTCGCCCAGCGGATCGTCCGGGCGAAGCGGACCCTCGCCGCGAAGAAGGTCCCGTTCGAGGTGCCGCCGGAGGACGAGCGGGCCGCTCGCCTGTCCTCCGTCCTGGAGGTCCTCTACCTGATCTTCAACGAGGGCTACTCCGCGACGGCCGGCGACGACTGGACGCGGCCCGCGCTCTGCCAGGAGGCCCTGCGGCTCGGCCGGGTCCTGGCCGAGCTCATGCCCAAGGAGCCGGAGATCCACGGTCTCGTCGCCCTGATGGAGATTCAGGCCTCACGCCTGACCGCGCGGGTCGGACCGGCCGGGGAGCCGATCCCGCTCCTGGATCAGGACCGCGCGCGGTGGGACCGCCTGCTCATCCGCCGTGGCTTCGCGGCGCTCCTGCGGGCGGAGGAGATCGGCTCGGGATTCGGCCCGTACGTGCTGCAGGCCGCGATCGCCGCCTGCCACGCCCAGGCGCAGACGGCGGAGGACACGGACTGGGTGCGCATCGCCACCCTGTACGAGGCGCTGGGAAAGGTCGCGCCGTCCCCGGTGGTGGAGCTGAACCGCGCCGTCGCGGTCGCGATGGCGCACGGCCCCGACCGCGGCCTGGAGATCGTCGAGGGGCTGATCGGGGAGCCGGCGTTGAAGGGGTACCACCTGCTGCCGAGCGTGCGCGGTGACCTCCTGGAGCGGCTCGGCCGGCGCGACGAGGCCCGTGCCGAGTTCGAGCGCGCGGCGTCGCTCACCCGCAACGATCGCGAGCGCGCGGTGCTCCTCGAACGGGCCGCCGCCTGCGGCCCGGCGGCATCCCACCGGGAGTGACCGGGCCGAACGCGGCGCCCGTCAGGACGATCCGCTCCGCGTGTTCGTGATCTCGAAGTCGATCCGGTCATCGTGGACGATCACCCGTACCTCGTCGCCCGGGTTGAGCCGGCCGCCGAGCAGCAGGCTGGACAGGCGGTTGTCGACCTCCCGCTGGATCGTGCGCCGCAGCGGCCGTGCCCCGAACTCCGGCTGGTAGCCGCGCCGCGCCAGCCAGTCCACCGCCTCCTTCGTGAACTCGATCGACAGGTCCTGGGCGCGCAGACGACGCCGGGTCTCGTCCAGCAGCAGGTCGGTGATCTGCCGCAGCTGCTCGGCGTCGAGGCGGCGGAAGACGATGATCTCGTCGATGCGGTTCAGGAACTCCGGCCGGAACGCCTCCCGCAGCCGCCGCATGACCCGGTCGCGCAGTGACGCGTCCTCCCCGTCCCGGCCCTCGGAGAAGCCGGTGGAGAGCCCGCCGGTGCCGATCATCTCGGAGCCGAGGTTGCTGGTCATGATGATGACGGTGTGGCGGAAGTCGACCGTACGGCCCTGCGCGTCGGTGAGCCGCCCGTCGTCGAGCAACTGCAGCAGGACGTTGAAGACGTCCGGGTGCGCCTTCTCGATCTCGTCGAGCAGAACGACGGAGTACGGGCGGCGGTGCACGGCCTCGGTGAGCTGGCCGGCCTCCTCGTACCCGACGTAGCCGGGAGGCGCGCCCATCAGGCGGCTGACCGTGTGCCGTTCCTGGAACTCGCTCATGTCGAAGCGCACCATGCGGTCCTGGCTGCCGAACAGCGCCTCGGCCAGCGCGCGGGCCAGTTCGGTCTTGCCCACGCCGGTCGGCCCGAGGAACAGGAAGCTGCCGATCGGCCGGTTCGGGTCGCCGAGCCCGGCGCGGGACCGGCGTACCGCCTCGGCGACCGCGGCGACCGCCTCGTCCTGGCCCACCACCCGCTGGTGCAGGTGCTCCTCCAGCCGGATGAGGCGCTCGCGCTCCTCCACGGTGAGCTGCGCGACGGGGATCCCGGTGATCCGCGAGACGACCTCGGCGATGTCCTCGGGGGTGACCTCGGGCACCGAGCCGGTGCCCCCGCCACCGGCCGAGGTGGCGACGTGCCGCTCGAGCTCGGCGATCTCGTCACGGAGCGCGGCGGCCTTCTCGTACTTCTCGTCGGCGACGGCCTGGTCCTTCTCGCGGCGGCGCTGGTCCAGCTCCTCCTCGAGCCGCCGTACGTCGCGGCCGGGCGTCTTGGTGCGCAGCCGGACGCGGGCGCCGGCCTGGTCGATCAGGTCGATCGCCTTGTCCGGCAGGAACCGGTCGGTGAGGTAGCGGCTCGACAGGTCGACCGCCGCGACCAGCGCCTCGTCGGTGAACCGGACCTGGTGGTGGGCCTCGTACCGATCGCGCAGCCCGCAGAGGATCCCAACGGTGTCCTCGGGGTTCGGCTCGGGCACCAGGATCGGCTGGAAGCGGCGTTCGAGCGCGGCGTCCTTCTCGATGTTCTTGCGGTACTCGTCGACGGTCGTCGCGCCGATGACGTGCAGCTCGCCGCGGGCCAGGGCGGGTTTGAGCATGTTCCCGGCGGTCATGCCGCCCTCGGCGCCGCCGGCCGTCACCATCGTGTGGATCTCGTCGATGAACACGACGAGCTCGTCGCCGTGCGCACTGATCTCGTCGACGACCTTCTTCAGCCGCTCCTCGAAGTCGCCCCGGTAGCGGGTGCCGGCCACCAGCCCGGCCAGGTCCAGCTGGATCAGCCGCTTCCCCCGGACGGTCTCGGGGACCTCGCCGTCGGCGATGCGCTGGGCGATGCCCTCGACGATGGCGGTCTTGCCCACCCCGGGGTCGCCGATCAGGACGGGGTTGTTCTTCGTCCGCCGGGACAGCACCTCGATCGTCTGCTCGATCTCCTCGTCGCGGCCCACGACCGGGTCGATCTTCCCCTCGGCGGCCATCGCGCTGAGGTCGCGCCCGAACTCGTCCAGCGTCGGCGTGTCGGACGGGGGCCGCCCGGCGCCGCCGGCGGGCGGGCCGCCGCTCAGCGGGCCGCCGCTCACCGCCGACTGCAGCGACTCCGGCGTGATCCGCGCGCCGTGCAGCAGCCGTCCGGCCGGCGACTCGGGGTTGACCGCGAGCGCGAACAGGATGTGCTCCGGGCCGATATAGGAGGACCCCATGGCGCGGGAGACCTGGTGGGCGTCCAGCAGCGCGCGCTTGGCCGAGGGGGTGAGCGGCGCGGAGGTCTGACGGGCCGGGCCGCGGCGTACTTCCTGTTCGACCTGGCGTTCGAGCGCCTCCGGGTCGGCGCCGGCGCGGGCCAGCAGGTGCCGCGTCACGTCCTGGCGGGTCGCGGCCCACAGCAGATGGTCGGTGTCCAGGTCGGGGCTGCCCCATTCGCCCGCCTTGACGGCGGCGTCGCGCACGAGTTCGCGGGCGCCTTCGGTCATGAAGCGCGCGATGTTCACGCGGTTCGCGGGCTGTTTCGGCATGCCCGCTCCGAAGAATCGGGCCAGGAACTCCTCGAACGGGTCCGTCCCCCCGCCGCCGTACACTCCTTCGGACATCTCATGACCTCCTCACCAGGCGAGACCCCGGCGTGATCGGATCCGGCGTGCCACCCCTACCCGAGGCGACGGTGTGAAACGCGTGACGTCACGGGTAGTCCTCGTCGAGGCGTGGCGTGGTGGTCCGCTGCTCGACGACGTCCGCCTCGTTGGCGTCGAAGGGGATCTCCTCGGCTGGGGACGGCTCCTCGTCTTCGTCATCCCGCAGGTGCTGCTCGATGAAGTCGGCCTCGGGCTCCTCGATGCCCGGATTCTCGTCCGGAACGGGGTCGGAATGGACGACCTCCTCCGGAGGCGCGGACTGCCCGCGGTCCGGAAGGTCACGCTCGGTCATCGGAACTCCTCCTTAAGGAGCTTTTCGGGGGTGATGGGCAGGTCGCGTACGCGCCGGCCGGTGGCGTGGAAGACCGCGTTGGCGATCGCCGCGGCGGTGCCGACGATGCCGATCTCCCCGATGCCCTTGGCGCCCATGGGGTTGAGGTGCGGGTCGTCCTCGTCGATCCAGACGGCCTCGACGTCGGGGACGTCGGCGCAGGCGGCGACGTGGTACTGGGCGAGGTCGTCGGTGAGGAAGTCGCCGAACCGCTCGTCGACGACGGTCTCCTCCATGAGGGCCATGCCGAGGCCCATGGTCATGCCGCCGATGAACTGGGAGCGGGCGAGGACCGGGTCGACGATCCGCCCGGTCGCGAACACTCCGAGCAGACGCGACACGCGCACTTCGCCGGTGTCCGCGTCGACGCGGACCTCGGCGAACTGCGCTCCGAACGCCTGACGCGCGAGCTTCGAGTCGGCTTCGACGTCATCGGTGGTGTCGCCGCTGCCGTGCTCGCCGTTCTTCAGCAGTCCCTCGCATGCCTTCACGACGGCCGAGCCCCAGGACGCGGTGCCCATCGAGCCGCCCGCGAGTGGGGCCCTCGGCAGCGCGCTGTCACCGACCTCGACCCGCACCCGGTCGGGGGAGACGCCGAGGGTCTGCGCCGCGATCCGGGTCAGCGCGGTACGGGAGCCGGTGCCGATGTCGGCGGCGGCGATCCGGACCACGAAGTCGTCCCCCTCGGCCGTGGCCTCCGCCCGCGCGGCGCTGCGTCGGGCGGGGTACGTCGAGGCGGCGACGCCGGTGCCGACGAGCCACCGGCCGTCCCTGCGGGCGCCCGTATCGCGGTGGCGGGGATCCCAGCCGAAGCGGTGGGCCCCCTCCCGCAGGCAGGCGATCAGGTTGCGGGAGCTGAACGGCAGCCCGCTCTCCGGCTCGGTGTCGGGCTCGTTGATGACGCGCAGCTCGATGGGGTCCATCCCGGCGGCGTGGGCGAGCTCGTCCATGGCCGATTCCAGGGCGTACATGCCGGGGCACTCGCCGGGCGCGCGCATCCACGACGGCGTCGGTACGTCCAGCCGGACCAGCCGGTGCGTCGTCCGCAGGTTGGGTGTCGCGTACATCACCCGCGTCACCGCCGCGGTCTGCTCGGCGAACTCCCGGACCGTCGAGGTCTGCTCGACGACGTCGTGGGCCACGGCGGTGAGCCGTCCCGCGGCGTCCGCGCCCAGCCGCAGCCGCTGGATCGTCGGCGTCCGGTAGCCGGTGACGTCGAACATCTGCTGCCGCGTCACCGCGGCCTTGACCGGCCGGCCCGCCGCCCGGGCGGCGAGGGCGGCGAGGATCGCGGGCGGCCGGGTCGTGCCCTTGCACCCGAACCCGCCGCCGACGTGCGGGGAGATCACCCGCACTCGTTCGGGCGGCAGGCGGAGCACCGCCGCGATCGCGTCCCGGTCCGCGGACGCCCCCTGGGTCGAGTCGTACACCGTCAGCCCGCCGTCCTCGCCCCAGACGGCGAGCGCGGCGTGCGGCTCGATCGGGTTGTTGTGCAGGACCGGCGTGGTGTACGTCGCGTCGACCGTGACCGCCGCGTCCGCCAGACCGGCGGCGACGTCCCCGTACTCCACGTCGGTCGGCAGCCCTGGGTTGACCGTCTCCGGGCGGTACAGCCCCGGGTGGTCGGGGCGCAGCCGTACGTCGTGCGGCTCGGCGTCGTACTCGATCCGCAGGGCGCCGGCGGCGTCGCGGGCGATCTCGAGCGTCTCGGCGACCACCGCGGCGACGATCTGCCCGTGGTAGGCGACCGTACGGTCCTGGAAGAGCCGCAGCTCCGGATCGTCGACGTCCTCGCCGAGCTCCGGGGGATCGTCGCCGGACAGGACGGCGAGCACGCCGGGGATCGCCAGGACCGCCGCCGAGTCGATCGACCGGATCCGCCCGCGCGCGATCGTCGACGGGACGGCGTGGGCGTACGCGACGCCCGGGACGCTGTGCTCGTAGGCGTACGTCGCCCGCCCGGTCACCTTGTCCAAGCCCTCGACGCGGTTCACAGCAGCTCCAGCAGTGTGCGGACGATCAGATTGCGGGCCAGTGGCACCTTGTAGCCGTTGTGCGGCAGCGGCCGCGCCTGGTCGAGCTCGGCGTCGGCGGCCCGCGTGAACTCCTCCTCGCGGGCCGGGGCACCGCGCAGCGCCTCCTCGGCGCGGTACGCGCGCCAGGGCGCGTGGGCCACGCCGCCGAGCGCCAGCCGACAGTCGCGGACCGTTCGATCTTCCCCCACGTCGAGCACCGCGGCGATGGAGACCAGCGCGAACGCGAACGACGCGCGTTCGCGGACCTTCCGGTAGCGGGAGGCACCCGGGGGAGGCGGCGGCAGCTCCACCGCCGTGATCAGATCGCCGGGCTCCAGCACCGTGTCGCGGTCCGGCCGGTCGCCCGGCAGCCGGTGCAGGCCGGGCATCGGGATCGCGCGATCGCCGCCGGCGCCGGTGACGAGCACGCGCGCGTCCAGGGCGGCCAGCGCCACCGCCATGTCGGAGGGGTGGGTGGCCACGCAGTGCTCGGAGTACCCGAGGATCGCCAGGTTGCGGTGGTCGCCGTCGATCGCCGGGCAGCCGGACCCCGGCTCGCGCTTGTTGCACGGCTTGGAAACGTCCTGGAAGTACGAGCAGCGGGTCCGCTGCAGCAGGTTGCCGGCGACCGTCGCCATGGCGCGGACCTGCCCGGACGCCCCGGACAGCACGGATCGTGCCAGCATCGGGTAGCGCGCGCGGACGACGGGGTGGACGGCCAGGTCGGTGTTGCGCACCTCGGCGCCGACGCGCAGGCCCCCGTCGGCCTCCTCGATCCGGTCGTACGGGAGGCGGCTGACGTCCACGAGACGATCCGGCCGGGCGACGCCCAGCCGCATCAGGTCGACGAGGTTGGTGCCGCCCCCGAGGTACATCGTCCCCGGCCGGTACGCGCCCAGCGCCTCGGCGGCGTCGCGGGCCCGCGTGTACTCGAACGGCTTCAACCGGCCACATCCTCGATCGCGGTCACGATGTTGACGTAGGCGCCGCACCGGCACAGGTTGCCGCTCATGCGTTCGCGGATCTCCTCCCGCGTGAGCGGGGGATCGGCGGCCATGTCGTCGGTGATCGCGCTCGGCCCCTCTTCGGTCAGCATCGCGGCCGCGGAGCAGAGCTGGCCCGGGGTGCAGTACCCGCACTGGAAGGCGTCGCGCGCGATGAACGCGGCCTGGAGCGGATGCAGGTCGGACCCGTCGGCCAGGCCCTCGACCGTCGTGATCTCCGAGCCGTCCTGTGCGACGGCCAGCGCGAGGCACGCGTTGGCCCGTCGTCCGTCGATCAGAACAGTGCACGCGCCGCACTGGCCGTGATCGCAGCCCTTCTTGGAACCGGTCAGGCCGAGGTGCTCGCGCAGCAGGTCCAGCAATGAAACGCGGGTGTCGACGCTCACGGAGTGTTCCGTGCCGTTCACCCGGAGCGTGATCTCCACCATGCGCGCTGCCCTACCCCGGCTCTTCTCTGCTAACCGCCCGTGACGGGGTGGCGGTCCGGGGCCTGGCGTGCGTGCCGCGGATGGGTCTCGAGGCGGCCCATGACCAGGTCGGCGACCGCGGCGCCCAGGGCGGCGAGCACGAACGCGAGGACGACGAGCAGCCCGCGCTGGAAGGCATCCGCCCAGTCGCCGCGTGTGCCGGTCACCGCGGCGAAGAACACCGCCCCCACGGCCGCGATGCCGGCGGAGGTGCCGATCCGCTGCCCCGTCTGGAGCACGCCCGCCGCGCTGCCGCCGCCCTCCGGCGGCACCTCCGACAGGGTGATCGTCTGGTTGGGCGCGATCACCAGGCCGCTGCCGAGCCCGGCCAGGAGGAAGGGCGCGGCGGTGGCCAGGGCGACGTGCCGGCCCGGGTCGGCGTGGACCGCCAGGAGAACGGCCGCCAGCCCGGCGGCGACGATCAGAAGACCCGTCGCCACCAGCGGTCGGCCGAACCGCGAGACGATCCGGCCGCCGACGGCCGCCGCGACACCCGACCCGACCGCGAACGGCGTGATCGACAGGCCGGCCAGGAGCGCGCTGTAGTGCAGGCCGTTCTGCAGGTAGAGGGTGAAGATGAAGAAGATCGCGGTGAAGCCCGCGAAGTACAGCAGCGCGATCGCCGAGCCGAGGGCGTACGAGCGGCGGCGGAACAGGCTCAGGTCGATCATCGGCTCGCGGTGCCGCCGCTCCCAGCCGAGGAAGATCGTCAGCAGGACGGCCGCGGCGAGTACCAGCAGCCACTTCGTGTGCCCGTGCCACTGCTGCTCCTGGACGAAGGGGAGCAGCAGCGCCAGCACGCCGACCCCGAGGAGCACGACGCCGACCGGGTCCAGGCCCTGCGGGCGGTGCGTCCTGCTCGGCGCGGGCAGCAGCCGCCAGGCGAGCGGCAGCGCGATCAGCCCGACCGGGACGTTGACGTAGAACACCCATCGCCAGCCCTGCTGCGCACCGGCGAGCGCGATCAGCGCGCCGCCGATGACCGGGCCGGCGGCGGTGGCGATGCCGATCGTCGCCCCGAGGCTTCCGAACGCCCGGCCCCGCTCCGGTCCGCGGAACATCACCTGGATCAGGCCCGCGATCTGCGGGTTCAGCAGACCCCCGGCCATGCCCTGCACGAGCCGGGCGACGACCAGCCAGACGATGTTCTGGGCGACGCCGGCGGCGACGCTGGCCAGGGTGAAGACCATGAGGCCGGCCATGAAGACCGCCCGGCGGCTGCGCGCGTCGCCGAGCCGCCCGGCCGGCACCAAGGTCAGGCCGAACGTCAGGGCGTATCCGCTGAGGATCCACTGCAGCCCGTCCGGCGACGCGTGCAGGCCGGAGCGGATGGACGGCAACGCGACATTGACGATGCTGACGTCCAGCAGCGTCATGAACGCGGCGACCAGGAAGATCGCCAGCGCCTTCCAGCGATGACGGAGCGTCTCGTCGGGGATCTGTTCCGTCGGCATGTGGATGCTGTGCTCCGCGCGGAACCGCCCAAACCACCAAATGTCGGGTGGCTGCGGGTGAGGGCCGAGCGGGGGCGGGCCCTCACCCGTTTTCCGCGTTCGTCAGCTGGACGACACCGAGTAACTATTGGTCGTGAAATTCAGGCCGCCGCTGGAGGACGTTATCTCGTACCCGAACTGCACGTTGCCGACCGTGATATTGCCGAACCAGCCGGCGTTCTTGATCCAGTTGAGCACGGCGCGGATGTCGACGCTGCCCGAGGAGGTATTGCCGGACCGGACGAAGGAGAACACCTGATTCGAGCCGTTGCTGCCTTTGTAGACGCTCCAGGAGTGGCCGCCGACCGAGACACTGGTCTGGTACGAACCGAGCGGCCCCACGGCACCGGTCTTGTTCATCCAGAGCATGGTCTCGTAGGCGTTGTCGCTGGACCAGATGTCGTAGGCCGACTCGTACGCTCCGGCGCCCGGGACCGTGACGTTGAAGCTGCTCTTGAGGGAGCCGAGCGAGCTCAGCGACCTGCCGATGTTCTTCGTGACGTTGGCGTAGGACTTCACGCCCCCGGTGTTCGGGTGGTTCGCCCACACGCCCCAGTTGCTGTAGGAGTTGGCCCAGATCGTCTGCGGGCCGGCTCCGCTGCCCCAGACGTCGTTGTAGAGGGTGTAGCCGCCGTTGGACCAGGTGCCCCACTTGTCGGTGGACGACCAGGTCGCCGCCTGGGCGGTCCCGGACCACACGAGGCATAGCAGGGTGAGAACCAATGCGGGCACCGAGAATCGCGCCGCTTTCATACCGATCACCTCTCTGTCGAATTAGCGTCGAAGCGCTTCGACGTCAATTCGACTGCTGCGGGGAAGAGGGAACCGCGGTGCCCCACACGATAGAAGCCGGATTGCGGACACGCAATGGTCGTTTTACAGCCGGGTTATCGCGATGTTTCGCGCGCTGTGCGGCGGCGGCCCGGGTCCGGAACGGGCGGCCGGCATCGGACGCGCGTGGGTGACGTCACGACCGCCGGAGGGGCGCCGGGACCGCGCGATGGTGTGCGGTCCGGTGATCGGTGGTGCGAAATCGCGTGCCGAGGCCGGGTCCGGCCGAGGCCTCGTGCGTTTCCGGGGCGCGGAAGGTAACCTTTCGGCCTCGGGTACTGCAAGTAGTGTGAGCCGGACACCAGGTGAGCGCCGGCTTTCCGGCATCGGGAGAAACGCGCGGGTTCATGGCGAGGCAGTCCGAACGGCCGGTGACGACCGGTGACGCTCCGGCCCTTTCGGCGGCGACCGGCGCGGAGCCGGCCATCCCGGGATCCCGATCCGCCCGCGAGCCCGGCCGCGCCATCAAACCCGGACGGCACGGGCTGCCGCCGGAGACGGTCGCCGGCATCCAGCGCGACCGGCTCATCGACGCGTTCGTCCAGGTGGTGGCGGAGCACGGCTACGCGCGGACGACCATCGCGAAGATCACCGAAGCCGCCGGGGTGACCAAGAAGACGTTCTATGTCCACTTCACCGAGATGGACGACTGCTTCCTCGCCGCGTACGAGCGCGGGACGGGCATCCTGCTCGACCGGATGACGAACGCCTACCGGGCCGCGCCGTCCTGGCCCGAGGGCGTCCGCGCGGGGCTCCGGGTGATGCTCGAACTGCTGGCCGCCGAGCCGCGGTTCGCCCGGGCCGCCCTCGTCGAGGTGAACGCCGCCGGTCCCCGGTTGCGCAAGGCGCGGATCGCGCACCTCGCGAGCTTCCGGCCGTTCTTCGCCGACGCCTCCTACGACCTTCCGTCGCTTCCCACGGTCGTCATCGACGCGATCATCGGCGGGATCTACGGAGCGGTCTACGCCGCCGTGGAGGCGGGGGAGGGAGATCGGCTGCCCGGGTTGCTTCCCTCCCTCGTCTACTTCGCGCTGCTGCCGCTCGGCCGCGAAGAGGCGGCGGCCCAGCTCGACCCGGAGCCCTAACCGCGGAAGAACATCAGGGTGAAGTCGGTCAGAGGGTCAAGGAGGCCGGGAAGTTCGGCGGTCCGGTCGCTCTCCACGTAGTTGTAGATCATGGTGTAGACGCCGCCGATGACGGCGTCTCGGATGACGTCGGGTACGCGAGGAATGTCCGGGCCGCTCAAGTACGAGCGGAACTTCGCGAGGAAGGCGAGCCGTGCCCGGTGGACTCGTGCGCCGGCGACGCTCGCCTCGATGAGGCACGTCCGCGCGAAGGCAGGTTCGGCGGCCACCAGTTCCAGCACCACCCGGAGGCCGGCCCTGATCCCGGCGGGCCACGACGGCTCCGCGCGGTAGGCGGCCTCCACGGTGGTCAACAGCGCCTCGGTCCCGCGCCGGTACGCGGCCAGGAAGCACTCGTCGAGGTCGCGGAAGTGCGCGTGAAAGGCGCTCTCGGGGACTTCGGCCGTGGCCGCGACCTGGCCGGCCGTGGTCCGTAAATAACCGTTCTCGGCCACGACGGTGACGAGCGCGTCGATGAGCCGGGCTCGCTGCCCGGAACCCGTCGCGCCGGGCGAGCCTGGCCGCGGTCGGCATTGGGGAGGGCGGGCCGGTGGCGGGGCGGGGTCCGGCCCGGCCTTCGGGGTTCCTTCGCGCATGAGGTGATCTCTCGTCGGTAGAGCCTTGATCGCTGTCTATCGCCTGCCGGGGTGGGCGTAAACGGCGAGGAGCCGCCGATCCGGATCCGGCGGCGGCCGGATCCGGCCGTTGTCCCGGCTGCGGTTGACATGAGACACCATACGGTTTCTATTTCAAGGAAGCTCGTTTGTTACCGACAGGTTTCGGGCCCAACGTCGTCCTCGGGGGATGAGTCCCAAGGAGGCGGTGGCATGCGCCATCGTGGATCCAGAGCGGGAGTGTTCCTGCTGGCCGCGCTCGTCGTGGCACTCCCGTACGTCCCGGCCGAGGCCGCCGCGGGCACGGTCACCGAGGCCGCGCTGAGCGTTCCGGACAGCACGCCGCTCGGCCTGACGACCGGGTCGGGTGGCAGCGTGTGGGTCGCCGAGCACGCGCAGGGCCTCGGCCGCGTCGACTCCCTCGGCATCGTGAAGGAGTTCGCGGTCCCGGCGAACTCCCAGCACGGCGTTGCCGTCCCCGAGGGTGCCGCGACCGCCTCGGACGGCACGGTGTGGTTCACCGACGCGTCCACCGCGGTGCCGCGCGTCGGCAAGGTCTCCGGCACCGGAACGGTGACGACGTACGAGGTGCCGACCACCGGAGACGTGAGCTTCGCGGGCGGCCAGCTCACCGACATCACCGCGGGCCCGGACGGCGCCATGTGGTTCGCCGGCGGCGCGTCCAGCGCGGTCGGCCGGGTCACCTCGTCGGGCGCGGTCACCGCCTACGCCACCGTCGGCCTGTCGCCGTACGCGATCACGACGGGACCGGACAAGGCGCTGTGGTTCACCGACACGAACGGCGGCTCGATCGGGAGGCTCGATCCGGCCACGGGCGACGTGACGACGTACTCGCCGGACTCGTCCGGGACGGGTAACCCGGCGGCCGGCGGCATCACGGCCGGACCCGACGGCGCCGTGTGGTTCACCGAGCCCGGGGTGGCGAAGATCGGCCGGATCGAGCCCGGCACCGGCGCCATCACCGAGTACGCCGTGCCCACCGCGAACTCCGGGCCCGAGGGCATCACCACCGGCCCGGACGGCAACGTGTGGTTCACCGAGGCGGCCGCGGGCAACGTCGGCCGGATCGTCCCCTCGACCAAGAAGATCACCGAGTATCCGCTGCCGAGCGCCCTGTCAGCGCCGATGCGGATCATCAAGGGCCCCGGCGGAGCGCTGTGGTTCGCGGAGTCGGGCACGGGCGCCGTGGGCCGGTTCTACCCGGCCACACCGCCCTCGGGCTCGCCGCACGCCGCGGCCCCGCCCATCGTCGACGGGACCGGCCCGCGGATCGCGGCGTCGTTCCAGGGGCGCTGCCCCACCACCGCGATCATCTGCCAGACCCAGCTCACCACGGGCGGCAGCGTGAAGATCGGCAGCTTCAGCCAGACGATGCCCTCCGGCGCGCTGCGCGTGACCGGCTATGTCACCTCGCTCAGCGGCGGTTCGACCGTCCTCCAGCCGCCCCTCACGGGCTCCCAGCTCGAGTCGGTCCCGGTCGACGTGCCGGGAGGCATCATCGGCACCCTGCCCCTGATCGGCCCGATTCTCGGCATGACCCCCGCGGCGATGCTGCCGTTCAACAAACTGACGATCACCCAGTCCCTGGCCGGGCCGATCACGGTGGGCTTCGGCCCCGGCGGTCTGCAGGCCACCGCGCAGCTGAACGTCCACCTCAACAACACCCTGCTCGGGAACGACTGCGTCATCGGCCCGATCACCGCGAAGCTGGGGCCGACGGACCGGTCCGGCGGCTCGGCGCACGACCCGCAGCTCGGCTGGCAGCCCCTGAACGTCGAGATCAAGGACGACACCCTCGCCGTGCCGAAGGCCGCCGGGTGCGGCCTCGGCGGAATCCTCGACGGGGTCATCAACTCGACCATGGGCCTGCCCTCGACCTCGGGCAACACCCTCGACCTCACCGCGATTCTCAGCGTCGGTGCGGGAGCCCACGCCAACTGACCGGAAGGAGGTCGTGACTCACATCCCCCGCCTGGTCCAACTCTCCCTATTTCTCCCCGCCATCACCCCCCGCCACCCGAGACCGGCCACGCCGGTTCCGGTCCCCCTTGTACGAGAGGCACAGCGTATGATCCCCAAGACGGCGAAACTCGCCCTGACCATCACCGGGGCGGGCGCCCTGGTCGCGATGATGGGCGGCACCGCCTACGCGGCCGGCGTCAGCCCGGCCAGCACCGCGATCACCGCCACCAGCGCGAGCGTGAAGTTCGCCGGCACCCTGTCCGGCCTGTCGTTCTCGGTGACCTGCACCAGCTCGACGATCCAGTTCACCACCCCGTCGTCGGGGTACGGCCCGGTCAACATCAGCCCGGACCCGACCTTCGGCAGCTGCACGGACAACTTCGGCGGCACGGCGACCATCACCACCAACCACACGAGCGGCAGCTGGACGCTGCTGGCGGTGGCGAGCCCGACCCAGGTCAAGATCACGATCCCGACGGCCGGCGTGACGGTCACCACCAGCACACTGCCCGGCTGCACCGTGACGGCCGCGCCGACCGCCCCGGCGACGATCACGGCGAGCTACAACAACACGACCGGCAAGGCGACGTTCACCAACGCGAGCGTGCCGTTCTCCGGGACGTCCGCGTGCGGCAGCATCAGCCCGACCGGCACCGCGACCGGCGTCTACACCACCAGTCCGGCCGTGACGATCACCTGACGTCCGACCGCGACACGAGACGGGCAGGGGCCGCCGCCCGGCGGCCCCTGCCCCTCTCCGTACAGGCCGCCCACGGTGGCTCTGTCGTTCCGCGTATCGCGACATGACCGGAAGCGGTCGGGCGGTACTGATCGGCTTGACGTGAAACACCCATGGGTTTCTAGTAGCCCATTACTGATCTGTCCTGTCGTCCTCGGGGGAACCATCCAAGGAGGCGATGGCATGCGCCATCGTGGTGTGCGCGCGGGGGTCCTCGCGTCGGCGGCCCTGCTCGGCGCGGTCGCCCTGAGCCCGACCTCACCCGCCGGCGCCGCCGCCGGCGTCACCGAGATCGGATTGCCCATACCCGACGTCACCCCGGCGGGCCTGACCGCGGGCCCGAACGGCAACGTCTGGTTCGCCGAGAACGCCGGCGGGCTCGGAAAGGTGGACTCGGCCGGAAAGGTCACCGAGTACGCCCTTCCCGCCAACTCCCAGAAGACGTTCGGCGCGGCCGACGCGATGGCGGCCGGACCGGGCGGGCGGCTCTGGTTCACCGACTCCTCCGTCGACGTCCCACGCGTGGGGTTCGTCGATCCGGCGACCGGGAAGACGACGCTGTTCGAGGTCCCCACGACCACGGACGTCAACTTCGCCGGCGGCAGGCTCACCGACATCGTCGCCGGTCCGGACGGCGCGATGTGGTTCGGCGGCGTCTCGGCGACGGCGATCGGCCGGATCGACGCCTCGGGCACCGTCACCGCGTACGCCACCGCCGGCGCCGCCGTCTACGGCCTCGCGGCCGGGCCCGACGGAGCCCTCTGGTACACGGGGACGGACGGCTCGATCGGGCGGCTCGACCCGAAGGTCGGCGCGGTCACCGCCTACTACCCGGCGTCCGCGGGCTCGGGCTCGCCGACCCTCGGCGGGATCGTCAAGGGCCCCGACGGAGCCCTCTGGTTCACCGAGCCCGGAGTCGGGAAGATCGGCCGGCTCGACCCGGCCACGGGCAACATCGCCGAGTACCCGGTGAACACGGCCGACTCCGCCCCTTCGGGCATCACCGTCGGCCCGGACGGCCTGATCTGGTTCACCGAGGCCGCCGCCAGCAACGTCGGCAGTATCGACCCCGGGTCGGGCGCCGTCAGCGAGTACCCCCTTCCGGCCACCCTGTCCGCGCCGATGCGGATCACCTCCGGCCCCGGCGGACGGCTGTGGTTCAGCGAGTCGGGCAGGGGCGTCGTCGGCAGCCTCGACCCGGCGTCGCCGCCGACCGGTTCGCCGCACCCGGCCGTCCCGCCGCTCGCGTCGGGCAGCATGCCGCGGATCGCGGCGAAGTTCCAGAGCCAGTGCCCGCAGAACACCACCTGCCAGTCCCAGGTGACCTCCGGCGGCAGCGTGAAGATCGGTAGTTTCGCCCTGGATCTCCCGCCGAACGCCATCCGCGTCACCGGCTACATCACCTCACTGAGCCCGGGCAGCGTCCTGCACGCACCGGTCATGGGGGAGCAGCTGGTGTCGCAGCCCGTCGAGGTCCCCGGCGGCCTCATCGGGCAGTTGCCGTTGATCGGCCCCATCCTGGGCAAGACGCCGGCGGCGATGCTGCCGTTCAACCGGCTCACGGTCACCCAGTCGCTGGCGGCGCCGATCACCGTCCAGCTCGGCCAGGGCGGCATCCAGGCGACCGCGCAGCTGAACGTCCACCTCAACAACCAGCTGCTCGGATCGAACTGCGTCATCGGCCCGATCACCACGAGCCTGACCCCGACCGTTCTCGTCCCGGGCGGGGCCGGCGACCCGTCGCTCGGCTGGTCGCCGTACCCGATCCAGATCAACAACAAGATCGCGGTGCCCGCCGCCAAGGGATGCGGCCCCGCCTCGATCCTCGACGGCGTGATCAACCAGATGATGGGCCTGCCGTCGAGCTCGGCGAACAACGCGATGAACCTCGTTGGCGTCATGAGCCTGGGCGCCGGAATCAACCCCGCCGACACCCCGGCCCTGCGGTCGACGACGTCCACGTCGGTGCTGTCCAAGCTGGTCGCCGGCCTCCGGCCGCAGCCGAAGGCCAAGGCGGGCGCCAAGAAGCACGCCAAGGCGCCCAAGAAGGTCACCGTCAAGGTCAAGGCCCGGCACTGAGCCGCCTCGATGGGGCGCCGGCCGCCGTCCGGCGCCCCACCGGCCTTCGCGACCGGCACTCATCCGGACCCCTCGGCCAGGGGGACCGTCGGGACGCCCGGCTGGCCGGTCGTACGGCTCATCGCCGGAAACACGGAACCGAGCAGGGGGAGGACAGGATGCGAGGACGGCACGCCCTGGCCGTGACGGCACTCGCCGTGACGGCGGCGGGCTGCGGCGGCTCCGGGCACGACGCGACGCCGACGGCCGTTCCCCCGTCCGCCCGAGCCACCGGCCCGGGCCGTACGCCGGGAACCGGAGCCGTCCCGGCGGGGCGTGCGCCGGTCGCCGGATCCGCCCCGGCGATCAACGGCGTTCACCCGGGAGCGGAGCGGAAGTCCGCGGCCGACGGCACGTGGGTCACCGGGACCGGCAACGCCCGGGTGGCCCTCTACCTCTTCCGTGGCGCGGCGGCGCTGAACGCCCCGTACTTCTGCACCGGGACGGTCGACGCGGCGATGCGCATCGCGTTGACGTGCGCGAACGGCGCTCGTGACCGGACCACGGGCCACGCGACGCTCGGTGCCGGGGGCAGGATCCTCACCGTCGCGTGGGACGGCGGAATCGAGGACGTCTTCCAGCGGAAGTAGACGAGTGGATGAACGGGCGGTGACGCGCGGACATCTGGTGATCATTTTAAAACCGGATTTAAAGGCCTATTTCGGCCAGCGTGGTTTGGATGTTCTGCACCCCAGGGGGGAGGCGCAGTGGCGATCATCGGTCTAGATTTCTCCGGCGGGTTGACCCGTCGCCCGGCGGGTCATGCGTCAGGAGGAATCCATGGCCCGACGGCTCCTGTCAATGCCGGTACTCGGCATTGCCATGGCCCTGGTCACGTCCACGGCGGCATTCGCCGCAGGCGTGACCAATCAGAACAAACCGCTGGCCGACCATTTGGTCGGACGGCAAGCTGACGGATCCGTACTCAACCCCGACAACCAATACGTCACCCCAGCGGGCGTCAGCATCGAACAGTCCGGCCGCCCGATGGACCTGGCCGTACGCCCGGACGGCAAGACCGCCGTCGACCTGACCAAGTCCGGTGCGGGCCTGTTCACGGTCGTCGACCTGGCCGGCCAGAAGGTCCTGCAGCAGTACACCCCGCCGAAGGGCACCGGCAGCGGCAACGTCGGCGTCGGCGGCCTGCTCTATTCCAAGGACGGCAACACCCTCTACGCCGCGCAGGGCGGCGACGTCCTGAAGTTCGCCGTCGCCGCCGACGGCACGCTGAGCAGCCCGAGCGTCATCAAGCTCCCGGCCGACGCCAATGTTCCGAAGGACGCCACCGGTGCCGCGGCACAGCCCCTGCCGACGGACCTGGCCTGGACTCCGGACGGCAGCCACATCCTGGTCGTGCTGGACGGATGGGACCGGCTCGGCGTACTCGACCCCGCCACGAGTACGCTGACCGCCCAGACGTCCGTCGGTGTCGCGCCCCGGGACGTGGTCGTCGTCGGGAACCACGCGTTCGTCAGCAACGAGGGCGGCCGTAAGCCGGTCGACGGCGACTTCACCAACCTCAGCTACGACTCGCCGGTGGTCGCCGACGAGGTCGACGGCCGGGCGAGCACCGGCACCGTCTCCGAGGTCGACCTCGCCACGAACGAGGTCGTCAAGACGTACCGGCTGGGCCTGGACCCGAGCAGCCTGCTCGCGCACGGCACCGAGGTGCTCGTCACCAACTCCGGCGACGACACGGTGTCCGTCATCGACACGGCCGCCAAGCGGGTGACTCAGACGCTCAACGTCAACCCGCTGCCCGGGCAGCCGTTCGGCAGCTCGCCCAACGCGCTGGAGTTCATCGACCCGTCGCACCTCGTCGTCAGCCTCGGCCGGAACAACGCCCTCGCGGTGTACGAGTACCGCGGCGCGCGCCGGCCGGTCGCCTTCGACGGGCTGATCCCGACGGCCTGGTACCCGGGCACGCTCCACTGGAACGCCACCCTGAACAAGCTCGTCGTGGCGAACCAGGCGGGCGTCGGGGCGCTCGGCAAGGACGGGACCATCAGCGAGGGCCCGGGCACGACGCCCGCGACCGGCCGCCAGGTGTACGCCGACGTCGGCACGATCGGTCTCGTCGACCGGCCGACGCGGGCGCAGATCGCCAAGTACACCGCCCAGGTCTTCCGGAACAACCAGTGGCTCGGCCTGCGGGCCCGGAACCAGAAGGGTTCCCGGCGCACCCGGCCGACCGCTCTCCCGCTCCGCGTCGGCGACCCGTCGAAGATCAAGCACGTGTTCATGATCGTGAAGGAGAACCGGACGTACGACCAGGTCCTCGGGGACGACCCGCGCGGCAACGGCAACCCTGCGTTCGCGCAGTTCGGGCAGAAGACCACGCCGAACATCCACGCCCTCGCCCAGCAGTTCCCGCTGATCGACAACCTGTACTCCGACGGCACCAACTCCGCCGTCGGCCACACCTGGCTGGACGCGGGCTTCGTCAATGACTACCTCGAGCGGTCCTACGCCAACTACATCCGCGACTACGGCCAGCCGGACGCGATGGTCTACCCCAAGTCCGGGTTCCTGTGGGACAACGCGCAGGCGCACGGCCTGACCGCCCACGTCTGGGGCGAGTACGCCGAGTTCTGGAACGCCCCCGGCGGAGCGGTCTGCCCCGGCACGTGGGCGGACTGGTACAAGGACTCGCAGATCCTCGAGGGCAGGGCGACGGGCACGCCGCACGTGCCGACCGGCTACTGCCAGACCACGGCCGACGTGCCGTCACTCGACAAGGTCCTGTCGCGTGACTTCCCGAACTTCCAGACGAACATCCCCGACCAGTACCGCGCGGACCTGTTCACGCGGGATCTGCAGCAGTACGAGAAGAACGGGAAGCTGCCCGCGCTCAACATGCTGTGGGTGATGGACGACCACACCAACGGTCTGAACAAGGGCTACCCGACGCCGTCGGCGATGGTCGCCGACAACGACCTGGCGACGGGCCGCATCATCGACGCGATCTCGCACTCGAAGTACTGGAAGGACAGCGCGGTCTTCGTCGTCGAGGACGACTCCCAGAACGGCATCGACCACGTCGACGGACACCGCAACGTCACGCTGATCGCCAGCCCGTACGCCAAGCGCGGCGCGGTCGACCACACCTACTACAGCCAGCTCAACGTCGTCCGCACGATCGAGCAGATCCTCGGCCTCCCGCCGATGAACCAGCTCGACATGGCGGCCGAGCCGATGTACGGGGCGTTCACCGACCGGCCCGACTTCACCCCGTACACCGCGCTGCCGAACCAGATCCCGCTCGACACGATGAACGGGACGGCTGCGCAGGCCACGGACCCGATGCAGAAGGCCTGGCTCGCCTGGTCGGAGAAGCAGAACTTCAAGTCCGAGGACCAGCTGGCGTTCGCCCCGTTCAACCGGCTCACCTGGTACGCCACTACGGGCTGGAAGCGGCCGTACCCGGGTGACTCGAAGGTCATGACTCCGGAAGAGGTGCTCAAGAAGTTCCCGCAGACGACGGTGACGGGAAGCGTGGACAATGACATTCCGTCAAGCCGCGCTCAGGCACCCCACAAGGCGAACTGACAGGTTTCAATAACACGATGGATCACTCCTTCTCACCGGCGATCGAGGTGCTCGGCCTGACCAAGCGCTTCGAGGAGACGGTGGCCGTCGCCGGGGTCGACCTTGTGGTCGGCCCCGGCCGGGTCCATGGAATGCTCGGGCCCAATGGCGCCGGAAAGACGACGCTGCTCACCATGCTCATGGGCCTGGTACGGCCCGACGCGGGCACCATTCGCATCCTCGGCCGCCCCCGGGACGAGTTCGGCGCGCGCATGCTCGACGGAGTCGCCGGATTCGTCGAGAGCCCGCGTTTTTATCCCTACCTTTCCGGCCGCCGCAATCTGGCGCTGCTGGCCGAGCTCGACGGCGGCTCCGCCGCGAGCCGGATCGACGACGCCCTCGACCTCGTCGACCTGCGCGACCGGGCCGGCGCGAAGGTCGGCGGCTACTCGGTCGGCATGCGCCAGCGGCTCGGCATCGCGGCGGCGCTGCTGCGCGACCCCCGCCTGCTGATCCTCGACGAGCCGGCGAGCGGCCTGGACCCGGCCGGGATGCGCGACATGCGCGCCCTCGTAGCCAGGCTCGCCTCCGACGGGGTCACCGTGCTGCTGAGCAGTCACGACATGGCCGAGGTCGAGGAGCTGTGCGACAACGTGACGATCATGCGAAGGGGCGAGGTGGTCTTCGACGGGTCGATGGGCATCCTCCGCCGGCGCGCCCCGGACCCGGCGTTCCGGCTCGCGACGAGCGACGACGAGCGGGCGCTGGAGATCGCCCGGGACACGCCGGGGATCGCCGCCGCCGGCGCGGGCGACGAACTGCTCGTCCACGCCCAGCGCGACAACCTCGACCGATACGTCATCGCGCTCGGCCGGGCCGACGTCGCCGTACGCCGCCTCGACCTGGAGTCCTCCCCGCTCGAGGCGCTGTTCTTCGCGCTCACCGAGGACGAACCCGACGAGGCGGCCGACCCGGCCGCCGGCGTCCCCCAGGGGGCGACCCGATGACGATGGTCGCGGCACCCCAAGAGGCGGTCCGATGACGGCGGTCGCGGCGCCCCCCGAGCCCCTTACGGCGGCGCGCGGTGGGTCGTGGGTCGTCTACCGGTGCGAGCTGGCCAAGCTCGTCCGGCAGGTGAAGGTCCAGGCCACGGCGATCGTGTGCCTGCTGGCCCCGTTCCTGTTCGTGTCGGCGCTGAACGTCCAGAGCAACACCCCGCAGGACACCCTGTTCGGCCGCTGGGTGCACGACTCCGGCTTCGCGATCCCGCTCGTCGTGCTCGGCTTCGCCGGCCAGTGGGCGCTCCCGGCCCTCACCGGTGTCGTCGCGGGTGACATCTTCTCCTGCGAGGACCGGTACGGGACCTGGAAGACCATCCTGACCCGGTCCCGGAGCCGCTCGCAGGTCTTCACCGGCAAGGCGCTCGCCGCCATGACGTACTCGGTGGCGATGACCGTGCTCGTGGCGCTGTCGAGCCTGGCCGCGGGGGTGCTGCTGGTCGGCCGGCAGCCGCTGATCGGGCTGTCCGGGACGCTCCTGCAGCCGGGCCACTGCACGGCCCTGGTGCTGACCGCCTGGGCGACGGTGCTGCCGCCCGTCCTGGCGTTCACGGCCTTCGGGCTGCTGCTGTCGGTCGCGAGCCGGAACAGCGCGGTCGGCATCGGCGGCCCGGTCGTCGTCGGCCTGGCATTGCAGCTGGCATCGCTGGTCAACGCTCCGGAGGTCGTCCGGATGCTGCTGCCCACCACGGCGTTCGGGGCCTGGCACGGCCTGTTCACCGAGCCGTCGTTCGCCGGGCCGTTGGCACAGGGCGTCGCCGTCAGCGCCGTCTACTTCGTCGTCTGCGTCGTCGGCGCGCACGCGCTGCTGCGCCGCCGTGACATCACCGAGGGCTGAGACCATGCGATGGGGAGCGACCGCCGCGCTCGCGGCCGTCCTACTGGCGACCACCGGCTGTGGATCGTCCGGCATCACCGCCGACCGGCTGAACACCGCCGTCGCGCCGACGTTCGCCAACCTCTACGTGCTCCAGCAGTCGCTGCGGGGCCGTACGGTCACGGCGGCGTCGATGCGCGCGAAGGCGTCCTGCGCCAAGGGCGGGCCGTCCACCCCGGACCAGGGCGCGGGCAACGACTGGACCTGCACGGTGACCTGGTTCAACGCCGGACCGGCCGTTCCGGCGACCGCGTCGTACCAGCTGCACGTCCAGACGAACGGCTGCTACGCCGCGGACGGCGACGGCCCGGCGGACCTGAACGGCCAGCAGATGATCGTCGCAGCGGACGGCGCGACCGTCACCAACCCGCTGTGGGAGTTCGACGGCTGCTTCGACACCACCTGAGCTACTGCTTATAGGAGATCTCCACGCGACGATTCTTGGCGCGGCCGACGGGGTCGTCCTTGCCGTCCGGCGTCCGGTTCGGCGCGACCGGACGCGCCTCGCCATAGCCGACCGCCGTGATCGTCACCTTGAGCTGTCGGGCGAGCTCGGCGCGCACCGCCTCGGCCCGCTGCGTCGAGAGCGTGCGGTTGTGCGCGGGGGAGCCGATGGCGTCGGTGAACCCGGCGACCCGCGTCGGCCCGTGGATCTGTTTCGCGATCGCGGCGATCCGGCGCCGCGCGACGTCGGTCAGCGTGGCCTTGCCGAAGTCGAAGAGGACGTCCGCGGCGATCCGCACGGTGATCTGCCCGCCGGACGTCTCCTTCTCCTCCAGCGGGATCACCGAGTGCCCGAGGTCGATGTCGCGTACGCCGTCCGCCACGGCGATGGACTGGACGGACTGCCGGAGGTTCGCGTCGGGGACGTCGCCGGCGCTCGCCGCCCCGGGCAGGAACAGCAAGGCCGGCGCGAGCGCCGCGCCGACCAGGAGTGAACGCATCCCGGTCACCGCTCGATCGGCACGTTGTGGAAGGTCGGCCAGTTGCCGATCTGCACGTCGATCCGGTCCACGCCCTTCGGCGGCGCGGCGAACGTGAAGCTCAGCTGGCCCGGCTGGTCGTTGGCGAGGTTCGTCGTGACGTAGTCCGTCTGCAGGTCCTTGCCGGAGCTGTCCTTGACCACCAGGTAGCGCTTGAGGTTCTCGGTGTCGATGAGGAAGACGCCGAGCGAGGTGCCGCCGTTGAGGAGGTAGGGCGTCACCCGCTGCGTGGACCCGGCGGAGCGCACGTGCGGGGTCATCGAGATCGTGAGATCGGCGAGTCTGCCGTCGACCTTCAGGCCGAGGATCGCGAGGTCGACGGTGGCCCCCGCCGCGATCGGGGAGGGGAACGTCGCCTGCGCGATCGGCTTGTCGGCCTTCGCGACCGTCACGCCGCCCTTGGACGCCGTCGTGCCGGAGCCGCCCTGCGCCTTGGACCCGCCGCTCTCGTCGTCGCCGAAGCAGCCGGACAGCCCGGCCGTGAGGACCCCGGCGAGGGCGACGGCCGAGGCGCTCCTGCGGATGACTCTCACTGATCCCCCTGAGAACGGAAACGTCGTCCAGGCCGGCCGTGACGCTCGATCGGCGCGCCACGACGGCCGGGTGTCGATTTACCGGAGCTTTACCGTAGCGTCCGGAGTTTCCGGACGTGTGCGATTTCCGGACGTGTCCTAATCGATGGAAGTGTCGCCCAGGGACTCGAGCAGGCCGCGGAGCAGGCCCGCCAGCCGGTCCCGGTCGTCCGGGGCCAGCGCGCCGAGCAGGCGGACCTCGTTCGCGACGTGGAGGCCGACGACCTCGTCGACCAAGGTCCGGCCGCGGTCGGTCAGCCGGACCCGTACGGACCGCCGATCCTCCTCGTCCGGGACCCGCTCGACCAGCCCCCGGGCGGAGAGCCGGTCGATCCGGTTGGTGATCGCGCCGGAGGTCACCATGGCGGCCCGGTTGAGGGCCCCCGCCGTCAGCGTGTACGGGGGGCCGGAGCGGCGGAGGGTGGCCAGGACGTCGAACTCCCAGTGTTCGAGGCCGTGACCGGCGAAGAACTCCTTCAGCTCCCGGTCCAGGACCCGTGACAGCCGGGTGATCCGGCCGATGACCCCCATGGGCCACACGTCGACGTCGGGGCGCTCGCTCCGCCACTGGGCGAGGATCCGGTCCACCGCATCGCTCATCGAGCACACCTCTCAACGCGAACAATCTCAACGTTCATCTACTTGACGTTGAGCATACCGTCGTGCTGATATTTCAACGTTGAGATTCTTAATAAGGAGTTATCCCATGGCCGCCCTCACGGCGCGGCGCGGCGTCTCCCTGCCGAACGTCCGCGACCTGGCCCTCACCGCGCTCACCCCCCTCACCTGGGGGTCGACCTACGCGGTCACCACCGAGTTCCTGCCGCCCGGCCGCCCGCTGTTCACCGCGACGATGCGGGCCCTGCCCGCCGGCCTGGCACTGCTCGCCGTCACCCGCGTCCTCCCGCGCGGGGCGTGGCTCTGGCGAGCGACGGTGCTGGGTCTGCTGAACATCGGCGCGTTCTTCCCCCTGCTCTTCCTGGCCGCCTACCGGCTGCCCGGCGGCGTCGCGGCGGTGCTCGGCGCCGGGGGCCCGCTCTTCGCCCTCGGCTTCGCGGCCCTGCTGCTCGCCGAGCGGCCGGCCGCGCGCAAGCTGCTGGCCGCCCTGACGGGGCTCGCGGGAGTGGGCCTCGTCGTCCTGCGCGCCGACGCGCGGCTCGACGTGGTGGGAGTGCTCGCCGGGCTGGCCGGGGCCGCGTCGATGTCGGCGGGCACGGTGCTCACCAAGCGCTGGGGCCGTCCCGAAGGGGTGGGGCCGCTCACCCTCACCGCCTGGCAGCTCACCGCCGGCGGGCTGCTGCTCGTGCCCGTCGCCCTCCTCATCGAGGGCCCGCCGCCCGCCCTCGACGGGCGCGCCGTCGGCGGCTACCTCTACCTCGGAGTGGTCGGCACGGCCACGGCGTACTGGCTGTGGTTCCGCGGCATCTCCCGGCTCCCCGCCACCTCGGTGTCCTTCCTCGCCCTGCTCAGTCCGCTGTCCGCGGCCGTCATCGGCTGGGCGGCCCTCGGCCAGGCCCTGGCCCCGCTGCAGGTGGTGGGCATGGCCCTCGCCCTCGGCGGCACGCTGGCCGGCCAGACCCCCGCCAGGCGGCGCTTGGAGACCACGACCATCCCCACCCCCGTCACCACGCGAAGGAGTACATGACGATGCGCATCACCGTGTTCGGAGCCGCGGGCGGCGTCGGCGCCCGGGTCGTGGCCGAGGCGCTGTCCCGCGGCCACGAGGTCACCGCAGTCGTACGGAGCCGGGCCCGGTTCGGCGAACTGCCCGCCGCCGCGTACCCCCGTACCGGGGACGCCCGGAACGCCGACGACGTCGCGGCGCTCGCCACCGGCCAGGACGTCGTCATCAGCGCCACCCGCCCCGCTCCCGGCCAGGAGCACGAGCTCGTCACCGGCACCAAGGCGCTGCTGGCCGGGCTGGCCGGGACCGATGTCCGGCTGCTGGTCGTCGGCGGCGCCGCGACCCTGACCGTGCCCGGCACCGGTGGCCGCACCGTCGTCGAGGACCCGGACTTCCCGCCCGCATGGCGGGACATCGCCCTCGCCTGCGCCGGCCAGCTCGAGGTCTGCCGCGCCGAGACGGATGTCGACTGGGCGTACGTGAGCCCGCCGGCCTTCCTGGAGCCGGGCGAGCGCACCGGCGCGTACCGGCTCGGCACGGACGAGCTCCTGGTCGGCGCGCAGGGGGAGTCCCGGATCTCCGTGGAGGATCTCGCGGTGGCCTTGGTCGACGAGGCCGAGCGGCCCCGGCACCATCGCGCCCGGTTCACCGTTGGCTACTGACTCCTTGGAACGTTCGCGTTGACGGGGCCGGTTCTCCACAAGATCCTTGTTCGTCATGGAATCCGATGATCAATCGGCGTGGGCCTCGGCGACGGGCGGTCTCGGCGACGCCGTACGGCATCAGGTGCTCGGAGCGGCCGCCGACATCATGCGCGGCGACCCGGCCACCGGCCGGGTGACCGCCGACCCGTCCGACCAATCCGCGGTGACCCTCTACCTGGCCCTCCTGCAGGACCGGCTGCCCGTCTACGCGCGCGTCATGAAGGACCTGGGCTCGCGGGTCGGCGAAGGCGACGTCGCCGACAACCTGGCTCCCGCCGCGCAGGCGACCATCGGCTTCTACACGGCGATCCTGGCCGCGAAGGTGTCGGTCTTCGCCAACCCGGACCAGCTGGTGCGGCTCCGGCAGGTCTTCCAGACCCATGACCTGGGTCCCCAGGCGGCGTACGAGGGCGTCGCGCGCTACCTCACCGCGGAGCGCGAGCTCGGGCGGATCGCGCCGGACGTCGACTGCACGGCGGCCGCCCACCTCCTTCTCGGCGCCTGCCTCAACCACGTCTTCACGAAGACGCTGCTCGGTGAGGCGCCTCCGGACGACACGTACGTCGCCCAGATCATCGCCGGCCTCCGCCTGGGTCACCGTCCGGAGTGCCCTCCGGCCGAGGGAACGGCGCCGGACCATGCCGGATAGGCTGCCCAGATGCTTGATCACGGTGAAGACCCGCGGCCGGCCCGCGGAGCGGTGCAGGAGATCTACACCCCCGAGCGGGCCGCGACTCTGGAGTACTCCCCGGACCTGGACGGGCTCGCGGACCCCGGCGAGATCGTCTGGGCGTGGGTGCCCTACGAGGAGGACCCGGCGCGCGGGAAGGATCGGCCGCTGCTGGTCGTCGGGCGTCACGGACGCCGGCTGCTCGCGATGATGCTGTCCAGCCGCGACCACGCTGACGACCCGGACTGGCTGGAGCTCGGCTCGGGAACGTGGGACCGTGACGGCCGCGAGTCGTACGTGCGGCTGGACCGCGTGTTCGAGCTCGACGAGGACGACATCCGGCGGGAGGGCGCGATCCTCGAAGGGGAGCGTTTCGCCCACGTGGCCGCCGTCCTGATGCGCCTGCACGGCTGGAAGCCCACTCGCTGAGCCGTTTCCGGCTCGTCGTGAAAGAACGTGGAAGATCCTTGCCGGGGCGGTGAGGTGCTCGCACTCTGGTGCGTACGCGCCGCCCCGGTGAGGAGTGCCAATGACCGGCCCTGCGAACCCCCGCCCCACGACGTTCCGGAGTCTCTCGTGGCCGTACGGGGTGATCCCCGCGGTGATCGGGGCCGTGCTCCTCGTGGTGTCGCTCGCATTCGGCGTGCCGGGAGCCCGGTCGGCGTCCGCCGCGCCGCCCTGCGCGGTGGCCTACTCCCTCAACCAGTGGACCGGCGGCTTCACCGCGCAGGTCACGGTCACCAACAACGCCGCGCCCGTCACGAGCTGGACGCTGACCTGGACGTTCGCCGGGGACCAGAAGGTCACCTCGGCCTGGAACGCCCAGGTCACGCAGTCCGGGCAGGCCGTCACCGCCCGCGACAGCGGTTACAACGGCACACTCGGGACCGGCGGGTCGACGACGTTCGGGTTCCAGGCGACCTTCGGCACCCAGAACGCGGTCCCGGGAGACTTCGCGCTGAACGGTGCGCGCTGCGACGGCGACGGCACTCCCACACCGACGCCTACACCGCCTACGACGCCGACGTCATGCCCGCAGGCGGCGTTCTGTGACGGCTTCGAGGGCCAGACCGGCACGACGCCGTCCGGAGACTGGCAGCCGTCGTACCCGGACTGCCAGGGCACCGGCACCGTGGCTGTCGACCACACGCAGGCCCACACGGGCAGCACGTCGATCCGCGTCGACGGCGGCGGCAGCTACTGCGACCACGCGTTCGCCGTCAACACGACGGGCGTGGCCGCGGCCGGATCGGTGATCTACGTGCGCTACTACGTCCGGCATACGCAGCCGCTGCCGGCCGGCCACGTCGCCTTCACCACCCTCACCGACGCGGCCGACGGCGGCAAGCACCTTCGGCTCGGCGGCCAGAACCAGGCGCTGCAGTGGAACCGCGAGTCCGACGACGCGACACTGCCCGAGCAGAGCCCGGCCGGAGTCGCGATGAGCGTGCCGCTGCCCGTGAACCAGTGGTCCTGCCTGGAGTTCGCCATCAACGGGACGAACGGCACCATGAGCACCTGGCTCAACGGCACCGAGGTGGCGGGCCTCCACCTCGACGGCACCCCGACCCCCGACGTCGACCGCCAGTGGCTGAGCCGGGCCAACTGGCGCCCGCACCCCACCGACCTGCGCCTCGGCTGGGAGAGCTACGGCGGCGCGCGGGACACCCTCTGGTTCGACGACGTGGCGGTCGGCTCCTCGCGCATCGGCTGCTGACCACTCGGTCACGACCGGCTGGAACGGCGCGCCTCAGGTACGGACCCGGCCGTCCACGGCATCGTGGCCGCTGGGAGTTCAGGAGCCGGCGGACCACTCGATCAGCGGAGGCCGGACCGACGCGCACAACGGATGGCCGCGCGCGTCGGTCAACCCCAACCGGGCCACCAACAGCCCGCTGCGCGCCGCCGCCTCCAGGACGTCCGGGCCGATGGCGTCGAACCACAGCTTCGCCCGCCGGAACATTTCGAACTGCCCGCCGTCGTTCACGGTGCCCCACGACAGGTAGACGAACCGGCCGGCCGGACGCCCCTGGACGTAGGGGCCGCGCAGATCCCACCCCGTCTCGGTCGCGGTGGCGGCGGTGACCTCCAGCTCCCATGTCGCGGAGGCGGCGTCGCCAGGGTGCAGGTCGAGGAGCTCAGCGGGGCGGTCACGCCGCTGCACGCCGACGTGGATGTTGCGATAGCCGGGAAAACCGGGAGCTTGTCCGCACTCCCGTCCGGGCAGCTGTGACGCCTCGATGCGAATCAGCACGACACCATCATCCCTTTCGTAGGTCCGTGTCCCGGGAGGACGTTCGTCAGGCGTCGCGCCTCCGCGACGAGGCGGCTGGAACCGCCGCGTTCGGCGACGGCCTTGAGCGCGGGAATCCCCTCCTGCGGCCGCACGACGCCGGTGACCTCGACGCCGAGGGCGAGCAGCACCTTCGCGACCGCGAGCAGACCGGTGGCGGCGGGAGCCGGGTCGGTCAGGAAGCCGGAGAAGAAGCGGGGATGGGCCGCCGGGCCGGCGAGCGCGGTGCCGCCGGAGGTCTCCAGGCCGAGCCGCCCGTCGGTCAGCGAGGAGCGGTGGAGGTAGGCGTAAGCCTGCGTCGCATCCGACATGACCGCGGACGCTACAAGCCGATGCCGTCAAAAATTCCGAAGTGTCCGATACGTCCCGGCTGGAACCTCAGATCTCGCTCAAACGTCTTGGGCCTGGTCCCCGGGCGGGGGGATCCTCGACCAAATCTTGCGAGACAGGCCTTCTTCCCCCGCGAAAGCGCGCAACGAAGTGGAGTGATCCATGGCGAACGCGTCACCCCCGTCTGGGTCCGCGTCGGCCGGTGACTACCGGCGGCGACTCGGGACGTTCTCACTCCTCATGGTCGGGCTCAGCTCGATCATCGGATCCGGCTGGCTGTTCGGATCCTGGAAGGCCGCCAAGGTCGCCGGGCCGGCGGCCCTCTTCGCCTGGATCATCGGCGCCGGCATCATGATCCTCATCGCGCTCTCGTACATGGAGCTCGGTTCGCTGTTCCCCAAGTCCGGCGGCATGGTCCGGTACGCGCAGTACTCCCACGGCTCGCTCGTCGGCTTTATGGGCGGCTGGTCGAACTGGATCGCGATCGTCTCGGTCATCCCCATCGAGGCCGAGGCCTCGATCCAGTACATGAGCTCGTGGAAGTGGCACTGGGCGAAGGGCCTGTACGACGGGAAGGAACTCCACCCGATGGGGCTGGCGCTCGCCGCCGTCCTCGTCATCGTCTACTTCCTACTCAATTACTGGACAGTGAAGTTGTACGCGATGGCGAACAACTTCATCATGATCGTCAAGTTCCTCGTCCCCGCGCTCACGGTCATCGGGCTGATCGCCTCCGGCTTCCACGGCTCGAACTTCACGCACCACGGCGGCTTCGCCCCTTACGGCTGGGCGGCGGTGCTCAGCGCGATCGCGACCTCCGGCGTGGTGTTCGCCTTCAACGGCTTCCAGAGCCCGATCAACCTCGCCGGTGAGGCGCGCAACCCCGGCCGTTCGGTGCCGATCGCGCTGATCGGCGCCCTGGTCATCGCGGCGCTCGTATACGTGGGCCTGCAGACGGCGTTCCTCGGCGCGGTCCCCGGTCACCTGCTCGGGCACGGCTGGTCCGGCATCGACTTGAACTCGCCGTTCGCCGACCTGGCGATCGCGTGGAACCTCAACTGGCTGGCCGTCACGCTCTACGCCGACGCGTTCGTGTCCCCGTCCGGCACGGGCATGACCTACACCGCCTCCACCGCCCGGATGATCCAGGGCATGAAGGAGAACGGCTACTTCCCCAAGATCCTCGGCCGCGTCCACCCGAAGTACGGGATCCCGCAGCCGGCGATGTGGTTCAACCTGGCCGTCTCCTTCGTCTTCCTGTTCACGTTCCGGGGCTGGGGCTCGCTCGCCGAGGTCATCTCGGTCGCGACCGTCATCTCGTACGTGACCGGGCCGGTGTCGGCGATGGTGCTGCGCCGGACCTGTCCGGACCTGAAGCGGCCCGCCCCGGCACCGGCGCTGAAGATCGTCGCTCCGGCCGGGTTCATGTTCGCCTCCCTGCTCCTCTACTGGTCGAAGTGGCCGCTGACCGGTGAGGTGATCGGGATCATGGCCCTCGGCCTGCCGATCTACCTGTTCTACGGCTGGCGGCAGCGGTTCGCCGGCTGGGCGCCGCACCTGAAGGCCGGCATCTGGCTCGTCGTCTACCTGGCCTGGATGGTGCTGCTGTCCGCGCTGGGCAGCGCGAAGTTCGGCGGCCACGACCTGATCCCGTACGGCGTGGACATGGGGGTCGTCGCCGTCACGTCGCTGGCCTTCTACGCCTGGGGGGTCCGCAGCGGCTGGGCGGGACCGTCACGCGAGGTCGCGGGCGAGGCGGCGGCCGCACAGCCCGACCTGGCCCCGGTGGGCTGACCGAAACTCCGGTCCAGGCTCTCCCGTCCCCCCCGTCCCCTCGGCGGGAGGGCCCGGACCGGTTCACCCTGCGGGCCCCGAAGGGCCGGCGGTGCGAGGCCGCTCACGGTGCGGGTCCGGCGGGGCCGGCGGTGCGGGTTTCGGACGGGCCGGTTGTGCGGGACCGGTACGGTGAGCGATTGGACGATCCCGGTACGTGGCGTCGGTGGCGTCGGACAGGAAGGAGCGGTGGATGCGGCTGCTCGTCGTGGAGGATGACGTGCGCGTCGCCGCCGCACTGTGCTCGGTGCTCCGGCGGCACGGTTTCGAGGTCGAGCCCGCCCGGACGGCGGGGGAGGCCCTCGAGCGACTCGAGAGCGATCCGGACGTCATCCTGCTGGACCTCGGCCTGCCCGACCGCGACGGGTTCGAACTGTGCGGTCGCATCCGCGCCGTCCGCGACGTCCCCATCATCATGGTCACCGCGCGGAGCGACGTGCGTTCCCGGATCCACGGCCTTCACCTCGGCGCGGACGACTACGTCGTCAAGCCGTACGACGTCGGCGAACTGATCGCGCGGATCCACGTCGTCAGCCGCCGCACCGCGCGCCACGACGGCGCCCGGCCCGCCGAGCCGCCCGCCGACGCCCTCATCGCCGGGCGCATCCACCTGGACCGGCTCCGCCGGGTCGTCAGCGTCGACGGGGTGCCCGCGAACCTGACCCGCAAGGAGTTCGACCTGCTCGCGGTCCTCGCCCGCCGGCCCGGCGTCGTCTGCCCCCGCGAGCAGCTGATCAGCGAGGTGTGGCGGACGAGCTGGCAGGGCAACCAACGGACGCTGGAGGTTCACGTCGCCTCGCTGCGCGCGAAGCTGAGGGTGCCCGGTGCCATCCAGACCGTTCGGGGAGTGGGCTACCGCGTCACTTCGGACGGCGGCCCGTCGGCGGGGGGCTCGCCGGCCACGGGCCCGTCCGACGCTCCCCAGGCGCCGGGCCCGTCCGCGGGGACTCCGCAGGCGAACGGACCATCGGCCGGGAGCCCGCGCCCGCCGGGGCCGTCGGCCGGGGACCCGCAGCCGCCGTCGGCCGGGAGCCCGCGCCTGACGAAACCATCGACCGGCGCCCCGCGGCAGCCATCCGCCAAGGGCCCGATGAACCCACCGACCGGGGACCCGCGGCGGCCGTCGGCCGGGGGCCCGCACTCGAAACCCCCGATACCCTGATCCGACCGTGCGCGCCCGTCTGATTCTCGTCCTCAACACTCTCGTCATCTGCAGCCTGCTGGCGCTCGGCGTCCCGCTGGCGACGAGCATCGTCCGACAACACCAGGAGGCGCTGTTCCAGGACCGCCTTGAGGACACGACGCGATTCGCGGCGATCGCCGTAGGCGCGCCCATCGGCGCGTCCTCCTCGGACGTCGGCTCCGAGCTCACGCGCTACCGCCAGCTGTACGGCGTGCCGGCGGCGGTGGTCGACCGGCAGCGCTCGACCTGGGTCAGCACGCCCGGCTATCCCGGCAATGAGACGGCCGACGTCGCGGCCGGGCTACGGCAGGCGTTCGCGGGCCGGCACAGCACCGACTTCCGCACGATCTGGCCCTGGGACGACCGTCCCCTCGTCGTGGCCGCGCCGATGACGCGGAATGGCGACGTCATCGGAGCCGTGGTGACGGTGTCGTCCACGGAACGCATGCGCTCCGCCGTCACCGGCGACTGGTCGGTGCTCGCCGCCGCCGAGGCGGTCGCCGTACTGCTGTTCCTGGCACTCGCCCACCTGCTGGCCACCTGGGTCCTGCGGCCCGTGCGCGCGCTCGACGCGGTGACCCACACGATCGCGACCGGCCGCCTCGACGTGCGCGCGCCGGCCGCCACCGGCCCTCCGGAGCTGCGCCGTCTTACAGGGTCGTTCAACGAGATGGTGCAGAAGGTGGAGGCCACGATGGAACGTCAGCGCGCCTTCGTCGCCGACGCCTCTCACCAGCTGCGCAACCCGCTGTCCGCCGTCATGCTGCGGTTGGAGGGGCTGGCGCTGTCCCTGCCCCCGGGGTCGGAAGAGGAGCTCCAGGATCTCCGGCACGAGGCCCAGCGCCTCACCCGTGTCCTCGACGACCTGCTGGAACTCGCCCTCGCCGAGGAGGGCGCCTCCGAGGTGGAGACCATCGACCTGGCCGTGCTCGTCGACGAACGTGTCACCGCCTGGCAGGTCGTCGCCGACCAGCGCGCCATCGAGGTGCGCCGGAGCTGGGAGGGACCGGTGCTGGGCGCCGCAGACCCCACCGGCGTCGGCAGCGCCTTCGACGCGGTGATCGACAACGCGCTGAAGTTCTCCCCAGAGGGATCGGCCGTCACCGTCGAGGTCGCCGAGGCCGGTGACGACATCGAGATCCGCGTCACCGATGAGGGCTCCGGCCTGCCGCCCGAGGAGCTCGCCCGCATCGGCGACCGGTTCTGGCGCAGCCCCGGCCACCAGAACATCGACGGCTCCGGCCTCGGGCTCTCCGTCGCCCGTACGCTCCTCGAAGCGAGCGGCGGCCGGCTGGAGGTGGCCGCCGCCGAGGGCGCGGGCCTGCGGGTGACCATGGCGGTGTCCGCCGTCAGAGCTTGATGGACTGGTAGTACCGCACTGCTCCCGGATGCAGCGGCACGGGATCGGTCTGGACGGCGCTGCGCACGTCCAGCAGCTCGGCCGAGGGAACGGCCGCCGCGATGGCGTTCCGGTCGTTGATCAGGATCTCGGTCAGGCGGTAGGCGAGCCCGTTGTCGAGAGAGGGCGGGGTCACCAGGAAGTTGGCCAGGGCGAGGGTCTGGACCTCGTCGACGTTCACGTAGGTGCCGCCGGGGATCGTGGCCGCCCGGTAGTACGGGCCGTAGCGCCTGCGGATCTCGGGCGCCAGCCCGCCCAGCGGGATGAAGCGGAGCGGCAGGCGCCCGGCGAGCTCGGCGATCCCGGCCGTGGGCAGGCCCCCGGACCAGAAGAACGCGTCGATGAAGCCCGAGTGCAGCGCGGCGGTCGCGTCGTCCAGGCCCATGTGGACCCGCCGCACTTGTCGTTGCACCTTCGGCCCGGCGGCGGCCAGCACCCGCTGGGCCACGATCTCCACGCCCGACCCTTTCCCGCCGACCGAGACGACCCGGCCGCGCAGGTCGTTGATCGACCAGAAGCCCGACGATCCCGAGACCACCAGGTGGATGTAGTCGTCGTACAGGCGGGCCAGCGCCCGGAGCGGCATGCCGGATCCGGACATCGTGGCGCCGGCGGCGTCCGCCGCCACGAACGCCAGCCGGTCGCGGCCGTCCTGCAGCCGCTGAAGGTTGTCGACGGACCCGGTGGTGACGTCCACCGAGGTACGAACTCCCGGGAGCCCTCGGTCGATCAGTCCGGCGAGCCGCCGGCCGTACAGGTAGTAGACCCCGTCCGCGACGCCGGTCGCGATCGGCAGCGGCCCCTTCCGATAGTCGCCCGAGTCCCCGGTCAGCGCGCAGCCGCCGGCCGCTCCGAGCCCGGCGGTCCCCAGGGCGGCCAGCCCGAGACCGGCCCGGAGCGCCGTCCTCCGGTCCGGCATGCTCGCCCGGCTCGGGTAGCCGGACGGTTGCGCACGGTAGGCCATAAGCCATGATCTCACCCGCCGGGACGGTGCTGGTGCGCGTTGCGGCATCGTGATCGAGCGAGGTCGCGGCATTGTGATCGAGCGAGATGTACCGGATGCCGAATCGTGCAATCGCGGCACTCGCGTGCGGCAGATGAGCCTGGCAAGCTTGATCGCGTGGGTATGCCAGGAATACGGATCGTGAGTACTTCCGGCCGTGCCGGCCGGACTCCGCGGCGCCTCTTCCCCAGGTGCTCGCGGTGACGACAAGAGCCACCAGGACGCGCGGGCCTGCGGCGACCAGGACGCGCGGCCCGGCGGCGACCGCGGCCGGCCGGCTCGTGGCGGCGATCGGTGAGCTCGTGGCGACTGCGGCCGGTGGGCTCGTGGCAGAAATGGGTGGGCTCGTGGCGACTGCGGTCGGCGGCCGCGTGGCGACGGCCGGTGGGTTCGTGGCGACGGCCGCTGGGTTCGTGGTGGCGATCGGCGGGCGGCCCTGACCGGCCCCCGGCCTCCGGTCCCCGGGTCGGGAGGCCCGGGAGATCGGCGGCCTTCCGGTCAGCAGGGACCGCTGGGAGAGTCCAGGGTCAAGGCGGGGTGGCAGCGCGTCGCGCCCGGAGCCTGGGGCGGGCACCGGACGATCGGCGCCGCCGTACGGGCCGCCGCCGACGGCGCGGTGGTCTCCGTGCCACCCGGCGTCTACAACGAGGCGCTCATCGTCGACCGTGACGTCACGATCGTCGCCGCCAGGGGCGCGGGAACCGTGCGCGTCGTCTCGCCGCACGGGCCGGCGCTCAGCCTCCACGGCTGCTCGGCCACCGTGCGCGACCTCACGCTCGAGGCGCCCGCGTCGGCGGACGTGGCCGTGCTGGTCCGCTCCGGCGTTCCGGTGATCGAACGTTGCGAGATCAGCGGTGGGGGCCTCACCTTCACCGACGCCGCGTTCACGCTGCGCGGCTGCACCGTGCGTGACGCGGGCGACTCGGGCGTGCGCGTGACGGGTACGAGCACGGGCATCGTCGCCGACTGCACCGTACGGTCCGTGGCAGGCCCGGGCGTACGCCTCGAAGGCTTCGCCCAGCTCGAGTGCGTCCGAACGGTCGTCGACGGGGCGCGCGGCCCCGGCCTGCAGCTGACCGGCGGCGCCCACGGGCTGTTCACGGACTGCGAGGTCAGCGGGTCGGGCAAGGCCGCGCTGGCCATCGGAGCGGCGGCGTACGCCTACCTCCGGGGGTGCAAGCTGCACGACTCCGGCGCGCAGGGGGTGCGCCTGGAGGACTCGGCGGGAGCGGCAGAGCTGGCGCCCGGCGCCGCCCACCGGGACGACGAGGCCGAAGGCGCCTCGGCCGGCCTGGACGACCGCCGCGTGCGGCTCGAGGGGTGCGAGATCGTCCGCACCAAGGCCGAGGGCGTCCTCATCCGCGGCGAGGCCGTCGCCCGGCTGAAGGACTGTCAGGTCCGCGAGACCGACGCGGTGGCGATCATGGCGACCGGGTCGTGCCGGCTGGAGCTGGAGGACGTGCGCGCGGTCGACGTCACGGGGACGGCGCTGGTCGTCACCGGTTCGGCCGCCGTACGGGCCCGCCGGTCGGTCTTCGCGCGTTCGGCGGCCAACGGGGTCCACTGCAAGGGCGACGCGGTCGTGTTGCTGCGCGAGTGCGAGATCGCCCGGACGGCGTTCACGGCGGTCCACCTGGGCGGCGGCGCGCGGGCCACGTTGCAGGACTGCCACATCCGCGAGTCGCCGGAGCACGGCGTCCGGGTCGACGAGCGCGCCGACCTGCTCGCCGAGCGGACCCGGATCGAGCGGGCCCGGATGGCCGGGGTTTCGGTGGAGGGCGCCGACGCCGTGCTGCGCGAGTGCCGGATCAGCGACGTCGAGATGGGGGCACAGATCACCACGCGGCACCGGCCGCTGCTCGACGCCTGCGACTTCTCCGACGTGGCGCGTACCGGGGTCGAGGTCGGGCCCGACACCGGTGTGCTGATCCGCGGGGGCCGCGTGTCGGGGACCGGCTCGGCCGGGTTGTTCCTCGATGAGGGCAGCGAGGCGTGGATCGAGGACGTCGAGATCTGCGACACCGAGGGCAGCGCGCTGGTGATCTGGACGGGAGCGCGCCCGCGCGTCCGGTCGGTGACCATCGCCCGGTGCGGGAAGAACGGCGTGTACATGAACGAGGGCGCCGCGGGCGTGCTCGAGGACTGCGACATCTCCGAGACGGGCTTTCCCTCGCTGTACGTCGGTCCGCACGCCACACCCACCGTGCGCCGTTGCCTGGTCCACGACACGAAGGAGGACCTCACCGTCGCGGAGGGCGCCGAGCCGGTCTTCCAGGACTGCCGTACCGGCAACGTGGCCACCAGCGCGATGCCGCTCGCCGAGCGCAGCCAGCGCGCCGTGCTCCGACCCGGCGCCGCGAACGCCACCGTGCGCGGCGCCCTCGCGAACGAGGAGGGAGAGGAGGACCTGGCCGACCTCCTCGCCGAGCTCGAGCGTCTGGTCGGCCTCGGCCGCGTCAAGCAGGAGGTCGCCTCTCTGGCCAAGCTGATGCAGATGGTCAAGCGCCGCGAGGAGGTGGGGCTCTCGCCGCCGCCGCTGTCCCGGCATCTGGTGTTCGCCGGCAACCCGGGCACCGGCAAGACCACCGTCGCCCGCCTCTACGGCCGGATCCTCGCGGCCCTGGGGCTGCTGTCCAGCGGCCACCTGGTCGAGACCGACCGCGGTGACCTGGTGGGGGAGTACGTCGGGCACACCGCGCCGAAGACGCAGGCCGTGTTCAAGCGGGCGTTCGGCGGCGTGCTGTTCGTCGACGAGGCGTACGCCCTGGCGCCGTACGGGCAGAGCAACGACTTCGGGCAGGAGGCCATCGCCACGCTGGTCAAGCTGATGGAGGATCACCGCGACGAGGTCGTCGTGATCGCCGCCGGCTATCCCGGGGACATGGAGCGGTTCATCGATTCCAACCCGGGGCTCGCGTCGCGGTTCACCCGCACGCTGACCTTCGAGGACTACTCCTCCGACGAGCTCGTCCGGATCGTGCAGCACCAGGCTCGGCAACACGACTACCACCTGCCGGACGAGACCCTCGCCCGCCTGCTGGACTACTTCGAGCGGTACCCGCGCGGAGCGCGGTTCGGCAACGGCCGCGCGGCCCGGCAGGTGTTCCAGCGGGTGACCGAGCAGCAGGCGCAGCGGGTGGCGGAGCTGCGCGCGCCGACGAAGGAGGACCTGACGCTCGTACGGCCGGAGGATCTTCCAGATGGGCCGCTTTAGAGCCCACGCGGAATGGGCGCCGGATCAGGGAGCGGCGTCCTGGCCGCGAGGTGCCGCCAGGACGCCGCGAGCCCGGCAGTTCATTCCGCGCGGGCTCTTAGATCGTCTTTGGATGGCCCGGCGGTTAACGCCGGTTTCTGGGATGATCTCAGCGTGGTGGTTCGTGAGGGAGCAGAGGTGGAGTCAGCGCCGCGGTCGTCCGGCTTCGATCCGACGACGCCGAACGAAGCCCGGATGCTCGACTACATGCTCGGCGGGAAGGACAATTTCGCCGCCGACCGGGCCGCCGCCGACCGGGCCCTCGCCCTCGCCCCCGAGCTGCCCATGATGGCGCGCGAGTCGCGCAAGTTCCTCAACCGGGCGGTGCGCTTCCTCGTGGCGGCCGGAATCCGGCAGTTCGTCGACATCGGCTGCGGGCTGCCGACCCAGGGGCCCGTGCACGAGGTCGCGCAGGCCGCGGCCCCGGACGCGCGGGTCGTCTACGTCGACAACGACCCGCTCGTCGTGAACCACGCCCAGGCGCTCCTGACGTACACCGCCCGGACCGCCGCCATCCACGCGGACCTGCGCGAACCCGAGGAGCTGCTCGCCCATCCGCGGCTGACGGAGCTGATCGACCTGGGGCGGCCGGTCGGGGTCGTGCTGGTCGGCGTGCTGGGCGTGATTCCAGAGGACGACGTCGTGCGGAGCGTCGTCGGCCGGCTGCGCGGGGCGGTCGTGTCCGGGAGCCACCTGGTCATGACGCAGGCCATCTCCGACGTGCGCCCTGAGGTCACCGAGCAGCTGGCCGCGCTCTACCAGGACGAGCAGATCGTCCGCGGGTCGCGCCGGCGCAACGTCCGCACCCGGGCGGAGGCCGAGCGCTCCTTCGAGGGGCTCCACCTCGTCGAGCCCGGTATCGTCCATGTACCGGCCTGGCGCCCGGACCCCGGCGAACCCTCCGTCGACCCCCGGGAGGTCTGGGCGATCGCGGGCGTGGGGCGCAAGCCCTGACGGGCACCGCCGCGGAAAACCCCAGCCCCGAGCGTTCACCTTCTGCGCCTTCCGCGCGGACGATCCTGCCCCGTCAGGAACGCTCCAACCCGGGGTGGTCGAACGACGCCGACCGGAACGGTGTAGGCGTAGAGGTGAGCTTTGGAAGGACGAGTCGATGATGACCCCCAATGAGTCCGAAGGCACGGCCGAGGGCATGACGGGCTTCGCGGACCTGCCGCTGCGGCCGGAGCTGCTGAACGCCCTGACCGGTCTGGGCTACGAGGAGCCCACGCCGATCCAGCGGGAGGCGATCCCGCCGCTGATCGAAGGTGGCGACCTCGTCGGGCAGGCGGCGACGGGGACGGGCAAGACCGCGGCGTTCGCGCTGCCGATCCTGCAGCGGATGGCGGAGGACCGGGGCGCCGGGCCGTTCGCCCTCGTGCTCGTGCCGACCCGTGAGCTGGCCGTCCAGGTCTCCCAGGCGTTCCACCGGTACGGCCGGGAACTGGGGGCGCGCGCCCTGCCGATCTACGGTGGCCAGCCGATCGGCTGGCAGATCAAGTCGATCGAGCGCGGAGTCGACGTCGTGGTCGCCACGCCGGGACGGGCCCTCGACCACATCAGGCGCGGCACGCTCCGGCTGGACACCGTACGCGTCGTCGTCCTCGACGAGGCCGACGAGATGCTCGACATGGGCTTCGCCGAGGACATCGAGGCGATCCTGCAGGAGACCCCCGAGGAACGCCAGACCGTGCTGTTCTCGGCGACGCTGCCTCCGCGCATCGAGGGCCTCACCGGGCGCTACCTGCGCGAGCCCGCCCGCATCCAGATGGGCCGCGAGGCGGCCGCGCCGGGCGAGACGCCGAAGGTGCGGCAGGAGGCGTACATCGTCGGCCGCGCCCACAAGCCGGCGGCGCTCGGGCGGCTGCTCGACGTGGAGGCGCCCACGGCCGCGATCGTGTTCTGCCGGACGCGTGAGGAGGTCGACACGCTCACCGAGAACCTCAACGGCTCCGGCTACCGCGCGGAGGCCCTGCACGGCGGGATGAGCCAGGAGCACCGGGACCGGGTCATGGGGCGGCTGCGGGGCGGCACCGCCGAATTGCTCATCGCCACCGACGTGGCCGCGCGAGGACTCGACATCGAGCAGCTCACCCACGTCGTCAACTACAACGTCCCCTCCGCGCCCGAGACGTACGTGCACCGCATCGGCCGCGTCGGGCGCGCGGGCCGCGAGGGCGTCGCGATCACTCTCGCGGAGCCGCGCGAGCACCGCATGCTCAAGGCGATCGAGCGTCAGACCAAGCAGCGGATCGCCGTTCAGAAGGTCCCGACCGTCGCCGACCTGCGGGCCCGGCGTTTCGAGCTGACCCGCGCGGCACTGCAGGAGAGCCTTCTCGAGGACGACCTGCAGCAGTTCCTTGCCGTGGTCGAGCCGCTCGCCGAGGAGTTCGACGTCATGGAGGTGGCGCTCGCGGCGGTCAAGCTCGCGTACGACTCCAGCGGGGCGACGGCCGACGAGGAGGAGATCCCGGAGGTCGCCCCCCAGCCGTCCCGCGACGGGCGTGACGGCCGCGACCGCCGGGACGGCGGCCGCCGCGAACGCCGTGGCCGCGGACCCTCCGAGGGCATGACGCGGCTGTTCGTCGGTGCCGGCCGCAGCGCCGGCATCCGGCCGCAGGACCTGGTCGGCGCCATCGCCGGCGAGTCCCGCCTGTCCGGGCGCGACATCGGCACGATCGAGATCGCGGACCGCTTCTCCCTCGTCGAGATCCCCGACGGCGCCGCCGAGGACGTGATCAAGGCCCTGCGCAAGACCACCATCAAGGGCCGCAAGCCCACCGTCCGCCGCGAACGCGACGCCACCAACCGCCGCTCCCGCTGACGTCTGGGGCGCGCCTGCGGCGGGGCGGCGGGTCGCCCCGTCGCGGCGGGCGCGAACGGATGCCTGCGGTCACTCCGGCGACGGCGGGGCGCCCCGCTCAGTGCTACGGAGCGTCGGCCGGGCGGGGGTGTCAGGCCGACAATTTGATCGCCTTACGTTGGGCGGGCGACGCCGGGGTGCTCGGCCGTCAGCGTGTCGGCCGCGGCCCGCAAGGCGTCGAGGACCGCGCGGACCGACGGCCGTACGTCGCCGTCCTTGCGGGTCCAGACGATCACGAGGCGCCGCACGGTCGCGTCGGCCAGATCGCGGACGACGATCCCGGACTGCTCGGTGAAGCGGACCAGCTCGGGCAGGAAGCCGATGGCCTGGCCGTGGGCGGCGAGGGCGAGGTTCACGAGCAGGTCGTTCGAGCGGTACCGGATCTCGGGGCGGAAACCGCCGTGCTCCACGCACAGCCGCTCGGTGATCTCGGCGTGCGATGTGCCGGGGTGCCCGGACGCCCACACCTCGCCCGCGAGGTCGGCGATCCGCACGGCCGACTCCGAGGCGGCGAGGCGGTGCCCGGCGGGCAGGATCAGCCGGGTCGGCTCGATGAGCAGGACCTCGTCGGTCAGGTCGGCGGTGCGCGGCCGCCGGAGCCTGTCGTATTCGTTGCTGATGACCAGGTCGACCTCCTGCAGGACCAGAGACTGCAGGGCGTGCTCGAACTCGTCATCGAGCACCTCGACGACGAGGTCCGGGTACTGGGCGGTCAGCGCCTCCAGGGCGGGCGCCACCAGGTGCAGCAGGGCGGTCTGGAACGCGACGAGCCGTACGGTCCCGGCGACCAGTCCGCACGCGGCACGCGCGGCGTCTTCGGCCTGCTTGGCCTGGGCGAGGAGACCTTCGGCGGCGCGCGCGAGCGTCTCGCCGGCCTCGGTCAGCCGCAGGCGGCGGCCGACGCGTTCGGTGAGCGGCACCCCGATGTCCTTCTGGAGCTGGGCCAGCTGCTGCGACACCGCGGACGGGCTGTAGCCGAGCGCGCCGGCGACCGCGCCGACCGTGCCGCGCAGTTGAAGCTCGCGCAGTACTCGCAACCGGACCAGGTCGATCATTCAGTAAGTCTTACACGTTCCATGCAGTAATGCTCGCTGGACCTTCATGGTCGACGAGCGCACAATGTAAGTACCAAGAAAGCAGAACACTGATGACTGAGGAGTAACCCCCATGTGGACCATGTTCGCGATCGTCGTCGCGCTCGCCGTGCTCGGCCCGCTCGTCGGCGCGGACAGCCGCGACGGCCTCGACTGGGCGCGGAACCACTTCTGGCTGCGCCGCCGCACCGCCGAGAAGGCGGCCACCGCCCGCACCTCCGAGGCCGCCACCCGCGCCCACGTTCGCGAGCACCGCACGGTCCCGGCCGCCCGCTGACCCCAGCCGCCCGCTGACCCGGGCCGTCCGCTGACCCGGGCCACTCTCTGAGCCGGGCCGTCCGCTGAGCCGGGCCACTCTCTGAGCCGGGCCACTCTCTGAGCCGGGCCGTCCGCTGAGCCGGGCCACTCTCTGAGCCCGGCCGCCCACCGGTCCCGGCCGCCGGCTGATCCCAGGCCGTCCACCGGTCCCGGCCACCCACTGATCCTCGCTTTCCCGCTGACCCTGGCCGCCCGCCCACCTGCGGTCCGGGTCCGTCGATCCGCCCCCGCATGGATCGACAGCACGCGGCACACGCGGATCGCCCGGCGCCACCGCGCCCGCGCGATCCCGTACGGGCGGTCACGCGTTGGTCGGTACGCCCGCGTTGACGAGGATCTCGCGCGCCGGGAGGGCGATGCTCTGGGCGGCGGTCAGGCCGGAGGCCGCCAGGTGGGCGTCCACGATCCGTAGGCCGGCCGCGTACCCGGCGAAGTCCGGCAGCCCCACGGGCTGCTGCCCCATGAGCTGCGCGGTGGCGTCGCCGAAGACGTACGCGGTCAGGTTCTGCATCCCGGCCACGTCGATCCCGGCAGTGATCTTCTCGTAGGCGCTGTCCAGCTCCGCGCCGGTCAGGCCGGTCGCCCAGGGGCCCATGGCCTGCTCGCCGGCCAGTTCCCGTACGAACGCCTCGGCCAGCCCCTCGGCGACGACCTGTTCGCCGACCGTGACGGCCATCGGGTTCCAGACCACGTTCGCATAGCGCACGTTGTGGTGGAGTTCATGGGCCGCGGCGTGGCCGATCTTCTGCAGGCTCGTGCCGGTCGGCCACATCGCCAGGTGGATCGCGCCTGGGATGCCGCCCATACCGAAGTAGCCGGCGCTGCGGACCGTCAGGTGGTGGTCGTCGGGGTCGCCGAGCACCAGGACGACGTGCACGGTCTCGGCGTGCTCGATACCCGGCACCGCGCCGCTGATCCGCTCCCAGGCGGCGGCGAGTGAGTCCTCGATCCGGCTCCACACGCCCGCGTCCTGCATCTGACGCACGGCGGACACGTACCGGGGGTCGTCGCGGTCGAGGCGGAAGCCACTGCCCATCTTCTGGTGCATCTGGACGAGGTCGATATCGCCCATCACGGAGGACATCGTGCTCTGGAGCGGGCTGAGCATTTCTCGTAGGGCGTCGGGCCGCTCCTCCAGCGGTCGCTGCAGGAGATCGAGCATGGCCGACGCCGTGTCGTGAACCACGATCTTCATGGCTCGGGACCGTAAGGCCTCCTGTTACGTAAGGGTCAAACCGTGTCGACGAGGACCCTGCGAGGATTTCCAAGACTGCGTCGTCACGTTCCCGGGTCGTACGTCGTCTCCCTCATGACGGATCGGATCGAACCAATGAACAGGGAGTCGATAGATGAAGATCGCGGTAGCGGGAGCAACGGGGATGGTCGGTCGTCATCTCGTGGCGGTGCTCGAGGACGGCGGGCACGATGTGGTCGCGATGTCGCGTTCCGCCGGTGTGGACCTGGTCACCGGTGACGGTCTTGCCGAGGCTCTGAAGGGCGTGGAGTGCGTCATCGACGTGGCCAACGCCGGAACGACGGATCAGGCCGCGGCCACCGAGTTCTTCACCGGCGCGGCCCGGAACCTGCAGGAGGCCGGGGAGCGGGCCGGCGTGCGCCGGCTGGTCGTGCTGTCCATCCTGGGGGTCGACCGGTTCTCCGGCGGGTATTTCGCGGCCAAGGCGGCGCAGGAGCGGGCCGCGGCCTCGGGTTCGGTTCCGGTGAGCGTGCTGCGCGCGGCGCAGTTCCATGAGTTCGCCGGGCAGACGCTCGAGTGGGGCAGGCAGGGCGAGGTGAGTCACGTGCCGGTCATGCGCGTGCAGCCGGTGGCCGCCGAGGCGGTCGCCCGGGCGCTCGCCGACCTGGCAACCGGCGCCGGGCCGGCGCCGGCCACGGGATCGGGCGGGGCGTCGATCTTGGAGATCGCCGGTCCGCGGGAGGAGCAGCTCGTCGACATGGCCACCCGCCTCGCGGCCCGGCGCGGCGACCCGGTGCGCGTCGAAGGCGCGGAAGACCCGGCGGATCCGGACCGCGACGTGGTGAGGGCCGGTGCGCTGCTGCCCGGCCCGAATGCCACCCTCACCGGCCCGACGTTCCAGGAGTGGCTCGACGCCGCGGTCTGACTCCGGCCTCCCTGCCGGGGGTTGTCGGGGTTCCGGCCACGAAGACCCTCGGCGACCGTGGCGGGGCTCAGCGCTGACGTACGAACTCCAGGCGCACGGGGTCGTTGTCGGCGATCAGCATGACCACGCCGTGCCGCGGAGTCCAGCCGTCGGAGAAGAGGACGTAGTGACCGCCGGTGTGGAGGTCGAGCCGCAGGCCGGTGTACCGGTAGCGGTAGGCGGCGTTGGCGTCGGGGAGGGGCGTCTCCGTCACCCCCGGGGCCGTGAGATACAGGCGTTTGGGACTGTAGACCACGACTTCGGTCAGGCCCTTGATGTCGGCGGCGAAGCGGTCCGCCAGCGCGTAGCCCAGCACCTTCGCGTAGTTGGACGCCCCCCAGAACAGCGAGACCCCGACGATGATCGCGGTGAACGAGCGCAGCAGTGCCACTCTTCCCGGCGGTGGCTCGCCCGCGTCGGGCAGCATGCTCCGCAGCTGGGCGACGTAGAGCACGAGGAGGACGCCCGCGCCGATGCTGAAGGGGAAGGCGACGTAGGCCGTCACCTGCCAGACGTAACCGAGGATCCAGACGAGGCCGGGGAGGATGAGCCAGGCGAACGGCAGGATCCCGAGCGTCCACCGGACGACGCGGTCGTCTCGCCCCCGGGAACGGATCCGGCGCACCAGCCGGTCGTCCCACTGGAGCCACGCCATCCCGCCGACCGCGATGATCAGGAGGAGTACGAGGACCGGCCCGACGCTGCGGAGTACGTAGTCGCGGGTCGGCATCCCGAGGATGCTTTCGTCGAAGCCGAGCCGCTCCGACTGCGCGTCATTGCGCTGCCAGCCGAAGAAGACGAGGAGGGCGGTGAGGACGGTGGCGTTGGCGACGATGCCGACGAACCAGCGGAGGATCTCGCCGCCCTTCCCACCCTCCCCGTCCGTCTCACCCGCCGCCGTCTCCTCCGCCTCCGAGGCCGAAGCTTTCGACCCTGAAGCCGGCGGCGTCGGGGTCGAGTCCGGTGTCCCCTCGACGGGCGCCGGTGTCCCCATCTCAGGGACACCCGGCCGCGCGGCCGACGTACCCGCGTCCGGCGCCGTTACGGCAGGCGGAGCGGCCGGTGTTCCCGGTGGCGTCTCCCGCCCGTCGGTGGGCGGCACCGCCGAGGCCTCCTTACGATCGGGGTGGCCGTCCGGCATGGGTCAGCCGCCGGTTCCGGAGGAGGACTCGGGGGAGTCGGAGGGACCGGTCACCGGCGGGGACGAGTCCCCGCCTCCGGGTGACGAGGAGTCGGAGGGGTCCGGCGGAGGCGATGGACACGTGCCGTACGCGGACTTCGGCTGCTGGTGGACGACGGACTCGTCGGCCCGGTACAGCTCACAGAGGAACCAGTGCTCCGGGCTGATTTCCGGCCGGTGGACCGCTGAGATACCCGCCCGTGCGGTGCTCAGATCACCGCGGCACAACGCGACACCGACCCGGAGAAGGGCCTTGACGTCGTCGCTGCTGATTTGATCGGCGTCGAGGTCCCGCTGGGCCCCCTCGCAGTCGTTCTTCTGCAGGTCCAGGTAGACCACGCCGGCCGAGGCCTCGCCGGTGGCCGGGCCGAAGGGCAGACTGAAGCCGTACCGGCCACCGCCACCGCCGTTACCGTTTCCGCCACCGCCGTTCCCCCCACCGCCGCCGTTCCCTCCGGAGCCGCCGTGGTCGCCGCCGCCTGAGCCGCTCACGGCGCCGCTGTTACAGCCGCTCAGTAGCACGACGGCGCATGCCAGGGCCGCCAGCGGCCGGCCGATTCTTCGGCTCGGGCCGTGACGCGGCCCGGGCGGGATCTGGATCGATGCTCTGGTCGCCATGAGGCCGACCTCCCCGTCTGCTGGTGGGTCCGGCCCGCAGAGCTGACGCGGGCCGTGGACCGCCCGGCCGGCACCCCCGTGGCGGCCGGGCGCGGATCAGATGTTGTGGTAGAAGTCGCCGCCGGCGGAGGCGAAGTAGATCTCGGCGCTGCTGGCCGTCCAGAAGAGCATCGAGATGCCGACGCCCCACGCGATCCCGTCGTGGTTGACGTCCCAGGTGTTGAAGGCGTCCAGGCCCGCGGAGTGGCCGCCGCTGATGCTCAGCCCGTCGCGGTGCAGGATCCGGTTCGGGCCGTCCCAGACGTCGACGGCCTGCAGGGCGCCGAACTGATCGGTGACGTTGAACAGGACCATGACCCGGCCGAGGGTCGCGCGCCGGTCCTCGACGATGACCGGTGTCGGGATCGCCACGTGGAACCAGTTGGTCCCGGGCTTGAGGTAGTAGTGCGCTCCGAACCCCTCGCGCAGGCCGTTGACGTCCACGAACGGCTGGTTTCTCGGATCGAGGATCCCCGTGCCCATGTTCTGGGCGACGAAGGAGTACCCCGGCACCCATGACGCGTACAGCTTGGCCATCGCTGCCCCTTCCCCGTCTCGCCGCCGGACGCCCGGCGGCTGATGGCCACGCTAAAAACGCGGGGCGGCCGGAGCATGAGTAGGCCCTACTCAAACCGGAGCATGAGTAGGCCCTACTCGAAGTCGAGGGCGCCGAGCAGGTCGGCGAGGGCGGCGCGGTCGCCGACGCCGAGCCGGCCGTAGACCCCGACCAGGTGGTTCGCGACCGTGCGGGTCGACAGCACCAGGCGGTCGGCGATCTCCCGGTTGCTCAGTCCGGCCGCCGCAAGGCGGGCGATCTCCCGTTGCCGCGCGGTGAGCCGGGGCGCCGTCAGGCCGCGCAGCGCTGGGGTGCGGGCCCCCTGACAGCTCCGGGCGAGAGCCCAGGCCCGCGAGGCGGCGAAGACACCGGCCCGGTCGCCCGGGGCGTACGCGGCGGCGGCATGGGCGGCGGCCTCGGCGGCGTGCAGGAGCATGCCCATCCGCTCGAAGGCGCGGGAGACGGCGTCGAGTTCCGCGCCGTTCGCGGCGACGACGGCGGCCGCGTGGCGGGTGCACACGGCGGCGAGCGGGCCGTCGACGGTCGCGCACAGCCGGGCCAGGTCATCGGCGACGAGAGGAGCCGCGCCGAGCCGTACGGCGTCGTGCAGCGCGAACATCCGGTAGCAGCGCAGCCCGTGGGTCTCGGCGGTGTCGGCGGCGGCCAGGGCGGCGGACACGGCCGCGCCGAGGTCGCCGCCGGCGGCGTGCACCCACGCGCGGGCGAGCACGGCGGGAAAGTCGATGGGCACGAACGTCTTGAGCGATCGCCGCTCGGCGGCGGCGAGGGCCGTCCGGGCGGTTGCGACGTCGCCGAGCAGCGCGGAGGCGTGCGCGAGCTCCCCGAGGCACAGCCCGGCGAACCCCGTACGTTGCTGACCGAGCTGGGAGATGCCATCGCGGCTGGAGCGGATGGCGTCGGCGGGTCGGCCCGCCAGGACCTGGATCTGGGCGCGGTGGCCGTCGAAGCCGGCCATGCCGAGCCGCCAGGGCGACTCTTCCCGCATGAGCCGCCGGGTCAGACCGGTGACCTCGTCGGCGGCGGCGAGATCGCCCTCGAACAGGTGGGAGAGCAGGCGGACGCACTGCAGGCTCCAGAACGCGTCGGGCGCGTCGTCGCGCCAGCGTTCGACCTCCCGCAGCGTCGCGTCGGCGACCGCCCGCGCACGCCCGGGGTGCCCGCCGTGTGCGAGCCGGAGACCCTCGACGACCGAGGCCTGGGCGAAGCTCGCGGGGGTCATCGTGCCGCCGAGCCGGTGCGCCCGCGCCAGCTGGCGGTCGGCGGCCAGGGGATGCCCGGCGAAGAAGTGGACGAAGGCGCTGAGCACGAGGAGATCCTGGTGGATCACCGGGTCGGTGACGGCGGAGACGGCCTCGTCGACGACCCGCTGCGCGTCGGCGTCGTCACCGACGCTCCACGCGAGTCCGAGAACGCGGGTCCGCGCGTAGACGGAGCGCTCCTGGTCGGTGGCCGGCGTTCCCATGAAGCGGCGCAGGGTCTCCTCAGCCTCCTCCGGCCGGTCGTCGAAGAAGAGGGTGTAGGCCAGCGACAGGGCGGCGGCCGGCCCGCCGCCCGCTTCGACCGCCGCCCGGCCGAGCCGCTGCGCGAGCGCGATGTCGAAGACCGACATCGCCAGGCGGGACGCCGCGATGAGCGGGAGGGGCTGCCGGGCGGTGCCGCTGTCCAGCCGCCAGACCGCCACCCTGAGGGCGTCCTCACGCCGCCGCGACCCGGTCGCCTCCACAGCGTCGGCGAGCCGGGCGAGCAGCTCGCGGACCCGGCCGGAGTCCGCACGGGCGCGGACGACCTCCCCGTACAGCGGATGCGCCGGGCGCACCTGAAGCCGACGCCCGTCGCGGAACGTCGTGATCAGCTGCCGTGCCTCGCACCGCTCGACGGCCACCGCGCCCGTGAGCCGGATGAGGACGTCCGCGCCCAGGGGCTCGCCGAGCGTGGCGAACTCCAGGGCCCGGCGCTCGTCCTCGTCGACGTCGCCAATGCGGGCCTCGACTAGGTCGCGGAGCCGCGGGGTCAGGGACAGGTCGCCGTGCCAGCGCCACAGCCCGCCGGTCTCCTCGAGGGCCCCGGCCGTACGGCCGGCCAGCACCATCTCCCGCAGGTACAGCAGGTTGCCCTGCGTGACCCGCCACAGCCGCCGCAGGGTCGCCGACTCGACCTGCCCGCCGAGCACCTGGGCCAGGAGGCGGCCGGTCTCCTCGATCGGCAACGGCTCGAGTTCGAGGCGCCGGACCAGGCCGTCCTTCCACAGCGCGACGATGGGATCGGGCGCGGGCTCGCCGCCGCGGACGGTGGCCAGCACGCGGGCCCTGCGGTGCAGCACCATCTGGTGGATGAGCGCCGCCGAGGCGGCGTCGAGCAGGTGCGCGTCGTCGACCGTCAGGAGGAGGACGTCACCGGCCGGCGGACGCAGCGCCTCGGCGGCCCAGCGGAGCGGATTGACGCCGGCGGCGGCCGGGAACCGCTCCGGCAGCATGTGGGCGAACGCGCCGAAGGGGAGGTCGGCGGCCGCGGCCGTGCCGCGGACCGGCGCCACCCTGAAGCCCTCCAGCCCGGCGACGGCCTGCGCGGCCAGCCTGCTCTTGCCCGCTCCGGCGGGACCGGCCACCACGACCCCGCCGCGGGTCCGGTCACCGACGATGGAGCGCACCGCGTCGAGCTGCGCCGTACGGCCGACGAACGGCCAGCGCAGCGGCGGCGTGCCCGTTTCGTGGCGAGCTCTCGGCGGTGTCATCTGGTCACGCTTTCCCGGTCGATGAACGGTCGGCGCGGTGTGTCCGCTTCGTGGCGAGCTCTCGGCGGTGTCATCTGGTCACGCTTTCCCGGCCGACGGACGGTCGGCGCGGTGTGCCTGCTTCGTGGCGAGCCCCCGGCCGTGTCATCCGGTCACGCCTTCACGGTCGACGGGTGAGCGGGCGGACCGAACAGGTCGGCGAGCTCGGCGCGATCGCCGACGCCGAGGCGTTCGTACGCGTGGAGCAGGTGGTTCTCGACCGTGCGCACCGAGAGCCCGAGGCGCTCGGCGATCTCGCGGTTGCTCGAGCCGGCGACGACGAGGTGGATGATCTGCCGCTGCCGGGGTGTGAGCTCGGGCGTGGCCATCGTGGCCAGGGCGGGGGTGCGGGCGCCGTGACACCGGCGGGCCGTGGTCCACGCCCGGGCGCTCGCCATGCGGGCGGCCCGGACGCGACCCGCGGACTCGTGCGCCGTCGCGGCCTGGGCCGCCGCCTCCGCGGCGTACAAGGTCATGCCGAGGCGCTCGTACTCCGCCGATACGGCGTCCAGGCCGGCACCGTCGCCCGTCAGGGCGGCGTGGCGCGCGAACAGCGGCGCGAGGGCCCCGTCCGCCTGCCCCGCCACTGCGGCGAGCCGGTCGGCGGCACGGTCGGCCGCTCCCAGGCGTACGACATCGTGCAGCGCGAACATCTCGAACGCCGTCAGACCGAGCGACCGCGCCCGGGCCGCACCGTACAGGGCCACCTCGACGGCCTGGCCGACGTCGCCCCGGGCGGCCGGGATCCAGGGGCGGGCCAGCACCGCCGGGAAGTCCGGGGCGAGGTACGTCGGCAGGGTGCGCCGTTCCGCCTCCGCCAGGGCCTCCTCGGCGGCGGGGACGTCGCCCGCGAGGGCCGTGGCGTGGGCGAGCTCGCCGAAGCACAGCCCGGCGAACCCGGCCGGCGCGTCGCCGAACCGGGCGACGGCGTCGCGGCACCAGCGGGCCGCCGCGCCGACGTCGCCGCGCATGCGGCTGATCTGCCCGCGGAGGGCGGCGAGGACGGTGACGCCCATGTTCCAGGTGCCGGGCTCGCCGAGTTCGCGGTACGCGGCGTCGGCCAGTGCCTCGGCCCCGGCGAGGTCGCCGGCGAAGATCTTGGCCATGAGGCGGGCCAGACCGAGCTCGGCGAGGGCGCCGGGAACCTCGTCCCGCCAGCCCCGGGCCGTCGCGAACGCCGCGTCCACGACGGCCGCCGTGCGATCCGTACGCCCGGTGAAGGCGAACGCCTGGCCCTCGACGGCGGCCAGTTGAGCCGCCACACCGGCGGCCGGCGGGCCGATCGCGCGGACCCGGTCCACGAGGGCCAGGGACTCGTCGACCCGCGCGGCGAGGACGTGACAGGACGCCTTCACCGTGAGGACCTCCTGGCGCCACCGCGGGTCCCCGATCGCCGCCTCGGCGGCGTCCAGAACTCGGTGCGCCTCGGCGGAGCGCCCGAGGCCCCCGTGGAGGGTACGGGCGCGAGCGGCCGCGACGAGCGCGCGCTCACGGTCGGTGCTCGCCGCGCCTGCCGCCCGGCGCAGCGCAGCCTCGGACTCGGCGGGCCGGTCGGCGAGGTGCAGGACGGCGCCCAGGGCGATCGCCGCGTCCATGCCGCCGCCCGCTTCCAGGGCCGCCCGCCCGAGCCGTACGGCCAGGTCCACGTCGTGCGCCGCCCAGGCCAGGCGGCAGGCCGCGACCATGGGCGCGGGGTCGGTGACGCTGTCACTGTGCAGCCGCCAGACCGCGACGCGCAGCACGTCGTCGCGCCGGCGCAGCCCCGTGGCGTCGGTGGCCTCCGCCAGCCGCCGCAACCGGCTCCGGGCGCGTAACCTCCCGGTCCGCCCGCGGATCACCTCGCCGTACAGCGGGTGCGCCAGCCGCGCCAGCCTCCGGCGGCGGTCGACGACCACCGTCACGATCTGCCGGTCGACGACGCGCCCCACCGCGTCCGGGGACGTCAGCCCGGCGACGAGGTCGACGCCGATCGGCTCGCCGAACGCCACGAACTCGAGGGCCTCGCGCTCCTCCTCGTCGACCTCGCCGATCCGGCCGCCGATCAGCTCGTACAGCCGCGGCACGGCGGGCAGGTCGCCGGTCTGCCGCCATACCCCACGGCTCTCGGTCAGGGCTCCGGCGAGGATCAGCTCGCGCAGGAACAGCGGGTTGCCCTCGGTGATCCGCCATAGGCGCCGTGCGGTCGCCGCCTCGACCTGGCCGCGGACCGAGTCCGCCAGCATCCGCGCCGTATCCGCCTCCGACAGCGGCCCGAGCTCCACCCGCGGCACGAGGCCGTCCTGCCAGAGCCGCCGCACATGGGCGGGGACCTCCTCGCCGGTGCGGATGGTGGCGAGGAGCCGCGCACCGCCCCGGGCGACGACGTCGCGGACGAGCGCCGCCGACGCCGGGTCGAGCCAGTGCGCGTCGTCGACGGCTACGACCAGCGTGCCCCGCCCGCGCCGGGCGAGCAGCGCGTCGGCCGCCCAGCCCGGACCGTCGGGACGATCCCCGGAGACGGGACCAGCGGGCAGCAGGTGCGCGAACGATCCATAGGGAAGGGCCGAGGCGGCCAGCGTCGCCTGCGCCCGCACCACCGTGAACCGCGCCGGATCGAGCGCGGCGATCACCTCCGCGGCCAGCCGCGTCTTTCCCACCCCGGGCGCGCCGGCGACGACGACCCCGCGGGCCGACGCGCCGGTCAGCAGCGATCGCACCCTGCCGAGCTGCGCCCCACGGCCGACCAACGGCGAGGGGGACCACATGAACGCATCGTACGGATCTCATCTCATTGCGTGACAGCACGTGTCCTTATCCGGCCACCCGCCCGGCCCTCCCAGCACACGCCCGTACGAGCACGGGCCGAGCGCGGCGGTGCCGGTTGCCCGTCGTGACATGCGGGTAGGGGCCACAGCGGTGCTTCCCTCGATTACAGGAGGCCGCGATGCCGGACGTTCGGACCACGACCTGCGCGATCGCGGGCGGCGGCCCCGCCGGGATCATGCTGGGTCTCCTGCTCGCCCGTGCCGGGGTGCGGACGACGGTTCTGGAGAAGCACGGGGACTTCCTGCGCGACTTCCGGGGCGACACCGTCCACCCCTCCACGCTGCGGCTGATGGACGAGCTCGGCCTGGTCGGCGAGCTCGAGCGCCTGCCGCACCAGAAGCTGACGACCTTGCGGATCGGGACGCGGACCCGGCCGCTGGTCGAGGCCGACCTGACGCGGTTCAGCCGGTGGAAGTACCGTCACATCGCGATGATCCCGCAGTGGGACTTCCTGACCCTGCTGGCCGACCACGCACAGCGTTATCCGGCGTTCCGGCTGCTGATGGAGGCCGAGGTCCTCGGCCCGATCGAGGAGGACGGCGCGGTGCGGGGGCTGCGGTACCGCGACGCCTCCGGCGAGCACGACCTGCGGGCCGTGCTCACGGTGGCGGCGGACGGCCGCCGGTCCGATCTGCGCCGCGCCGCCGACATGGTCCCCACCGAACTCGGCGCGCCGATGGACGTCCTGTGGCTGCGGATCTCCCGCCGGCCCGGCGACCCGAACGGTCTCGGCGGCGTCATCGGCCAGGGCGAGATGGCGGCGATGATCGATCGCGGCGACTACTGGCAGATCGCCTTCCTCATCCCCAAGGGGTCGTACGAGCAGGTCCGGGCCAGGGGGCTCGGGGACCTGCGGGACCGGCTCGCCGAGCTGATGCCGACCCTGGCCGACCGGGTCGGCGAGATCGACGACTGGGACAAGGTGGCCTTCCTCGAAGTCGGCCTGAACCGGCTCCGCCGCTGGGATCGGCCGGGCCTGCTCGCCATCGGGGACGCCGCCCACACGATGTCGCCGATCGGCGGTGTCGGCATCAACCTGGCCGTGCAGGACGCCGTGGCAACGTCCAACCTGCTGGCCGAGCCGCTGTACCGCGCCCAGTCCGACCCCGCGAGGTTCGACCGGACGCTCAACCCGGCTCTGGTGCGCCGCGTCCAGCGGCGCCGGGCCGTGCCGACGATCGGCACCCAGACGGTGCAACAGGTCATCCAGCGTTCCGTCGTCGACCGGGCGCTGGCGAACACCGAGCCGCGCGTGCCCCGGATCCTGGAAACCCAGAGCGGCCGGCGGCTGCTGTCGCAGGCCCTGGCCCGGATCATGGTGTACGGCCTGCTGCCCGAGCACGTCCGTACCCCGGAGCGGCGCGTGACCGAGACACCCGCCGCCGCCCGTACGTAGCGCCGCCGGACCCGGCCGAGGTGAGGGCCGCTGACCAGCGGGTACGCAGGGATCGTGCGACGGTTCGGGGATGACCGTTCGGCCCGGTCACGATCATGGTTGCGGGGCCAGGCGCTGGTGGCGCTCCCACTGGTGCTGATCTTGGTGATCGCAGTGATCGACGTCCTCAACGGGCCACGGATCCACCTGGGGCCGCTGCTGATCGTGGCACCGGCGATCACGGCGTCCTTCGCCGGTCCGAGGGCGGTCGCGCTGATCGGCGCGGTGGCCGTCGCCGCCGAGGTGCTCGTCGGAGCGTCCGACGAGTGGCGCGGGGTCACGGAGTACGAGACGCAGCTCTCCTCACTGGTCGTGATCTCGACGCTGATCGTGTTCTTCACCGCCGTACGGCAGCGGCACCAACGTGAGCTGAAGGCGGCCCGCTCGGTCGCCGAGACGGCGCAGCGGGCGCTGATCCGCCCCCTTCCGGAACGGATCGGGCCGCTGCGCATCGCGTCGTTCTACCTGACCGCCGAGCAGGAGGCGAGAATCGGCGGCGACCTGTACGGTGCGGTGCGCATCGCCGGGGGCACCCGGCTGATCATCGGTGACGTCCGGGGGAAGGGCCTGGCCGCCATCGACGCGTCCGCCCTGGTGGTCGGGGCGTTCCGGGCCGCCGCGCACCAGCGTTCCGCGCTTCCCGACCTGCTGTCCTTCCTGGACGGCGCGGCCGAGGTGGAGGCCGCCCGGGTGCTCGGCGACGGGCCGGACTCGGGGGAGGGCTTCGTCACGGCCGCCGTGGTGGACATCTTCGATGAGGAGCCGCACGTGTGCATCCTCAACCGGGGGCACCCGTCACCGCTGTTGCTGACGGGCGGGGGTGTCACGGAACTGCGGGCGACCCGGCCGGCGCCGCCGCTCGGCCTGGGAGACCTGTACCCGGCCGACGCCCACGTCGACATCTTCCCGTTCCAGCCCGATGACCTCCTGCTCCTCTACACCGACGGAGTGATCGATGCCCGCGACGCCGTCGGCGCGTTCTACCCCCTCGGCGAGCGTCTGCTCGCCTGGGCGGAGTACGACCCCGCGCATCTCGTCGAGCGCCTGCACGAGGACCTGCGCGCGTACGCCGAGGGACGCCTGGACGACGACGTCGCAGTGATCGCCATCAAGCGGATCTCCGCCCGGTAGCGCTGTGTCCCGAGCTGCGCGCCCACCGAGTCGTCCAGGCACGCCGGTCCGGGCGGATGGCGTGTTACCGGCTCGCGGACGCGCACGTGCGTATGCTGCTGGACGTCGCGCTCACCCACATCGGCCACGCCCCGGCCGCCCATCCCGAACACCACCAGACCGAGGAAGACGTGACATGACGGCCCACGACGCGCACGACGACGGTCCCGGGCACGCCGCTCACGGTCACGAGGGGCACGCCCACGGCGTCAGCGAGAACGCCGACTCACGGTGGCTGAGCGGTGCGCTCGGCGTGATCGTCGCCTACATGGCGGGCGAGGTGGTCGTCGGTGTGCTGGCGCACTCCCTGGCGCTGATCTCCGACGCGGCGCACATGCTCACCGACGCCGCCTCCATCGTGCTGGCGCTGATGACCATGCGGCTGGCCGCCAAACCGCCCACGGGCGGATACACCTACGGTCTCAAGCGGGCCGAGATCCTGTCCGCCCAGGCCAACGGGCTGTCGCTGTTGCTGCTGTCCGCCTGGCTCGCGTTCGAGGCGGTCCGCCGGCTGATCAGCCCGCCGCAGGTCACGGGCGGGTTGGTGCTGGCCACCGCGCTCGTCGGCATCGTCGTCAACGTCGCCGCCGCCTGGATGATCTCCAAGGCCAACCGCACCAGTCTCAACGTCGAAGGCGCGTTCCGGCACATCCTCACCGACCTGTACGCCTTCATCGCCACGGCCGTCGCCGGTCTGGTCATGACGCTCACCGGATTCGCCCGCGCGGACGCGATCGCATCCCTGGTCGTGGTCGTCCTGATGGTCAGGGCCGGGGTCGGGCTGGTCCGCGAGTCCGGGCGGATCTTCCTCGAGGCGGCCCCCGCGGGCGTCTCCCCGGAACAGGTGGGCAAGGTGCTGGCCGCCCGGCCCTGCGTCACCGAGGTGCACGACCTGCACATCTGGCAGATCACCTCGGGCATGCCCGCGGCGTCCGCGCACATCCTGGTCGCGCCGGGGGAGGACTGCCACGCCGTGCGCGCCGACCTCGAGGCGGTGCTGGCGAAGTCGTACCAGATCACCCACACGACGCTCCAGGTCGATCACAACTCCGACCCGCTGCTGTCGATCGGCTCGCGGCCGGACGAGCACTGCGAGGAGTCCCACGGCCCCGTCCACCGCTTTGAGCCGCCCGAAGCCTAGGCGCCGCTGTCGGGGCCGACCCTCTCAGACCGAAGACCGGGCATGGCGGTCGAGCGCGCTCGGACCGAAGACTAGGCGTCGTAGTCGAGGCCGACGTGCTCGGAGAGCGGCGTGGACTGGCAGGTGAGCACGAAGCCGACGTCGACCTCGGACTCCTCCAGGGCGAAGTTGCGCCGCATATGGACCTTGCCGTCGGTCACCCTGGCCCGGCAGGTGCCGCAGACGCCGCCCTTGCAGGCGAACGGCAGGTCGGGCCGGACCCGCTGCATCGCGTCCAGCAGCGGCGTGTCGCGCCGCACGGCCGCCGTGGTCGAGCGGCCGTCGAGGAGCAGCGTCACCTCGCTGGTCGCGCCGCCGGGCAGTGCCTCCTCGTGGCGGACCGGGGCGGGCGGGACGTCGTCGACGAAGAACAGCTCCCGGTGCACCCGCTCCGCCGGGACACCCGTCCGGTCGAGCACGGACCGCAGGCTCTCGACCATGGCGTACGGCCCGCAGAGCCACCAGTGCGCCACGTCCCGAGCGGGCGGGAGCAGCGCGAACAGCGCGGTGAACTTCGCCGCGTCCAGCCGCCCGGTGAACAGCTCGGTCTCGAGGGGCTCGCGGGACAGGACGTGGAAGAGTTCGAGGCGGTCGAGGTACCGGTCCTTCAGGTCCGCGAGCTCGTCGGTGAACATCACGGTGCCGGCCCGCCGGTTGGCGTACAGCAGGGTGACCGTGGCCGCCGGGTCGCGCAGGAGGGTGGCGGCGATCGACAGGATCGGCGTGATCCCGGACCCGGCCGCGACGAACACGTGGTGTCCCGCCGTGTCGTCGCCGGGGGTGAACCCGCCGGTGGGCGGGCCGACCTCGATCTCGTCGCCGGGGCGCACGTCCCGTACGAGCCAGGTCGAGAAGAGCCCGTCGGGCACCTCTCGTACGCCGACGCGGGGGGCGGCGCCCTCCGCCGCGCAGATGGAGTACGACCGGCGCTCTTCCCGGCCGCCGACGGTACGGCGCAGCGTCAGCGACTGGCCCGCGCGGAAGGCGTAGACGCCTTCGAGCTCCGGCGGGACGTCGAACGTCACCGCCACCGCGTCGGCGCAGAGCCGCTCCACCGAGGCGACCGTCAGGCGGTGGAAGCCGCCGCGCGCCCGCGCCGGCACCGGTGTGCTCACGGTCACCTCAGATCTCCTTCACGTGCTCGAAGGGTTCGCGGCAGGACCGGCACCGGCGCAGCGCCCGGCAGGCGGTCGGGCCGAACGCGGAGGTCTCCTCGGTGTCGGCGGAACCGCAGTGCGGGCACCGGATCGTGCGCACGGTCGGGCCGAGGGCGAGCGGGATCGGTCCCTCCGCGCGCCGCGGCGCGGCGCCGGGAGGGGCGATGCCCGCCTCCGCGAGTCTGCGGCGACCCTCCGCGCTGATCCAGTCGGTGGTCCACGGTGGGTGCAGCGTGGTGCGCACGTCGACCTCGTCGTACCCGGCCGCGCGCAGCGCGCGGATCAGGTCGGCGCGCATGGCGTCCATCGCGGGGCACCCGGAGTACGTCGGCGTGATGGTCACGACGACGCGGCCGTCCTCCTCGGAGACGTCGCGCAGCACGCCGAGGTCGGCGAGCGTGAGCATGGGCAGCTCCGGGTCGGTGACCGTCTCGGCCACCGCCCGCGCGTCCGTCGTCACGGTCACCATGTCGCCTCCGGGTGGGCGCGGGCCACGCTCTGCAGCTCGGCGAGCAGCGGCCCGAGGGCGTCGGTGTGCCGGCCCCGCCGCCCGTCCGGGTCCGACGGGACGTCGGCGGGACGGTGGAGGGTCGCCGCCGTGAGCACCTGGTCCAGGACGGCGTCGAACTCCGCGCGCAGGCCGGCCGGGTCCGCCGCGACGCCGGACCGGGTCAGGCGCTCCTCGACCTCGTGCGCGGTGAACAGCTCGCCGACCAGCGGCCAGATCCTCTCGAACCCGTCCCGCATCCGCCGGTGCGACTCGTCGGTGCCGTCGCCGAGGCGCACGGCCCACTGCGCGGCGTGGTCGCGGTGGTAGGCGACCTCCTTGACGCCTTTCGCGGCGATGGCCGCGAGCACGGGGTCGCGGGAGGGGATCAGGCGCTGCAGCAGGGCGAGCCGCCAGGTGGCGAAGACCAGGAGCCGGGCGATGAGATCGCCGAAGTCGCCGCGCGGGAGCTCCACGAGCCGTACGTTGGCGAACTCCTCCGCGTCGCGGAAGAAGGCGTAGTGGTCCTCGCCCCGGGCGGTGTCGGCGGCGTGGCCCGCGCGGGCGTACAGCAGCCGGGTCTGGCCGAGGAGGTCCAGCCCGATGTTGGCCAGCGCCACCTCCTCCTCCAGGTCGGGCGCGTTCGTGCACCACTCCTGCAGCCGGTGGGACATGATCAGCGCGTCGTCGCCGAGCATGAGGCAGTAGGCGGCCAGGTCGGCGCCGTCGACGTCCGGCGGCACCGTGGTGTCGACGCCGTTCAGCGGGTCGGCGAAGCCCGTGCCGAACGCCCAGCGGGCGTCGCCGTCCCCGGTCAGGGCCTCGTAGACGTTGTCGAAGGACACCGTGGCCTCACATGTGCGGAACGTCGTCGGGGATGTCGTAGAAGGTCGGGTGCCGGTAGACCTTGTCCGCCGACGGGGCGAAGAACGGGTCCTTCTCGTCCGGGCTGGACGCCGCGATGTGCGACGCCTTGACCACCCAGATGCTCACGCCCTCGTTGCGGCGGGTGTACAGGTCCCGCGCGTGGCGCAGCGCCATCTCGTCGTCGGGGGCGTGCAGCGACCCGACGTGCACGTGGTTCAGCCCGCGCTTCCCGCGCACGAACACCTCGTAGAGATGATCACTCCCTGTCTGATTGCGCTCGCTCATGAGCTCCTCCGCTTCGCGGCGTGGGCGGCGGCGGCCTCGCGGACCCACGCGCCCTCCTCGTGGGCGCGGCGGCGCCGGGCGACGCGCTCTTCGTTGCACGGGCCGTCGCCGCGCAGCACCCGCTTGAACTCGTCCCAGTCGATCGGGCCGAAGTCGTGGTGGCCGCGGTCGGCGTTCCACCGCAGGTCCGGGTCGGGGAGCGTGACGCCGAGCGCCTCGGCCTGCGGCACCGTCATGTCGACGAACCGCTGGCGCAGCTCGTCGTTGGTGTGCCGCTTGATCTTCCAGGCCATCGACTGCGCGGTGTTGGGCGAGTCGGTGTCGGGCGGGCCGAACATCATCAGGCTCGGCCACCACCAGCGGTCGACCGCGTCCCGCACCATCGCGCGCTGGGCGTCGGTGCCGCGCATCATCGTCATCAGCAGCTCGTAGCCCTGCCGCTGGTGGAACGACTCCTCCTTGCAGATGCGGATCATCGCCCGGGCGTACGGGCCGTACGAGCTGCGGCACAGCGGCACCTGGTTGCAGATCGCGGCGCCGTCGACCAGCCACCCGATCACGCCGACGTCGGCGTACGTCAGCGTCGGGTAGTTGAAGATCGAGGAGTACCTCTGCCGCCGCTCGATCAGCCGGGTGGTGAGGTCGGCCCGGTCGATGCCCAGGGTCTCGGTGGCGGAGTAGAGGTACAGTCCGTGGCCCGCCTCGTCCTGCACCTTGGCCAGCAGGATCGCCTTGCGCCGCAGCGACGGCGCGCGGGTGATCCAGTCGCCCTCGGGCTGCATGCCGATGATCTCCGAGTGCGCGTGCTGCGCGATCTGTCGGATCATCGTGGCCCGGTAGGCGTCCGGCATCCAGTCGCGGGGCTCGATCCGCTGGTCCCGCTCGATGGTGTGCTCGAAGTGCCGCTCCAGGCTCTCCTCGGCGACGGTGGTCATGAGGCCTGCTCCTTCGCGACGAGGGTGAGCACGTCGTACTTGGCCACCGACTCCCCGGTCTGGTTGGTGACGTCGGCGTCCCAGCGGACCTCGCCGTAGTCGGCGTTCGCACGCGGCGTGATCTGCTTGGCGGTCAGCGTCACAGTCAGCTCGTCGCCGGGCTTGACCGGGGTGAGGAACCGGAGGTTCTCCAGGCCGTAGTTGGCCAGGACGGGGCCCGGTTCGGGCGCGACGAACAGCCCGGCGGCCAGTGACACCACGAGGTAGCCGTGGGCGACGATCCCGCCGAACAGCGGGTTGGCCTTGGCGGCCTCCTCGTCGGTGTGGGCGTAGAACGTGTCGCCGGTGAACTCGGCGAAGTGGTCGATGTCGCCCCGGGTCACCGTACGGGGGCCGGCGGTGACCGCGTCGCCGACCCGCAGCTCGGCCAGGGATTTGCGGAACGGGTGCACGCCCTCCGTACGCCGCGGCGCGCCGGGGACCCAGCGGCCGGTCACGGCGCCGAGCGTCTCGGGGTCGGCCTGGACGGCGGTGCGCTGCATGTGGTGAAGCACGCCGCGCAGGCCGCCCATCTCCTCGCCGCCGCCCGCGCGCCCCGGGCCGCCGTGCACGAGGTTCGGCAGTGGCGAGCCGTGCCCGGTCGACTCCTTCGCGTCCTCCCGGTTCAGGACGAGCAGCCGCCCGTGCCAGGGCGCGAGGCCGAGCACGACCTCCCGGGCGAACCCGGTGTCGGTCGTGACGACGGACCCGGCGAGGCTGCCCCGCCCGCGCGCGGCGAGCTCGATGACCTGCTCCGTCGAGGTGTACGGCAGGAGCGTGGACACCGGCCCGAACGCCTCGACCTCGTGCGGCTCGGCGCGGTCGGGGTCGTCGCAGCGCAGCAGCATCGGGGAGACGAACGCGCCGCGGTCGGCGTCCGCGCCCACGACCTCGACGCGGTCGGGATCGCCGAAGATCAGGGTGGCCGCGCCGCGCAGCGCCTTGACCGCCCGGCGGACCTCCTCCCGCTGGTCGAGGCTGGCGAGGGCCCCCATCCGTACGTCCTCGCGGGACGGATCGCCGACGGTGACCTTGGCCAGCCGGTCGCACACCGCCGCCGCGACGTCGTCCATCAGCTCGGCCGGGACGAGGGCCCGCCGGATCGCGGTGCACTTCTGCCCGGCCTTGACGGTCATCTCGGCGACGAGCTGCTTGACGTACAGGTCGAACTCCGGCGTGCCCGGCCGGGCGTCCGGTCCGAGGATCGAGCAGTTCAGCGAGTCGGCCTCGGCGGTGAACCGCGCCGCCTCCCGGACGATTACCGGGTGGGAACGGAGCTTGCGCGCGGTGGCGGCCGAACCGGTGAAGGCGACCAGGTCCTGGCCGGTCACGTGGTCGAGCAGGTCACCGGGCGGGCCGCAGACGAGCTGGACCGTGCCCTCCGGCAGCAGACCGGAGTCGACGATCAGCCGGACCAGTCGCTCGGTGAGGTACGCGGTCTGCTCCGCGGGCTTGATCAGGCTCGGCATCCCGGCGAGGAACGCGGGGGCGAGCTTCTCCAGCGGCCCCCACACCGGGAAGTTGAAGGCGTTGATCTGGATCGCGACGCCGCGCAGCGGAGTGCAGACGTGCTGGCCGACGAACGTGCCGCCCTTGCCGAGCGGCTCGACCGGGCCGTCCACGTAGACCGTGTCGTTGGGCAGCTCGCGGCGGCCCCGGCTCGAGTACGCGAACAGCACGCCGATGCCGCCGTCGATGTCGAAGCGCGAGTCGCCGAGGGTCGCGCCCGTCCGGGCCGACAGCGCGTACAGCTCCTCGCGGTGCTCGCGCAGATGGGAGGCGAGGGCCTTCAGCAGGGCCGCGCGTTGGTGGAACGTCAGCTCGCGCAGCGCCGGCCCGCCGACCCGGCGGCCGTACTCCAGGGCGGCGGCCAGGTCGATCCCCGCCGTGGAGACGCGGGCGATCTCCTCGCCGGTCGCCGCGTCGTGCAGCGGAATGCCCTCGCCCGTCGGCGCCTGCCAGCGGCCGCCGACGTAGCTGTGCAGTGCGGTCATGGAGCCGGCCTCCAGGTGAGTCGGGCGACATTTACTGACCGAATGGTAGGTAATTCATGTTACCGTGCAGCCATGGCGGAGGGAAGGGGACGACAGGGTGACCGTACGGCGGTGTCCGGGCGGTCCCGGCGCGGCCGGCCCGGCCACGACCGGGAGTCCCTGCTGCGGATCGCCGTCGGCCTGTTCAACGAGCGCGGCTTCGACGGCACGAGCATGGACGACCTCGCCCGCGAGCTGGGCGTCACGAAGGCCGCGATCTACCACCACGTCTCCGGCAAGCAGGAGCTGCTGAGGCTGGCGGTGGACCGCGCCCTCGACGGCCTGTTCGCCCTCGTCGACGAGCTCGACACCGTGCCCGGCCGCGCGGTCGACCGCCTCGAGCACCTCGTCCGCGGCAGTGTGACGGTCCTCGTCGACCGGCTGCCGTACGTCACGCTGCTGCTCCGGGTGCGCGGCAACACGCCGGTCGAGCGGGACGCCCTCGAACGGCGGCGGGAGTTCGACCGCATCGTGGCGGGTCTCGTCGCCGAGGCCGTCGCCGACGGCGACCTGCGCGGCGATGTCGACCCGGCCACGACGGCCCGCCTGCTGTTCGGCATGGTCAACTCGCTGATCGAGTGGTACCGCCCGCACGGCCACATCGGCGGCCCCGACCTCGCCGACGCGGTCGCGACGGTCGCCTTCGACGGCCTGCGTACCACCTGAGCCGATGAGGTCGCGCCATGCTCACCCGGTGGGGCGGTAGCGGAGGCCGTCCATCAGGAGGTCGAGGGCGTTGCGGGCGCGGTCGTGCCGGTCCGGCTCGCGGGTGGCGAGGGACACTCCGCTGATGTTGGTGAGAACGGCCGTCGGGTCGACGTCCGAGCGCAGGGTCCCGGCGACGGCGCCTGCCTTGAGGAGCGTCTCGATCGCCGTCATCATCCGGGTGCGGCTCTCGGAGAACGGGTCCCCGCCTGAGGCGATGATGGCGTGCAATGCGTCGCTCATGTGGCGTTTGGTCGCCATGTAGTCGATGAAGCGGTCCATCCAGGCGCGCATCGCCTCGTCCGGCGGCGCGGTGCGGAGAAGGTCCGGTGCGGCGTCGCAGAGGCGTGCGAGCTCGTTCCGGTACGCCGCCTCGACCAGTGCCTCGCGCGTCGGGAAGTGGCGATACAGGGTGCCGATGCCGACGCCCGCGTCCTTGGCGATCGCGTCGAGTGTGGCATCCGTTCCCTCTTCGGCGAACGCTCGTACGGCGGCCTCGAGTAGGCGTTCGCGGTTGCGCCGGGCGTCGGCGCGAAGCGGGCGGGGACCGGTGTCCGGCATGGCTCCTCCTCGTCCGGGGTGACCAGCCGACTGTCCGGGTTCGGCGGGCGATTTGCAAAGCGGAGGAGGCTCCACATAATCTCCAACTATCGGAGGGTCCTCCGGTTTCAATTCTACCGGCGTATCACCAAGGGGAGACGGGACCGCCATGAGCAGCAGCACCCGCATCACCACACCGTTCACCGCCCAGTCCACGGCCACCGAGGTCGTGGCCGGCATCGACCTCACCGGCCGCCGCGTCATCGTGACCGGTGGCGCCTCGGGCATCGGCATCGAGACCGCCCGGGCCCTCGCCGGCGTCGGCGCGGAGGTGACCCTGGCCGTACGGAACGAAGAGGCGGGGCGGCGCACCGCCGAGGACATCATCGAGACCACCGGCAACAAGCAGGTGCTCGTCGCGCCGCTGGACCTGGCCGACCAGGCCTCCGTCGCCGCCTTCGTGGCCGCCTGGGACGGTCCGCTGCACATCCTCGTCAACAACGCGGGCGTGATGGCCTCGCCCGAGACGCGCACGCCGGAGGGCTGGGAGCTGCAGTTCGCGACCAACCACCTCGGCCACTTCGCGCTGGCCACCGGGCTGCACGGGGCGCTCGCCGGGGCGGACGGGGCCCGGGTCGTGTCGGTCAGCTCCAGCGCGCACCTGCGCTCACCGGTCGTCTTCGAGGACATCCACTTCCGGGAGCGCCCGTACGACCCGTGGGCCGCGTACGGGCAGTCGAAGACGGCCAACGTGCTGTTCGCCGTCGAGGCGACGAAGCGCTGGGCCGGCGACGGCATCACCGTCAACGCCCTGATGCCGGGCGGGATCCGCACCAACCTGCAGCGGTACATCACCGATGAGGACCTGGAGCGGCTGCGGGCCCAGTCCGGTGGTGGCGGCGCCGTCTGGAAGACGCCCGAGCAGGGGGCCGCCACCACCGTCCTCGTCGCGACGTCGCCGCTGCTCGACGGCGTCGGCGGCCGCTACTTCGAGGACTGCCAGGAGGCCGGGTCGAACCAGCCGGGCACCCGCACGGGCTTCGCGCCGTACGCCCTCGACCCCGAGGCGGCCGAGCGGCTCTGGCAGGTCTCGGTCGAGACTCTCGCTTGACGGGAGAGGCGGCCGACCCGTGGTCGGCCGTACGGCACGGTACCGGTACAGGCCCTGACCTTGGGTTTGAGCAGTGAAGTCGAGTTGGTGACCGGCGATTCCGGTCGCCACC
>NZ_JBFAJC010000040.1:89807-99971 GCF_040655075.1 Actinoallomurus sp. NPDC050550 | reverse complement strand
CCCAGACCAACGATCATCGAAAGGCTGGTATCCGCACGGAACGACAGGTTATAACCCCCCGAATAACCGAAATAACCCGGGCCGTACCCACTCCCGCCCTCAAAGGAGCCGCCCGCAGGGTAGGCCGCAGTAGTGGAGTGCCAGCCGCCACCATCGGCACGGACCAGCGTGACAGAGATAGCGCCTTGGCCATAGGTCGCCTCGACCGCACCAGTGGATCCGGAAACGATCTCGATGTTCAAACCGAACGCATAAGCGGCCAGCCCCGGGACAATGCCCTCAGCCACGGCGTCCCACTCCCCCGGGCCCACAATGGTGAAGGCGACACTATCCAGGACCATTCCGGTGGCCTCAACGATCAGTCCCTCGCGCCTTGCGGTCAGCTCAGCGGCCTCCGGCGAGCCTGCCGCCTCGAGCAACCCGATATACGCGCCCCAATCGACGTTCAGACCCTGCTCACGCCCCAGCTGCTCATCAACTGCCCACTCGGCCTGCAACCGAACCAACGGCGCCAAAGCATCACGCGCCCCCTGATCCAGCAACAACAAGCCCAACCGCTCCCGGATCTCCGCAGGACTGGTCAAACCACCCAGCAGGTTCGGCGTCCCCGCCGCGCCCAGCAACGCGGCGAAGAAACCATCACCACCAAAGACCACCGGCCCCAACACCAAACCACGCCCAGCCAGCACCCCCTCAATACCCGACCACTCAACCAGCCCGCCCAACCCCGTCGACAACACCCCCGCCAGCGAACCAGGCGACATCAAAGACCCAGACCCAACCACGCCATAAACCGAAGACCCCACCACCGGCACCGGTGCCGGAACCCACGACGACCGCCCCGCCCCCGCCGCAGAACTCTCCGCATCCTCAGGCCCAGGCCGCCGGGACCCGCCGGCCCCCACAACCACACCCTGCCCGACAGACCCAGCAGGGGCGTACTCGTCGGCGTACCACCTGTTCACGACTAGCTTGAACCCCGGGCCCAACGCGTCCTTTTGCCAAAAACGCCTGCCGTCGTAGGGCCGGAATGCCTGTCCGACGCCGCTGACCAGGACGCCATCGGTGCGCGCTTCGAGGACCCGCGTCCGGGCCCGCTCGAGCCGCTGCTCGTCCAGGATCGCCGCCCGGGCCTCGTCGGGGAGGTATCCGCCGGCGTACCACTTGTTCTTGAACAGCGTGAACTCCGGCCCCAACGCATCCGGGTCCGCAAAACGCTCGTAGTCGTAGTCAACCGCGCTGATTGTGAGCGCGACATCGCTGATCGTGAGGCCTGTGCCAGCCGCGCGACGGACTGCGTCCTGGGCCCGCTCCAGCGGCTCTTCCTGCCCGGGGGCGTGTTCCTCGGTGTACCACTTGCCATAGACCAGCCTGAACCCCGGGCCCAACGCCGTCGGGTGCGCAAAACGCTTGGGTCTCGTTCTGGGTGCGCGTGGGACGTCGCTGATCCGGATGCCTGTGTCAGCCGCGCCGCTGACTGCGTCCCGGGCCCGTTTCAGCGGGGAATGTTCGCTGGCGTACCACCTGCCCTCGTCCAGCGTGAACTCCGGGCCCAACGCATTCTGTTCCTTAAAACGCTCGTGGTCGTAGTCGTGGCTGTTGCCGTGTGCTTTTGCGACGTTGCTGACCGCGAGGCCTTCGTCGCCCGCGTCGCGGGTCTGCTGGCGGGCCCGATTCAGTCGGATCTCGTCCTGGACTGGGTCCAGCCGTTCTTGGCCCACGGCCATCGGAACCCCCGACGACTGCCTCGCCCCCGCCGCAGAACTTTCCGCTTGCTCAGGCCCCGGCCGGGACCCGCCGGACCCCACAGCACTGCCCTGCTCGACACCCCCAGCAGGGGCGTACTTTTTGGCGTACCACCTGTCCTTGAACAGCGTGAACTCCGGGCCCAATGCCTCCTCATCTTTAAAACGCCCGCTGTCGTACTTGCCGCCGTATTCCTTTGCGACCTGGCTGGGCGTGAGGCCTTGGTATTCCGCCGCGTGGACTGCGTACTGGGCATCTTCCAGCCGCTCTCGTTCGTTCCTCCGCAGCCCTCCGGTCGCGCCCCCCCGCGTTCTGGTAGGGGCGGTGCCGCGGGCGATCTGGTGGGCGATCGCGTAGGCCTGGGCGGGCGTGGTGGTCGGATAGACCACGGTCTGCGCATTCAGGGCCTGCACCGCGTCGGCAACGTCGTCGGCGTCGACCGGGCCGCCGGCCCAGCCAAGAGCGCGGTCGTTGTGCAGAGTCCTGTTGACCCAGACCACCATGTCGGCGGCGTTCAACGCCTCGCGATCGGCCGAGGTGGGCTCCGCAGCGCGCGTGGTGCCCGCGAGGGGCGTGGCGCCGGGCGGTTCCTGTACCGGGGTGGCGGCATCATCCGATGGCATCGCCGTGGAATCTACCGAGTCGACGACTGCGGGCCCATCGCCCTGGGCGGAAGAACCGTCGCCACTGCGGTTGCGCGAGCGGGTTCGGATTTCTTCCAGCGCGGTGTCCGGAATCTCCGCAGCGGTGCCGCTGCCCCAGGTACGCCGGAAGTAGCCGAGGCCCACTTCGAGGTTACGGAGGTTTGCGTCGGTCGAGGCAGTGTCGGGCATGCGCAGGTGCTCACGCCACAGCCGCACGCGGAGGTCGGCGACCAGGGAGCCTGGCCCGCCCGGGTGCACGATCGCCGCCGTTACCTCCGACTCGTTGCCTCGCATCGAACGATCCCAGAAGTTGGCCGAGCCGATCGACGCGAATTCGTCGTCGACCAGAACCAGCTTGGAATGAATCTTGGTGTCCGTCAGAACGAACAGGGCGAAGTTCTGCCGCTGCTCGGCCGAGAGTCCATCCAGGATCAGCGCGTTGATCTCACTGGAGATGTTCGGAGTGGCATCTGGTGACGGCTGGTCCCGGCCCGGGAACCCTTGTGTCACGAACACCACTTTGACGCCTCGGGCGAGCGCCCGGGCGACCGCAGGAAAGATGAAGTCATGGTGGGAGTAAATCTGCGTCAAAGAGGACGGGTTGAGCGTTTGATCCTCTACGTAGACGTAACGTTCGGCCGCGCCGATCGCCCCGGTGATACCGTCGGCGATCTCGGAGACACCTTCCGGCGGCAGGGTGGCCCAGGGAAGGCGCAGGGAATCGGTGAGCGGGCTGACGCGATGCTTAGCGTAGCTCCGCCAGACCCGGATGCCCGCGTCGACGTGCGAATCGGCCGAAGAGCGCGTCGGTTCGGCCGAACGCGGTGGCGTCAGCTGGTGAGGCGTGGGCTCGATCGCCGGGTTGTAGGGCTCCTGGGTTCGTTCGTGCCAGTAAGTGCGGTTCGGCAGTGTCGCCGTCTCGTCCCAGCGGGTCCAGAAGTTGGAGAGCACCTCTTCGGCCGCGCCACCGACCAGTTGTACGCCGAGGTCGTGCCAGTAGTTGTGGTTCGGCGCTCCGCTGTGCTCTTCTGCGCCGAGCCGGTTCGGCGCATAGTCCATGCCGCCCACGAACGCGTGCAGTTGGCCGGTGGCCGCATGGTAGGCGACCGTGGACTTCTCATGTCGTGAGTCGAACGCGCCGCCCCAATCGATGAGAACACGGTTCGCGAGGACCGCGCGGCCGTCCCGGTGAGCGCCCCGCAGGGTCCGGACCGAGTTGAGGTTGGTATTCGAGTAAATACTGAGCCCCTTGGCGATCGGCCATCGCCAAAAGTCCTGTTGCGGAAATGGTTTTTCGAACGGGCTGAGGGAGTGGCGGGGGATTGCCACGACGACCCGCACGTCGACGCCGGCTTCGGCCAGAGCGATAAGTCGTTCACCGAGATTCGGCTCGCCCGCCCGGTGACGCAGCCTGGTGGCGAGGTGCAGGTACCAGGAGGTGATGTACAGGCGATCGCCCGGTTGCCCCAGCGTGTCGAGTACGTCGGCGATCGCCGCGAAGTACGAGGCACCGTCGATGTGGGGGGTGACCGCCGTGTCGGCCCGATGCGGAACACCCAACGACATGCCAGGGGGGAAGTACCTGCCTTCGAGCTCCTCGATGGCCGCTCTCGTCGCGGGGGAGGCGTCGAGGCCGCTCATGCTCGAGGGGCGCGACCGTACGGTGATTCCAGCCCTATCTTGATAACGGGTGAGTTCGGCGGCGACCTCGGCCTCCAGCCGGTTTACCGCGTCATCACGGCGGCTCGGACCGGTCTTCGTCGTCCTCCATTCGTCGATCGCGTGGAGGGCGGCACGCAGCGACGCGACATCGCCACGGTTGCCGCGCAGGGCCGCCACTGCGGCATCGAGATTGCGGAGGGCGCCCGATCGGGAGACGCCGTCGACCGCCGACTGACGAATCCAGTCGTCGACGATGCTTGAGCGTGACGGACCGCCACCACCGCCGATTTCGACCGGATCGACCGGCGGCCGAGCGCTTCCCGGTGGTGCCCCACCGGTCCGGCGCCGAGTCCCCAGGGTCTCCGCCAGCTCCTCCGCCAGACGGTGGGCGGCCTCGATCGCCTCGGCATCGTCGCCGGAGACGCCCGACTCGTCCTCGCGATACAACAGCTCCGCGACGGCCAGCACAACGCCCTCGTGCGCCTCGCGCCGCTCCTGCGGAACCGTCGTCATGTCGACAGGCAGCGGCGCGTGGTGGAATGCGACGATCTCCGCCGCCTCGGCCAGTAGCCGCTCGCGGACATTCGCCGGCAGGTCTTCCACGATCCGCCTGGCCTGTTCGAACAATCCCTGATAACCGGACGGAACCGGCGCGATTCCGGCCGTGTCCCCCCGCAGGGCGTGTGGGTCGGGCATCGGCACGACCAGGGCCGACCGACCGTCCACCGTGGGCACTTGCGCGTGGTCAGGGACGCCGGTGGGCAGCATGCCGGCGCCGGGGGCCGCGGTCCACACGGCGTTGGAGTTCTGCGGCGCTCCATCGCCGCGAACACCATCACTGATGATCACATTATCGGGATCACTGCTGATCATTCCCCATAGGAAGGAATTCCTATGGGCTTCCTCATCATTCAGCCATGACTCGTCCAGGGCCGACGACGGTGCAAGGAACAGCCGGAAGAGTTCGAACCAGTCTCGGCGGTACCTAGCTGCGATCTCGGCCAGTTCGTTGGCGTCGGTCTCATACTCACCCGTAAGTCCGTGGAACGTCGCGCCTGCGGCCTCCAGGCCCTTCCCCGACGCTGCCTCGAGGGAGAAATAGGCGGGAAGCTCGGCAGTGAGGTCGCGCAGTTCGCCGTCCCACGCCCAGCTCCGTGCCAGGAGTTCATCCTTCTCCGCGGTATACCCAGCGAAGGCCGACGCGAAGGCGGATAGCACACGCTGGTGGAATACCCGTGCCACCCGGGATATCTCGTCTTCGAGCAGCATATGGTCGTCGCTGAGCGACTGCCAGGACTCGAGTTCCTCACTGAAGATCCGGGAGGCGATTTGACGGACCCTCCGGTGTGCGGACTCCACTAGGAAGGAGGCCTTCAATCGGTTGCTCCGGGCGTCGGAGAACTTGTGCCACTCATCCAGTTGAGCGCTCAGGGTCGCCGAGTCCCCAGCGAGGTCGAAGATCTTGTCGAATTCGGCTCCGGATCTTTCGGTGAAGGAATGCGAGATCGCTACGTAAACGTCCGTGCTCAGCTGACCCGGCTCAAGGTCGAACCTGCGCATAAAGGTTTGGCTGTGAGCGGATGCCGGAGCTCGTTCCCAGTCATCCGCGGCCTGGTCGACCTGCTCCGACGCCGCTGCCATCGCGGCATCGCGGGCGATCGCCCTGACAAGTTCTGACGGCACCCGCTTTATCAGGTCGTCGAACCACTTATTCACCTGGTCGGACCGAGTCGACGCGTCGCGCGGCGCATCGACCGAGTCGTAGGAGGCGAATTTGTCGGTGAGCGCTACTTCCAGTTCGCGTTGAAGCCGCTGCCGCACCGCAGAGCGTGTGAGGTCGGACAATGCTGCATCGTGGACTTCGAACGCACTCAGCAGCTGCCGACCGACATCGTCGAGGTTGTCCCCGAGCGATTCCGCAGCATCGTTCACGGCTTGGTCCAGCCGTGCCCGGTACTCCTCATACCGTCTTGCGGAACTCTGCCCGTCGGCCCGTCCCTCGGACTCCTGCCCGTCGACGTCCGCCGAGGCCGGCTGTTCAGGCTCGAGCGTGGTATCAGCCTCTTCGCGTGTTGGCGTCGCAGCCTCGGCCAGGATCTGAGCGTAGGTTTCGCTCAGGCGTTCCTGACGCGTGCGGAAGGCGGAAACCCGCCAGCCGTCCGTTTCAAGGCCGTACGGCGCCGACACGGGCGACAAGTCGGCAGATGCCGCCGAAGTCGCGAGACTCTGTGTCTGAATGTACTCCTCGCGAAGCGCGTCAATTCGCCGATCGTCCTGATAAGACAGATGGCCGCGATCCGCATTCCAATCGTCGAGCAGGCGTTGAAACTCTTGATTCGCCGAAGACCGCGATATGGCTACCTCTCCCAGCGCCACTAGGCGCTGGACAGCGTCTCTGTGCAGCCGCTCCAGTGCACCCGGCCCCTGACGTTCTACATCCCTCGCAAAACCGCGGACAACCTCGCGCGCCTGATGGTTATACCAGTAACGGTTTCCACGATTGGCGCGATCGTCCTGGGCGCTGCGCCCCTCCGAGGCGAGGTGGACTGGGTCGGCCAACCGCGCACCGATCGCGTCAAGATTCGCATTGAGCTGATCGACCGCCTTATCGATCGCCGTTGCATAAGGCTCGACTCCGTCTCTCAGCCGGCGCGCCGCGCGCTGGACGCCCGAGTCCAGGCGAGACAGCTCTTCCCCATGCCCCTCGCCCAAGGCCTCTGCCGCGGCCAGGTCCTCGAAGTACTGCTTCTTGAGCTGGTGGATCCGGTGCTTATAGATCTGCGCGGCTCTCGGGCCCATCTGCGAATCAGGGTTCCGCAGGTCGACGACCCGTCCCCACTTGTCCTCAAGCCGCAGCGCGCCGGCGAACCTCTGCTCGTTCGTCCACCCCTGCCGCCACGCTTCAGTGACTTTCTCCCTGAACTGCCCGATGAGCGCCTCTCGAGCGCCCTCCAGCTCAGAATCGCCCGACTCGGCGACAGCCCCGAGGCCATTCCACGCCTCGGCAAAGTCGTCCCTGAACCGCTTGACCTCCGAAGAGTCCCGGAAGGTGTGGGTGAACTCCTGATGATCAGTTACCAGTACCTTATTTGAAAAGGTCTCGTGCGCATCCAGCAGCCTCGGGTATTCCTCCAGCCGCTCAACGAACGCCGCCGACAGGCCTTCACGAACGGCGGTCACCTGGTCAGGAGCATCGGATTCCGCGGCCTTCGCCCACTCATCCGCAAACCGCTCCTTCTCCGCTTCCGCGGCCGCCACCCAATCAGACGCGATCCGGCTCTTCGTTTCGGCAATCTGCTCGAGCAGCCACTCGTCATCAGAATGCGCCTGCGCTTGTAGGTCCTGCGCCAACTCCTCGGAACCGGAACCCTGAATCTGGTTTTCGAAGTCCTGACGCGGATTCTCGACGCCGCGCTCCCGTATCGAGCGCCAGAATTGTTCCGCGTGCTGTTCCGCTTGCTTCTCGATTTCGGTTTTGGAGCTCTGGAATTCAGACTCGACGGACTCGTGCGCCTCCTGACGCATCGCATCTGTCCGGTCTATATCTGCGAGGGCATCCTTGAATCTCTCACTAAATGCCGAGGTTGCTATGGCTTCCCTGTCGACGGATTGTCCTGCACTCACGTCCTCAGAAGCAGCAGGATGGTCCACCAACATCTGCAGCATCGAAGAATCCCTCTCTACCGAGGGATCCCGCTCCGCCAAAGGACCCTTCTCGGCCGAAGAATCCTTCTCCGTCAGCGTCTTAAACAGTGCGCCGAGTCGCCTGCGGCCCTCCGTCCCTGATGCCTGACCAGACAAATGTTCACGATACGCGAGGTCGTCCAGCTCCGCTTCAAGGACATTCCCATTCCGCTTCTCACTGTCCAGCCACTCCTTCGTGTCTTTAATTTCGGGCTGCCAAACCTCATGATATTTCTCGATGGTTTCTTCCCGATACTTCCCCAACATCTCGTCATACGACTCTTTAGGCAACGCCTCCGAATCTCCACGGTAATCACCGGCGATTCGGTTCCAGTCGTGCGCAGCATTCCTTAGCTCCATTTCCGTCTTCCGATACTCATGCTCCATGAGAGACGGAAGCGTCTTGCGCTTAAGCTCTTCCCAGCGCTCGTTCCAAGATTTCTGCGACTTGGCGTCATCTGACGACGTCGCAGCCGAGGCGGATTCGCCGGACGTCCAGTGGTCATCCAGGGCAGACTTGATGGCGTCATCCCATTCCTTGGAAACCCTCTCCTTGCTTCCACCACTCAACCCCCGAGGCGTCTCATCGGACTCACGGAAAGCATCATTCAGGGCCTGCCGACCCCTCTCCATCTGGAAGCTCTCGAACTCGGCGCGCCAGAAACGGCTCGGGTCCAGGAAGCGGTCCACTATGTCCGTCAGTGCAGTGTCCCATTGACGACCGAACGAGGAATCGGCCGCCGGTGCGCCCACTTCGCCATCTGAGGCTGCGCGCAATTTGTCATACGCGACGCGCACACCCTCCACAAATTTCCGTCGATCGACTTTGTCAAGAACTTCAGGCCACCTGGCGCCCTTTTGCTCCAAACGACCCAAAGCTTCGACTGTGGTCATCAATTCGTCGGCGGTCGACGATTCCACTCGTTCGATCTTCTCATGCAGATCCTTGAGAGGACCGGTCGGCGTAGGATGCTCCCAGGCGTCTTTACTGCGCGGCGGCCCTCCAGCCTTTACCCATGCCGCGTCATACGCAGCAGCGATGTCGGCTCTTTTTGTAGCTCGGAAGTCGTCGAGGATCCCCCGTTCACCTTCCCAACGACCGACGTAATGTCCGACTTTTTCATCATAATTATCAGCAACCAGCTCCTTTTCGGTCTCGCGAAGGTACTGCTTATCATCGAATTTTCTGACGGCATTCAAAGCCTTCTCGAAAACCGTTTCCGCTTCTCGATCTAGCGGATCGCGGCCCCGATCAGCGTCCTCGAATGACTTTCCTTCATTGCGATCCTGCGGATCACGGAACTGATTTATGTCACGCGCACGTCGACTGAAAAATTGAAGCCGATCGGAAAGTTCGCCCTTCAGCCGTGCGTAATCATTTTCCCAGCGTTCGCCTGGGTGTCCTCCTGTCCGCGTCCACTCCGCCCTGAACGCGTTTCGCAGATCCCGAAGGTAGCTGGCGCGCACCTCCGACCAAGCATGACCGTCCTTGGGCAGGTAGGCGCCGCCGAAGAGATCCTCATACTTGAATCGCCCGTAGTGATCGTCAAAGTCGCGGCCCACGTCGACACGCCGGTGGAGCTCCGACTCGATCTTGAGCTCAGTCGCGTACTCACCGTCCCGGTCGGCTTTGTACTCCTGCCATCGTTCCGCCCGCTGGTGCTCGATGAAGGCATCAATCCGCTGCTGGACGGCTGCAGCGTTTTGGGCCTTATCTTCCGTCGACAGCTCTTTACTCGAAGACTCCGAGGCCGCGTGCGCCCTGCCGTCCTCACCACGCCCGACGCCAGCACCAGCTTCAGGCCGAGAGACATTCGACGGATCGGCGCCGGCACGAGAAGCCGACGAAGACCTCTCCCCAACTCCACGTTCACCCGCGCCGGCACGCTGTGCGGACGACGGCACTTCACTCGAAGACGCCGAAGCCGCGCGCGTCTTGGTGGCCCCACTAGGCGTGCCAGGAGCTTCGTCCCCTGCTTTCGCACCAGCCGGGAGCGTGTCACGATCCTCCGTAATGCCCGGGTCGCGTTGCGCTTCATGCGCACCGCTGGGGAGGGGCGTTGCCGAGGCGACCTGGACCGAAGGCTCTCTCGGACCTTGCCCGTCCTTGGCAGCCGCTCCTACCACGCCCGCCGAGCCTGCCGCGCGGTCCAACGCGCCGCGGCCGGCAGGCCCGGAGACGGCGGGAGACGCCGAGTCACCGACAGCCCGAGACGGAACGGTCCCGCCCGCAGCAGCGGTCGAACGCGAAGGCGGCTGAACAACCCCAGCCCCAGACGAACCCGCCCCAACCCCAGGAGCCGTCTCACCCGACACCGGCGGAACCACAGGAGCGGTCGAACGCGAAGGCGGCTGAACAACCCCAGCCCCAGACGAACCCGCCCCAACCCCAGGAGCCGTCTCACCCGACACCGGCGGAACCACAGGA
>NZ_JBFAJC010000040.1:86646-89711 GCF_040655075.1 Actinoallomurus sp. NPDC050550 | reverse complement strand
AGGAGCGGTCGAACGCGAAGGCGGCTGAACAACCCCGCCCACAGGAACGGCCCCGCCCGAAGGGAGACCAGCCCCGCTCAAAGGAGCATCCAAAGGAGTGGTCGAAGGAGTGCTCGGAGGAGTGTTGAAAGGAGTGGTCGAAGGAGTGCTCGGAGCAGTGTTGAAAGGAGTGCTCGGAGGAGTGCTCGAAGGAGTACTCGGGGAAGTGGACTTGCCGTAAAACACGACGTTCTGCGGCGATCCGGTGGGCGAATCCTTAGGGGACACGCCACCGTTGTTCGCGGGACCAGCCAATTTATGGCCGAGGGAAAAGCCGGATTGCGTGGCGATGCTGGAGAACGCACCCGAGGTCATCGCGAACCAGTTCCACTGGAAACCATTCCCCAATGCCAGCCCGGCCAGAGCTTCAGTGAAGGCCTCGTGCAAGGCCTCCTCAAAAACCTCCACGGTAAACGGAATGCCACTTCTCGCGAACGCTGCGGCAAACTGCCGGTTGGTCGACATCCGACGGAAAGTTTCTTCTGCGACTTTCGAACCCCAGTCGTCGACATGTCGGCCATACTGGTGGATCGCGGACTCGACCACATCCGACACGGCGAACCCGGTTACCCCCTTACCCGGGTCACCCAGCATCCTCAAAATCCGGTTCGTGAAGTTCTTAGTGACATAGTGACCGAGCATCGAGAACGGAACAGCCAGCGCACCACCGATCGCGCCCACCACAACAGCACTGCCCGTCGCACGCAGATTCCACTCATGGCGAGTACCCTTCGCGAACTGCACGAGCTGAGTCACCACGTCCAGCACCACCTGGAACGCAATGCCCATCAACTCAGCCAACGCGAACTGCAGAACCAGCCGCCCCCACAAGGTCTGCAACAAAAACCGCACCACCACGATACGAGCAGCCAACCATGCCAGACTCGAACCGAAACTCCAAGACGCCGCGGCCATCGCCCATGCGATCTGAGCAAGCAGCAACACCAGCTCACCGATCGTGATGATCTGGGCATACTCCGTGTCAACAGCCGCTTTCTCAAGAAACTCCCGCAGCCTCAGAAACTGCTCAGCCGTAGCCGGAAGATAACGTGGTTCATCGGTCACATAAGGTGCCATCATCTCAGCGAACTGGCGCGCTGCTTCACCGGAGAAATCAGCTCTGATCGTATTAACCGCCTGCACCAAAAGCGGAGCGAGCTCATTCCCCAACTCCTCACTGATCCACCCCAGGACCTGCGCGACCTCACGCATATGATCTGGATTCGCGCTGGGATACTGTTCCCCGGTGAGGACGAGGAACAGATCACGGACGCCCTCGGGTGGTTCGATCGCCATAACGGCTCAGCTACTCCGGCCAGTCGCCACTCTTGTGGCTTCAGAGTTCACATCAGCGAACAGACGACCCAGGTCCCCCGTCCTGCCCCCCGCATCAGCAAGCAGCTTCGCCAAGTCAGTGACGAGCTTCGTGCACTCCTTCATGACCGGGTAGTAATTCACCTCGAACGACTTACCGACACTCCCGTCACCACCGAGCTTGGGATACTTGGCCTCCACTTCAGTCAAACGGTCATAGACCTTCATCGCGATATCGGCCATCTGCCTGATATGCACGCCACCGCGTTCGAGCTCATCCGGATCGACCGAAAAGAGCCCCGGGTCCTCAGCCATCCTTATCGCCCTTCTCTGCTGGAGACGTCGTGTCACCGGTGAACATGGGACCGGCCGCAGCACTCACCGCAGCCTCGAAAATCGCGTCGAGATCCAGCTCCTCACCGACCGCGGGCATGCCCAGCCCCGCCGGCAGGAGACCGTTGAGCATGCGCGAGGCCTCTTCCGCCGCCTGATCCTGTGCGGCTTGGACAGCCTCCACGATGCGGGCGCACAGCTCGGCCGGGGCCATCTTGCGGTAGCGCGTGCCGCTGAGTTTCAGGTCGACCAGCCGCCCTCGGGCATCGACGGTGGCCGTCACGATGCGATCCGCCGACTTCGAGGAGCCGGTGACCTTCATCATCTGGTCACTCGCTTCGCGGATCCGGGCCTGGTGCTCCCGCAGCTCCTCGAGCGCGGCTGCCAGGTCGTCCGATGAGTGGGGCATTTCTCGTCCTTTCTCGTAGGTTGCTTGCCGCTGTCGTTCGTCGGTCGCCTGCCCGCCGGTCAACCCGCCGAGCCGACGCCGTGCGCGGCCTCTCCGTCGGCTCGGGGTTCACGCTCGGCACCGTCTTCTCGCTCGGCTTTCCGCTTCTGCCGCACGGTGTCCGGCGTCGGACGGGGCTCCCCTGCGATCGCCGTCTCTTCCACGGCCAATCCAGGATCGGCTGCGGACTCCACCTCGGCCTCGCGCCCGACCTCGACGTCGTTCTCTGTACCGCGCGGCCGGCGCGGAGTTTCCGTGCGACGCCGCCCGCGTACCGGTCCGACCAGAGGAGTCTCATCGACCTCGTAGTCCTCATCGTCGAGGCGACCGATCACACCCGAGCCGACATCGACCCGCGTGCCCCAGACCTCCTCGTCCTCGGACAGCCACGTCTGACGCTCCCGCTCCTCCGGCTTGTCGCCAAGGCCGCCGCCGGCGCCGGCGCCGCCCATCATCGGCGGGAAGAAGGGCACGCCACCGCTCTTGTCACCCGAACCGGCGCCGGGCGATCCGGGTGCCCCGGGGGAGCCGCCGGAAGCCCGGAAGGGTGTCATGGTGGGGTTGCCGGTGCCAGAACCAGCTCCGATGCCGCCGCCGGGCGTACCGCCACCGCTGCCGAAGCCGCCACCACCGGAACCGCTCGGGAACTTGATCCCTCCCGGTCCGCCACCCGCTCCGCCGCCTGCACCACCGCCCGGAAGGTTGAACTTCCCGCCGCCACCGGCACCACCACCGGGAACGTTGCCGCCGCCGCCGCCACCGGCACCACCACCCGGAACGTCGAACTTCCCGCCGCCACCGGCACCACCACCGGGAACGTTGCCGCCGCCACCACCACCGGCACCACCACCCGGAACGTCGAACTTCCCGCCGCCACCGGCACCACCACCCGGAACGTCGAACTTCCCGCCGCCACCGGCACCACCACCAC
>NZ_JBFAJC010000040.1:86403-86548 GCF_040655075.1 Actinoallomurus sp. NPDC050550 | reverse complement strand
TCGAACTTCCCGCCGCCACCGGCACCACCACCCGGAACGTCGAACTTCCCGCCGCCACCGGCACCACCACCGGGAACGTTGCCGCCACCACCACCGCCAGCACCACCGCCGGGAACCTTGTACTTGCCACCACCGGCACCACCGG
>NZ_JBFAJC010000040.1:86238-86305 GCF_040655075.1 Actinoallomurus sp. NPDC050550 | reverse complement strand
TGCACCACCACCGCCGGGAACCTTGTACTTGCCACCACCGGCACCACCGGCACCACCACCGCCGGGA
>NZ_JBFAJC010000040.1:0-86138 GCF_040655075.1 Actinoallomurus sp. NPDC050550 | reverse complement strand
ACCTTGTACTTGCCACCACCGGCACCACCGGCACCACCACCGCCGGGAACCTTGTACTTGCCACCACCGGCACCACCACCGCCACCACCACCGCCGGGAACCTTGTACTTGCCACCACCGGCACCACCGGCACCACCACCGCCGGGAACCTTGTACTTGCCACCACCGGCACCACCACCGCCACCACCACCGCCACCGGGCTTGTAGTTGTACTTGCCACCACCGCCACCACCACCGCCACCGGGCTTGTAGTTGTACTTGCCACCACCGCCACCACCACCGCCACCGCCCTTAGGCGGGTCGAACTTGAAGTGCGGGGGGTTGAACTTGATGGGCGGGAATTTTTGATTGCCGCCACCGCCGTTGCCACCGCCGCCAGGAGACGAGTCCACGTGGGGCGGCGGCGGGGGCGGCGGCGAGGTGAGTTCAATGAGCGAGCTGCTCGCCAGCACGTACGTCGGCTCCAGAGCCGCGATCGCAGCCTGCGCCGGCCCGTCCAGGATGGCCTTTACCGATTGGAGGACGTTATTGGTGACCTCCTGCCCCATTGCCGTCCATCCGCTTTGGTCCATGAGGGAGCCCTTGGGGTATGACGTAAGAACCTTCGCGATGTAGTCTTTGGCAGGTTTTGAGTTAAGGCCACCGAATGTCATCTTGTCGAGGACGTAATTCGGTGTGCCCTCGAAGAGGCCTGCCGCCTCCATGTAGTCGAACGCCGCCTTCACTTCGAAATCGAGAGCGTTCTTGATCCAGTTGACGATATCCGACGCGAGCGCCCACCCCCACGCGTACGACATCGTCAGGTTGAAGTTTTCGAGACCCCTGGCGGCACCACCGATCACGTCCGCGATCGAGCGTCCGTGCCTGGTGAGGACCTGCTCGTTGATGTCGTGCGCCCAATCGGCGTTCTTCTTCATCCGCCAGTAGATCAAATAGGCGGCCTTGCCTTTGAACGCGGAGTCACTGGAATTGATCGACTTAGCCCAGGTCTCGAAGTCATCGCCGGTCGCACCCATGAACAAGGCCAGCGTCTTGACGGCCATCTCCATGTCCTTCAGAGTCTGCAGGTCCATGGTTCCGCGTCGACCGCTGCCGACGCCCTGCATTATGTCGCCGGTGGTGTTAACGGCGGTGACCCACTTCCCCATCGCGTCCGGGTTACCGTTGACCGCGACATAATTATTCCCAAAGGCATGGTAGACGACATCCTTCCCCTTGTCCTTGTCGAAGGTGAACCACTGCGCGTTCAACAGGTCGTGCAGGTCGGTCCCCTCGCCGGTGACTGCGGCCAGTACCTGTTCGAAAGTCCACTCTGACCAGTTGGAGTTGCCGGGGAGACTCGGCACACCATCTGCCATGGGGGTCCTCCTCAGGGGACTGGGCGGCCCCAAGCGAGGGCGGCCGTGGGCTGGTTACAAATCAGGGATACGGGTCAGGCCGGGGGTAACCGGACAGTTCAGGTATTTTGGCCGATGATTTCCGGGTGCTCCTTCATCAACTTGCCGGCCGTCTCTTTGGTCAGGTCGTTGGTGTGCTTGAAGATTTCTTCGGCGTTTTTCAAGGCGGTCACGTAGGCAAGCAGCTCCGTCGTGAGGTCGCTGTAACGCGTGTGCGCCGAGGTGGCGAACACACCGGCCTGGTCGACGAATTTCTTCGCTACGTCCCAGTTCGGTGAACCGGGCTTCAGCATGCCGGTGATCGTGGGGTCCAGTTTGAGGGCCGTGCTGGGGCCCAGCATGGCCGGGTTGACGTCGAGGTCGTGTTCGACGCTGCGCAGGTAAGTGATCAGCCGTTCGTAGTGGGCCTTGTCGAACGAGGTGATGTGGAAATCGGCCATTCGTACTCTCCTCCTTTGGAAGGTGGTGGACCGACTCCCGGATCCGAGCATGAACAGCCTCGGAACCGGGAGTCGGTGCGGATACGGCGGAAGGCGCGTCAGGTCATGACGCGGGCGCCCGCGTCGTCGCCGTGGAGGAAGGTTTCGGCCACGATCAATGAGGAGTCGACGTGCATGCGGAGCATTTGCGTCATCTCCTCGTAGCTACGGTTCCACGTCTGCTGCAGATGCTCCCACAGCGGCGTCGCCTTGCCGCCGCTGGCGATTTCGATCCGGCTCAGCGTGCCGTTGAGGTCACCCATGATCGTGTCCATTTTCTGAAGCTGAGCCTTCAGCGCGACATTGACCTCCGCATACTTGTTGTGGCTGACGTAAAAGGCGTCACCCATCGCGATGCTCCCTTCAATCAGGTCGTTTCTGTGGTTGTTACCTGGCGCCGTGAGTGGCGGTGGTGTCGGTGGTGCGGTTGACCTGAAGCAGTCCCTGTGCCCTTGTGTTGAGACCTTCGAGGTTGCCCACGACCTTGTGGAAATCGCTGGTCCACGTCGTAATGTGCTGCGTCAGGACCCTTCCGGAGTCGGACCGGTTCGCATCGCCGAGCAGCTCAGTGTGCGACATCACCGTGTTGTTCAGCTGGTTCATTTCGTTGATCGCGTCCGATGTCTTGTTGATGATCGCCAGAAGATCGGGGTCGCTGAAGTGGTACGAACCCGGATCGAATCCGCCGTAATTGTTGGCCATCTGTTCCTCCTTATAGATCCGGCTGGTGAAAGATGAGCGAATCCTTCGGTTCGGCTAGCCGCCACCACCTCCCGCGCTGAGCATGTCGAGTACAGGGCCAGTGGGCAGCAGCGCCAGCAGGTCCGCGGGCACCGGCACCTCGGACGAGACCGCGTAGCCGAGCGCGGAGGCTGCCGTCTCGTTCGCAACGGGGAACTTCGAACCGTCCTCGGTCACCAGGTAAAGGCCCTCGCCGGGCATCCCCAGCACGGGAAGGGTGCGGGCCAGCAGCCCGGCCCGTGGCATGACGCGTACCTGGTCGGCGACCCGCGCCGCGGTCCCTGCGTCCTGTCCGGCACCGAGCGGGTCCCCTCCCGCACCAGGCGTGGCGTTCACCGACGGACCGACGACCGCGTTCGCGGGTGTCGTCTCGGTGACCGGCGCGGCCGGAAGAGTCACCACCGAGGTACGCGCCTGGCCGCCCTCCGGCACCACGCGGACGCAGGGCATCCGGCCGCCGGCCAGGCCGTTCGCCGGCGGCCCGGCCGGCACCTGAGCCTCCCAGGCCGGTGCCGACAACACGTGAGTGGCAGCGAGCGCTGCGGGACTGAGGTCACGGACCGTGGGCGTCTCACCGTCATACGCCCGCACCGTCTTGGGGTCGCTCAGCGCGAGTGCGGCGGCCGTCCGCGTCAACGGCTGCAGCCCGTCCGCCGTCAGCACGTACAAGCGGCGTTCCGCGTTGACGCCGCCTACCGCGAACACTTCGCCGACCCTGGTCGGCCGCCCGTCCAGCACCGGCCCGGGCTGTCCACCGCCGGACACCCCCGGCTGCGGAAGGTCGGGGCCGGCGGGCAGCGCGTTCACCCATCCCTCGCGTACGCCGACGGCGGCGTCATCGGTGAAACCGAGCGTCCGCAGGACCCAGGGCGCGGTCACGCGGAGCCTGCGTCCTCCCGTGACGAGAAAGGTCGTGCCGTCCGGGGTACGCACGACGAGTGCCTGGGCATCGGACAGCGGACGCACGGCGGGGTCGACACCTATCGTCAGCGCCAGCGCCGGCCTGAAGCCGTTCCCGGCCCGCGCCGACGTGGCGCACACCAGCCAGGGCGACACGGTGCCGCCCGCGTGCGGGAGCTGATCCGGGGCACCTTGGATGCCGACCGGACGGTCGCGTGGCACATCGTCGATCGACGACGACGGCACGGTGTCGACCTTGAGCTTGGCGCCGAGCAACAGTCGTGCCGAGGCGTAGTTGAGCACCGGCCGCAGTCGACCGTCTGCGAATACGAACCGGGTGCCGGTGCCCTTCTCCACGATCAGCGTGCCCGGCTTGCGCCAGGCGCTCGCGCCGCCGGGGTACACCATGCCGAACACGATGAACCCGGCGACGGCGACGGCCGCCAGAATCGCCCCGATGATCATCCCGCTCCATGAGCGGCGTAGCGGTGGGACCGGCAGATCCGGCTCTGCGCGCAGGAGCGCGGCGGTCAAGCGGCCGACCATGAAACCGTGCGCGCTGACCTGGTCACGACGGTTGTACACGGTTCACCCCCCGCTCCGCGGTGACGGCCTGCCGCGGGCCGTCCGGTCCGGTCATGCCCATCCGGCACGCGCCCTCGCGTAGAGGCCGACCACCGCCAGCACGAGCGGGAGGACCGCGATCGCGGTGGCCGAATGGGCCAGATCCGCCAGCCGTCCCCAGTGCGGCAGCATCCGGCGGCCGGGCAGCCTGCGGGCGGCCATCATCAGGAGTCCTGCGAGCACCATCAGGGCCGCCACGACGATGCCTCGCAGCGCGGGCGGCATGGCCAACGTCAGGTCGAGAAGCACCGCCGCGAGGCCGATCAGCCCGGGAACCACTCCCGCCAGCCGCGCCCGCGTGCCCGGCAGCTCACGTGTGTGCAGAAGGAGAAGCAGCGCGGCGACCACGGCGAGCAGCCGGGCCGATATCCCGGCCGTCACCCCGAGTACGGCGAGGCAACCGGAGCTGACCGCGCCGAGGCCCAGGTAGAGCGCGGTGATGTATTCGTGCGCGCGTGCGGTGCGGTCGAGCACGACCCGGCTCGGCTCCGGGTCGATGTCCTGCTGGAACTCCTGAGCGCTGGTCGGCAGCGGCGGGATGCGGAGCCCGGCGAACCGTGAGGCGATACCAGGCACCCCGGCGCCGATCGTCAGCGCGACCGCGAGCACGATCGCCGCCGCTCCCGCCGCGCCGACGCCGGCGACACACAGCAGCAGACCGCCCAGCGCCACGAGCGCCCCGGCGAAGGCCGCCGCCACGAACCCGGCCCCCGTGCCGCCGACGGCGGCACGGGACAGCGCGGCCGTCGTCGCCGCCCAAGCGCCGGCTGCGAGCAGCCCAGGGGCGGTTGCCAGAGCGGCCACATCGGTCACCGCGGTGCCGCCCACGGGGAGCGCCAGCCCCGCGGCCACCGCGAACGTGATCGAACCGACCGCGAACACGACGCCCGCCACGCGGTCGCCGAGCGCTCGCGACGCGGCCGCCGCGCCCAGCAGCAGCACGATGGAGCCGGAGCCGGCGATGAGCGCGCCGACGGTCGCGGTGCCGCTCAGGGGAGCGACGAAGGCGCCCAGGCCGAGCATGACGCCGACCAGTCCGTAGATCAACCGCCGGCTGGTCGCGGGAAGCCACCGGTCCTTGAGCTCGGCGGACCCGGTGGCCACGCCGTCGATGAGATCGTCGAAGTCCACCGGCGGCAGTTGGTCGTCACGCGGCCGCAGATTCAGGACGTCACCGTCGTACAGACCCAGCCCAGCGGTGCCCAGATCCTCATCCAGCGGCGGCTCGCCGAGCCGCTGGAGCACCCAGCCGCCGTGCCCGAGGCCGGACGTCGCCAGCTGCGGGCCGAGATGGTCGATGAAGGTGGGGAGCAGGTCGGCAAGCGGAACGTGCGCAGGCACGGCCAGTTCGATTCTGGAGGCCGGGCCACAGATCGTCAGCCGGCACATCTCACCGGCCCCCTGCGGAGTCGCCATGCAGTTAACACGGCTCTCGCCGGACGCAGGGTTCACATCTCGGAGACCCGGCGGAAGGGCGGCCACGGATCCTTCGCCGCGAACCCTCCGGGCACTCACAGCCGTGGCTCGGTAAGGGGGCGGACGACGCCCCCGGGAAGGACGTGGTCGTGAGTACGACGCTGTTTCGGCGGCCGCCGCGGCAGTCACCGCCGGAGATGCCCGGCGGCGAGCTGTCCCTGCAGGAACCGCCGGTGCTGCCGGAGGCACCCACCGGCAACGTCGGGATGCTGCTGACGTACCTGCCGATGGCGGTCGGCTCCAGTGTGATGATTCTGCTCTTCGTCCCAGCGTCACGGCCGGGATTGGGCCTCCTGGCGGCGGGTCTGATGGCGCTGACCTCGATGACGATGGTGTTCGGGATGGTCGGCCGGTCGACCAGCGACCGCAAGCGGCGGACGCGCGCTGACCGGCGCGACTACCTGCGGTACCTCACACAGAACCGCAAGAAGGTGCGGAAGGTCGCCGTGGAGCAACGGGCATCGCTGGCATGGCGGCACCCGGACCCGGCGGGGCTTTGGTCGGTGGCGATGAGCAGCCGGCTGTGGGAAAGGCGCCCGACCCACCCGGACTTCGCCGAGGTCCGGATCGGCGCTGGTCCGCAGAAGCTGGCGATGACCATGAACCCGATGCAGACCAAACCGGTCGAGGACCTGGAGCCGCTGTCCGCCCGTGCGCTGCGCCGCTTCATTCGGGCGTACACGACCGTGGCGGACCTGCCCGCCGCGGTCTTCCTGCGTGGTTTCGCACAAGCACGGCTGTACGGCGACGAGGACACGTGCCGGGCGCTGCTCCGGGCACTGCTGGCGCAGCTCGTCACCTTCCACTCGCCGGACGAGCTGCGAGTCGCGGTCTGTGCCGCCGGACCGCACGCAAGCGAGTGGGACTGGGTGAAGTGGCTCCCGCACAGCCAGCACGGCACACGGCAAGACGGCGCCGGGCACGCGCGGCTGCACGCGGACGACGTCGACGCGCTCGATGACCTGCTCGCCGCCGAGATGGAGAGCCGCGGGCGGTTCGAGGCCGGGGCGACGCCGGTACGCGACGAACCGTACGTCGTCATCATCGTGGACGGTGTCGACGTTCCCCAGGAGTCGAGACTCGCCGGGACCGGATACCGCAACTCCATAGTCCTGCACATCTCGTCTGAACCACCGAAGACGTCCGGACGCTCGGTCCTCCGGCTGGACGTCACTCCCGACTCGATGGCGATGGTCCGCTTCGACCGTACCGGTACCGAGATCCGCACTCCGCTGGGCCGTCCCGACCAGCTCAGTGTGGTCAAGGCCACCGCCCTGGCCCGCGTCATCTCGCCGTTCCGGCTCGGCGCGACGACGGACGCCACCGAGGCGCTGGTCACCGACTTCGACCTCGGCACGCTCCTCGGAGTCGGCGACATCGACGCGCTCGACCCGTCTCGGGTATGGCCTCGATCGGACGGCCCCGACCGGCTCCGGGTGCCGATCGGCGTCGCCGAGGACGGCAGCCGTGTCGAACTCGACATCAAGGAGTCCGCGCAGGGCGGAATGGGGCCGCACGGCCTGCTGATCGGCGCCACCGGATCGGGCAAGAGCGAACTGCTACGCACGATCGTCCTCGCGCTGGCGATCACCCACTCATCCGAGGTGCTCAACTTCGTCCTGGTCGACTTCAAGGGCGGCGCCACGTTCCTCGGGTTGGACGGGCTCCCCCACACATCCGCGGTGATCACGAACCTGGCCGACGAGGCCACGCTGGTGACCCGTATGCAGGACGCGCTGCAGGGGGAGATGATTCGCCGCCAGGAGCTGCTCCGGCGGGCGGGCAACTACAACTCGCTGCGTGATTACGAGGCGGCCCGGGCGGCGGGCACGCTGCTCGATCCACTGCCGACGCTGTTCGTCATCGTGGACGAGTTCAGCGAGCTCCTCGCCTCGCACCCGGACTTCGCTGAGCTGTTCGTGATGATCGGCCGGCTCGGCCGCTCGCTCGGAGTCCATCTGCTGCTGGCGAGCCAGCGCGTCGACGACGGGCGGATGCACAAGCTGGAGAGCCATCTCTCATACCGGATCGGGTTGCGCACGTTCTCGGCGATGGAGAGCCGGTCGGTCATCGGCGTACCGGATGCCTACCAACTCCCCAACGCCCCCGGCAACGGCTTCATCCGGACCGACGTGTCCACGCTGGTGCGGTTCAAGGCGGCATACGTCTCCGGCCGCTACCGCCGGCGTACCGTCGAGCAGCGGCGGGAGGAGATCCGCCGGCAGGTCGTGACGTTCAGCGCGGTACGGGTCGCGGCGCCCGCATCCGAACCACAGCCAGCGGTGCCGACACCTGCGGCCGGAGCACCCGCGGCGGACGAGCAGGGCGACACCCTGCTCCAGGTCGCGGTCGACAGGCTTCGCGGCGCCGGCCCGCCGGCCCACCAGGTGTGGCTGCCGCCGCTCGCGGACCCGCCGACGCTGGATCAGGTGCTGCCCGCGCTGGTGCCGGACCCCGAGCTCGGCATGACTCCGGCGAGCTGGCCGGGACGCGGCGGCCTGGTCGTACCCGTCGCCGTTGTCGACAAGCCGTTCGAACAGGTACGCGACCTGATGATGGTCGACCTTTCCGGAGTCGGCGGGCACGTCGGCATCGCCGGCGGAACGCAGTCCGGCAAGAGCACGCTGCTGCGCACTCTCATCGCGGGGCTGGCGCTCACCCACACGCCGGCCGAAGCGCAGTTCTACTGCGTCGACCTCGGTGGCGGCACACTCTCGACGCTCGCGGGGCTGCCGCACGTCGGGGGTGTTTCCGGCCGGATGGACAGCGAACGGGTCAGCCGTACGATCGCCGAGGTACAGGGCGTGCTGACTCGGCGGGAGCGGCTCTTCGCCGACCACCAGATCGAGAACATGGCCGCGTACCGCAAGCTCCGCCGGGACGGCCGATTCGCCGACGATCCGCACGGCGACGTCTTCCTCGTCGTGGACGGCTGGGCTTCGCTGCGGAGCGACTTCGAGGAGCACGACGCCCCGATCCGGCAACTCGCCGCCCGCGGCCTCACCTATGGCGTGCACCTCATGCTGTCCTCCGGCCGCTGGTCGGACATTCCGAGCGCGCTGCGTGACCAACTCGGCACCCGGCTGGAACTGCGGCTCGGCGACTCGATCGACTCTGTGATCGACATGCGGGCGGCCGCGCGCGTGCCCAGCACGCCGGGTAGCGGACTCACGATGGACAAGAGGCACTTCCTGGCCGCGATACCCCGGATCGACGGCCGATCGCGGACCGATGACCTGGCGGCGGCGACGCGGGCGCTGGCGGAGACCGTGGCCGACTGGTGGGAGGGGCCGGACGCTCCACCGGTGCGCATGCTGCCCGCGAAGCTGCCGGCCGACCAGCTCCCCGAGCCGGAGGACCGGCTGCGGGTGCCGCTCGGCTGGGGCGAGGCGGACCTGGCTCCGGTCTGGCACGACTTCGACAGGCAGCCGCACCTGACCGTGCTCGGTGACACCGGCAGCGGCAAGACCGGCGTGCTGCGCCTGATCGCCGACGCGATTCCGCGCGCGTACGAGCCCGGTGAGGTCGAGGTGGTCGTGATCGACTCCCGGCGCGCGCTGCTCGACGCCGTACCGGAGGAGTACCGCCGCGGTTTCGCGTTCTCCTCCGCAGCGGCGGCCGAGCTGATCGGGACGCTGGCGACGCGGTTGCGGGAGCGCGTCCCCGGGGCCGACATCACGCCGGCACAGCTTGCCCGGCGGGATTGGTGGTCAGGGCCCGACGTGTACGTGCTCGTCGACGACTACGACCTGCTGACCGGGCCGATGGGCGGCCCACTGGAGGACCTCATCGACCTGCTGCCGCAGGCTGGCGACATCGGGCTGCACGTGGTGCTGGCCCGCAGCGCCGCCGGGTCCGGCCGCGTGTCGATGGACGCGGTCGTGCGCCGGTTGCAGGAGTCCAACACGCCGGACCTCGCGCTCTCCTGCCCGCCCAACGAGATGCCGCTGCTCAACGGGTCGCGGCCACGGCAGTTCCCACCCGGGCGCGGCCTGCTGGTCACCCGCCGGGACGCGACCCTGCTCCAGGTCGGATGGCTCGATCCGGCCGGTCAAGGTACGGCCGACGGTGGGGACGCCCGGTGACGGGGCCCGCTCCCGGCCACCGGCTCGGTGCGCTGCCCGCCGGCCTCGGGGCGGTGCTCACCGGAATGGCGCTGATGGCCTTCCCGGTGCTCTCCGGTGGCCTCCTCCCGGCGAACGCCACAGTCGCGGTCACCGCAGCCGACGTCGGAGGCTGCGCGCCGGCTGCGAAGGGCCTCATAACCGGCGTGCCGTGGGCGCAACAGTCGCTCGCGCCGCAGCGGGCGTGGAATCTCACACGAGGTGGCGGAGTCGTCGTGGGTGTCGTCGACACCGGTGTGAGCGCGGCCTCCCCCGCGCTTTCCGACGCCGTCCTGCCCGGGCGCGACCTGCTCAAGGGCGGTGGCCGCGCGGACGACGATTGCTCCGGCCATGGCACGTTCGTCGCCGGACTGCTGGCCGCCCGGCCTACGGCAGGGAGCGCGTTCGCTGGAATCGCACCCGGCGTCCAGGTCCTACCGGTCCGCGTCACCACTGATGCGAGCAACGTGGATGCCGGCGTCCTCGCCGCGGGCATCCGTGCGGCGGTCGACGGCGGTGCGCAGGTGGTGGCGGTGGCCCTCGGCGCGACCGACTGCCCACCGGCCCTGCGCGGCGCGGTCGCGTACGCCGTGAACCACAACGTCCTCGTCGTCGCCTCGACCGAAGGGGCGAACCTGTCGAGCGGCGGTCCCGTCTACCCGGCGGCGCTGCCGGGGGTGTTGGCCGTCGCATCGTTCGGCCCGGACGGCAAGGCCACCGACGTCAGCGGAACGGCGGCTCGGCCGACGCTGGCCGCGCCTGGCGCGAACCTGGTGAGCATCGCGCCGCACGGTGGCGGGAACGTCATCGCCTCCGGGAGCGGGGTGTCCGTCGCGTTCGTGGCCGGCGCGGCGGCGCTGGTACGCGACTACCGGCCCGGGCTCACGGCCACGCAGCTACTGCATCGCTTGGAGACCACCGCCGACCATCCGTCCGACCGACTGCCCGACCGGTCACTGGGCTACGGAATCGTCGACCCTGTCGCGGCGGTGGTGACCATGCTGCCGGAGGAGTCCGGCGAGAAGGCGCCGCCGCGCGCGGCCGTCCGGCCGATCCATCTCGTGCCACCCCCATCCGCGGACGAGCGCCCGGTGCGTACGGCACTCGCCGCGTCGGCCGCCGTGGCGGTCGGCGCGGCGCTGGGCGGGCTCACCATCGCCCTGATCCGGAGGGGCCGGCGACGCGGCTGGCGGCCTGGCGGATCGGACGAAACCGTGGCCTGATCGCCGATCGCCCCGTCGACACGTGCGTCAACGGCGGCAGAACGATGCCCGAACTAGGTATCTAAATGCTCACAACCCTTGACTCTTACCCACCCATGAGCGTACATCTGTGTGGAGTTCAGTATGAGATATAGGTAAATCAACATTCCAGTTGCGAGCCCCGCCCCGAGACGCCGTCCACAGACCCGGCCCCCGGGGGCCGGTGCCCGCTGCGGCGGGCACCGGCAGGGCACTCGCCGTCGCGGCGCCGAGCCTGGCCGTGACCGAAGACGAGGAGCAGCCCATGGCCGTCGGGAAGGCGGTCCCTGATGCACCGCCCTCAGGCGCGGACCACGCGAGGCCCGGCGAGGCCGATCGCAGCCGCGGTGCCGTCGTCGATGCCGACGTCCGTGATCAGCACGTCGACGTCGGCGAGAGAGCCGAACCGGGCCAGGGAGTGGTTACCGATCTTGGTGTGGTCGGCGAGCACGACGGTGCGCCGGGCCGCGGCGATCATCGAGGCCTTGACGGAGGCTTCACCGGGATCGGGCGTGGTGAGCCCGCGCTCGATGGAGATTCCGCTGGTGCCGATGAACGCGACGTCGACGTACATCTGCGACAGCGGCTGGAGCAGCCAGTCGTCGACCGTCGCGAGGCTGCTCCGCCGTACGCGCCCGCCCAGGAGGACCACGGTGAGGTTGGCGCGCGGGGTGAGGAGGGTGGCCAGCGGAGGCGAGTTGACGATCACGGTCAGCTCCCGCTCCATGGGGAGCACCTCGGCGAGCATGCCCGTGGTCGAACCGGCATCGATGATGATGGCACCCTCGTCGGGGACCTCGGCGAGCGCCGTCTTCGCGATGCGTTCCTTCTCCGCGGTCATGATGGAGTCGCGCACCGACAGCGCCGAGTCCACCGGAGGCCGCCCCACCGGCACCGCGCCACCGTAAACGCGACGGACGGCGCCCGTGCGCTCGAGCGTGGTCAGGTCACGTCGGATGGTTTCGCCTGTGACCCGGAACTCCTCCGCGAGGCTCATCACGTCCACGCGCCCCCCGGCCCGGGCCCGCCGGAGGATCTCCTGCTGCCGCTCCTCTGCGTTCACCGTGTGGTTTCACCACCATTCCCCTGTGGATTTCATCATCCGCTCATCGCCCTGCGGGTTCAACCCCTGTGCAACTCGTCACGTGAAAACGACGAAGGAGTCCCGAAGATATGAGCTCCGCCACGCTGGAATGCCAATCGTCCCACCCCGCCTCCGCTCTCGATCCACATGCGCTGGTCCGCGTGCTGTACGCCGAGCACGGTCCGGGCTTGCTGAGCTACGTGAATCGTATGCTGTCCGATCCCCACCAGGCCGAAGACGTGGTCCAAGAGACCATGCTGCGTGCGTGGCGCAACGCCGACCGCCTCACCCCCGAGTGCGGCTCGGCCTCGTCCTGGCTCTTCCGCGTCGCCCACAACATCACCATCGACAAGATTCGTGCCCGCAAGGCCCGGCCGGCCGAGGTCGAGGAGACTGCCGCCGCCCCGTCCCCCCTGGACGACCACGCCCCCGCCGTGGTGGGCTCGGTATTCCTCGCCCGGGCACTGTCCATGCTCACCCCGGAACACCGCGAGGTCCTGGTCCAGGTCTACTACGCCGACCGCACCGCTTCCCAGGCCGCGCAGATCCTCGGCCTGCCCGTCGGGACCGTGAAGTCGCGCGCCTACCACGCGCTTCGCCGCCTCAGGGCGTGCCTGGACGATCATGTTGGCTTCTGACACGAAGCTGGACCTCGGCCAGGCAGGCGGCAGCGGACCTCGGCCGGTGATGCGGGTTCGAGGTCCGGGTAGGTGCCACGCCTTCCTGGCCACCGCACATTCGTGGTCCCCTCGCTGGACCGCTAGTGTGCTGCACCTGAAATTCGTCGGCAAAATCGCGCTAGGGATTCGAGGATCTCTTCGGCGGACTTTGTCCATACGAACGGCCGGGGATGGGTGTTCCAGTCGGCGATCCAGTCGCGGATGTCGGCCTCCAGGGCCTGCACGCTCTTGTGGGCGCGGATGCTATGGGTTGGTCATCCCCATCCCCAGCCCTTACTGGACGGTGGGGAGTTTAGTGGCCGCGGTCTCGAAGTCGGTGCGGGTGTCCGTTCCGTGTGAAGGTGGCGGGGTGTGGCCGGGGACCTGTGGGATGCCAGGTTGGTTCGGTCTCGGAGACGAGGTTCTGTTCAGAATTAGTTGGCATTTTCGGTGGATCTTGGCGCGTGAGACCGTGCCGGATTTCGTTGACTGCGACTGCCGCAGTGGTGGATCTGATTGCTTCTCAGCCGAGCGTTCAAGCCGCGTCCTGCCGGGCATCCCGTCGCGGAGCAGGCAGCGGAGCAGATCAAGTGCTGGGTCACGGACGGCGTACCTCGCTCCAGGTGAACCGTTGCGTGCCGACCCAGGCGGGTGCCCCGGTGCTGACGGTCATCCAAGGCTGGCGGTAGACGGTCTTGATTTCTGGCGATCGGCGGTCACGGAAGTGGCGGCTGGCGGTGGGTGGACAACGGAACTGCAGGTCGGGGGTTAACCAGAGCTGTAGTCCGGTTCTGGCGGGTTGGGTGCCCGCAGTTCGCTGACGCAAGCCGAGATTTGCAGCATGAGGTCGTTGAACCGTTGCGGCTTGCTCTCCGTAGGCCTAAATGACATGACTTGACCCGACCGGCGCAGCCCAGCCCCCGCCACCCACCAGGACGAGATCATCATCTGCATTGAAATCCGGAGGAACTAGCCAGTGTCCCAAAAACGCAAGCACGATGAGTCCAGGCCGGCACAAGAAGACAGCACATCTGACGAACACAACTCCTCCGACGTGGAGTCGCGAGACGAAAAGCGGCGTCCGGAGAGCACAGAGAAGGTCTTGGAGATCACCGACGACGTGCTTGCGGATATCGATGACGCACTAAAAGAAGCGCTCGGCGCCGACGAAAAGAATGTCGATAAACTCGCCGACGAATTTGTCAAGGGGTATATACAAAAGGGTGGCCAGTAGCCGCCCGACCGGCAGGGCCGAAACCGTAAATCCATCACATTTCGAAAGGAGTGACGTTTGCGATGCCCGCACGGTCCGCGTTGATTATAAACGGATCATCGCTCTTGCCGGAAAAGGAAGAGTCTGCGCCTATTCTGGCGGACGACGTCGATGCTGTGTTCCGAAGCGTGGATGAATTGGCATTCACGATTGGTACCGGTGGCGTGCGCCTTTACGAGACGGTCAGTGAACGCGATCTTGCCGACTTCGGCTTGGTGCAAGTCGTGGAATATCCGAGTCCGACGGCGGCGCTTCTCACCGCGATGGCAGACTACCTGCAGACCCGCAAGGTGCCCGCGATCAACGTGTCTGGTATTGGGGCACCGACAAAACTCTTCCAGTACGTGCGGCTCGCCCAGGCCGGCCTATCGATTCCAATGACCGTATACCGCTCGCCCAAGCTCCTCGCCAGCTCTTATGCTGATCTCGCAGAAAAACTCGGACTGCCGTTTGTTCTCAAGTCGATGAGCGCGAGTGGCGGACGATCGAATTACTTGATCAGTCATGAGGATGATCTGATCAAGCATCTGCAGGGCCATGCACGGGCGAATAGATTCCTGGCCCAGGAGTTCATCCCCAACGACACGACGATCCGTTTTCTGGTGTTCGGCGGCCAAGCGTCGATAGCCATGCAGCTGACAGGCACTGAGAGTCTTTATCCGACCAACACGGCGCAAAGTGGGCGCACGGTTCTCCTTGCTCCTGACGAATTCGATCCAGTTGCCATGAAGCTCGCCGTTCGAGCGGCTTCCCTTACCGGATTCGAAGTCGCGGGAATAAAGCTAATACAGAACTGGACTACTGGGCGATGGTACGTGCTTAACGTGGATTCGAGTCCCGCGCTCGGAACGGGGGCGTTCGTCTCACAGAAGCTCCACGCCTACTCATCCTATCTCAAGCGTATACTCGCCGCGCCCTCCAATGCTGACGTCATCCCGATAGCAAGACCAGTGCAGTAACGGCCAACACGGCCACATCCGGAGTCTTTACTTGTGCGACTGTTGCAATTGCCCCGGCCGCATTTCCCCTATATAAATCTGCGAAGAGGACGACTTCACCAGACGACCGCCTAGCCCGGCTTTCCGCCTACCAGCACTTTTCAGTGTCCGCTAGCACCCGGGAAAGGCGGAGATGCCTATCCGGAGTCCGCGGCGCTTTCGGCGGCAAGTCTGGCGCGTTGGCGGGCGTATGGGCCGGGCTGGGGGTAGTAGGTCTCGATCACGGGCGCGTTGGTGTGGTGGTGATAGATCAGGGTGTTGGCGGCGTAGCGCTTCTTGGCGAAGTAGCGGGCCGCCTGGTGGCGCTTGCGTAGTGCCCGTGTCGAGGGTGCGGGTGGTGTGCCGTCGGTGTTCTTCAGGCGGCGTTGGGGGAATGTCGTTGGCCTCATATGAGGCTGGGCGGCGTGGTGGTCGGCCCATAGGTGGAGCGGGTGTTTCTCGTCTTCGGGGTAGTACTCGCGAAGTCCGAGGCGCAGGCCGAATTGGAGCGCCCCGGGTCGGGTGGAGGCGGCAAGTGGAGCCTGCACCACGGCACCTGGTCCTACCAACTCGAACTCCCCCCGAAAGCCGACGGCAGGCGCCGCAACCTGCTGTCGCGCGCGGGATTCAGCTCCCAAGATGAAGCCGACAAGGAGATCATCCAGATCACCGAGCTTCTCGGCATCTCCCCGGACCACCAGACACAGATCAAGGTCGCTGACTTGATCGTCGAGACGATCAAGAAGACCCGGAAACTGCCCAACGCTGAGACCGTCTGCCGTAAGGTCCGCACCGGCCAGCAGCTGAACCGCAAGATCTTGCTCAGTGACTGGCTCGACATCTGGCTGGCTGGCAAGAAGAAGATCAGCGAGGGCACCCGGGACCGCTACGCCAGCGACGTCCGCCTGTATCTGAAGCCGTACCTCGGGCACATCCCCGTCGAGGAACTGCGGGTCGTCGACATCGCTGAGATGTTCGACGGGATCGAGGAGTACAACGACGTCATCCGCAAACCCGACGTCGACCTGAAGAACGGCGCCATCGGGATCAACTGGCAGATCACCCAGCGCGGGTGGAACCCCCGCCACGGCAAACCCAAAACCGACGCCGGCGACCGCATCATCGAACTCGACACCGACACGATCAAAATCCTGCGCACCCATCAGGCCAGGCAGAACCGGGAACGTCTCGCCGCCGGCCTGGGGGAATCGGAGTCCTTCTTCACCGACGAGACCGGCCAGCCGCTACACCCCGCATACGTCACCGACCAGCTCCAATGGCTGGCCTTCGACGCCGGGCTCCCACCGATCCGACTGCACGACCTGCGCCACGGAGCCGCGTCCCTGATGCTCGCCGCCGGTGTCGACATCAAAATCGTCCAGCACACCCTCGGCCACGTCACCAGCGCCTACACCCGCGACACCTACACCAGCGTCTACCCTCACCTCGCCCGCGACGCCGCCGAAAACACCGCCGCACTCCTCACCTTTCCTCATTGACCAACACCACCGGGCGCAGTGTCGTATGAACACGGTCCTGGCATGCTCGACCACGAGGCGCCACGTAGATACGACCGCCGCGACTTATCAAGGTTGGCTGTTCGCATGCCATCTACGTGGGCTGGGCGCTCCTCCTGTGAGGCGCGGTGGTCGCCGATCGACTGGCCCCCGTCGCTCATGAGCCGTTCACCCGGGGCCATCCCTGCAGGCACGAGGCCGACGCAGCCCTGAAGGCTGGGAGTCTCCCAAGCCCCGGAGCCATCCCCGGGCGGGGATGGCTCCGCGCTCGCTTCGATACCGAAAGCGCCGCGCTGGTCGGCCCCGCGCGCCCGCGCGGGACGGTCCGGGCCCGGTCAATTTCGTGATCGGCACGGAGTAGCCGGCCCCGTGTCTGCGGGGATGGCCTAGCACGCTGGTGACGTTCGGTCCCTTCACGGGGCCGAACCATGGTCAACGGTCAGATCATCGAGCCTAGGCACGCCGGCAAGCTCGGTCGTCATCAAAGATACCCGCTACCGGGTCTCGGACGGCGAGAGATATCCGGCCCCGTCGGGGCCAGCAGGGCCTGGCGGTCCCCCTGGACCAGGCGGCAGCGCCCGGCCAGTTGCAGACTCACCTTGACGAAGTCGGGCTGGTCGGAGGCGATGCGCCCAGAGGTATGGGTGACACCGTGCGGCTGCGCGGTCACGACCGACACCTGCACGGCACCGAGGTGGGAGGTATGAAGCGAAGCGTGGAAGTCGGACGTCTCGCACGGTACGGCTTCCATGGGCACGAAGCTCCGGCGGACGACCTCGCGCCAGAATTCGAAGCGTCCAGCGGACGTGTCGTCCTGAGGTGTCGTCACTGAACGCATCGTGCTCTCCTGTGTGGAAGAGGGCCCCGAGCTTCGGGGCCCGGGAGACTCAGCCGAGGCCGTCGGCGCCGACCTGGATGGCTGCCTCGTCGAGGAGGGCGTCGGAGACGAGCTGCGGACGGCCGTCGAGGTCGAGGACCGGAGTGGCCTCCTTGTACCAGGACTCGATGACGGCGTTGCCCCAGAAGTCGCGGCGGCGGTCGTCGTGGACGTTCCAGCGGTACGTCTCGTGGTCGGGGTCGCCGGTGTAGTAGTCGGAGGTGTAGATCTCCACGCGGTGGCCGTCCGGGTCGCGGAGGTAGACGTAGAAGGCATTGGAGACGCCGTGCCGTCCCGGGCCGCGCTCGATGTGGTGCTCCTTGCGCACCGCGCCGAACAGGTCGGCGGTGCGCAGGACTTGGTGGGACTCGTGGGTGGCGAGGCCGAGGTGGTGCAGGCGAGGGCCGGCGCCGCCGGTGAAGGCCACGTCGTGCACGGTCTGCTTGCGGTACATCCAGGCGGCGTACAGCTCGTGCTCGTCGCCCTCGATGGTCTCCGAGCAGCCGAAGCCCAGCGACTTGTAGTGGGCGTAGCCGGCGGGTATGTCCGGGGTGCAGATGTTGAAGTGGTCCAGGCGGGCGATCTCGGCGCCATGCCGGATGTCGTAGCGCTGGATGAGGCGCTCGGCGCGCTCGATCTCGTAGAAGAACTCGACCGGGAAGCCCAGCGGGTCGATCACCCGCACCGCGTCACCGATGCCGCGCGTCCCCTCTCCCTTCTTCAATCGCCTTACCGGGCGGCCGAGTTCGGTGAAGAACCGCTCCGCCTTGTCGACGTCCTCGGGGGTGCGGACCCGGTAGGCGATGTGGTCGAGGGCCACGATCTCGCCTTTGCGCAGGACCAGCGAGTGGTGGGTCAGCTCGTCGGTTCCGCGTAGATAGAGGGAGCCGGAGTCCTCGTACTGGACGTAGAAGCCGAGCATGTCGACCCAGAACCAGCGGGCGGCGCCAAGGTCGGTGACGGCGAGCTGGGCGTACGCGGACCGGACGACATCAGGTGCGTTCATGAGGCAGCGCCAAAACGGGGGGTGTGGACGTCGCCGAGGGCGACATGGACGATTTTGGAGTCCGTGTAGAAGTCGATGGAGTGGGCGCCGCCCTCGCGGCCGACGCCGGAGTCCTTGACCCCGCCGAAGGGGGTGCGCAGGTCACGGACGTTGTGGGAGTTGATCCAGACCATGCCGGACTCGACGGCATGGGCGATGCGGTGTCCGCGCTTGAGTTCGGAGGTCCAGATGTAGGCGGCGAGGCCGTACCGGGTCGCGTTGGCGAGTTCGATCGCCTCGGCCTCGTCGTCGAAGGGGGCGACGGCGACGACCGGGCCGAAGATCTCCTCCTGGAAAATGCGGGCGTCGCGGGGCACGTCGGCGAAGACGGTCGGCTGGAGGTAGTTGCCCTCGCTCAGGTGGTCGGGCCGGGAGCCGCCCGTGACGAGGCGAGCCTCCTTCTTGCCGATCTCGACGTAGTTCAGGACGCGTTCGTAGTGCTCCGCGTGGACGAGTGCACCCACCTCGGTCGCCGGGTCGGACGGCAGCCCGACGCGTACGTTGGCGGCACGTTCGGCGAGGCGCTGAACGAACTCCGCGTACAGCGGCCGCTCCACCAGCACCCGCGAACCGGCCGTGCAGCGCTCGCCGTTGAGGGAGAACACCCCGAACACCACCGAATCCAGGGCGGCTTCGAGATCGGCGTCGGCGAAGACGACGGCCGGCGACTTGCCGCCCAGCTCCATCGACGTGGTCTTGAGGTGCTGGGCGCTGGAGCGGATGATGTGGCGGCCGGTGTCCGTGGAGCCGGTGAAGGAGATCAGCGGCACGTCCGGGTGGTCGACGAGGGACTGCCCGGCCTCCTCGCCGATGCCGTGCACGATGTTCACCGTCCCGGCCGGCACGCCCGCCGCGGCGAAGATCTCCGGCCACAGCGACGCGGACAGCGGTGTCCACTCGGCCGGCTTCAGCACCAGCGTGCAGCCGGAGGCCAGCGCGGGCGCCAGCTTCCAGCTCTCCAGCATGAACGGCGTGTTCCAGGGCGTGATCAGCCCGGCCACTCCGACCGGCGTGCGCCGGACGTAGGAGAACTGTTCCTCACCCTGCCGGAACGCCTCCTCGCCCAGCGTCACGATGACGTCCGCGAAGTAGCGGAAGTTCTCCGCGGCGCGCCGGGCCTGGCCGCGTGCCTGGGTGATCGGCAGTCCGGTGTCGTACGTCTCGTAGGTGGCGAGCCGGTCATGGCAGGCCTCGACGGCGTTCGCGATGCGGCACAGCGTGTCGGCGCGCGCCCGGTTGGACAGCCCGGCCCACTCCGGGAAGGCGGCGCCCGCCGCCCGCACGGCCCGGTCGATGTCGGCCGCCGAACCGCGCGCGGCCTGCGCGTACGGGGTGTTGGACACCGGACCGGAGACGTCGAAGGTACGGCCGTCGGCCGCGTCGACAAGTTCGCCGCCGATCCAGTGGCGGATGACGGAGGGCAGGCTCCCGGGGACGATGGTCACTGAACGACTCCGATCGGTGCGGTGAGACTGCCGCCCTCGGCGAGCAGTGTGCGGATCTTCGCCAGACCCGCGTCGGTGGGAGTGATGAGAGGAGGGCGGACGTGGGGGGAGGCGACGCGGCCCTGCTGGTGCAGCACCCATTTCGCGGGCGCCGGGTTGGTCTCCACGAAAAGCAGGTCGACCAGTGGGTGCAGCCGGTAGTGCAGATCGCGGGCGGCGTCGAAATCGCCCGCCTCCCACAGCTCGTACATCCGTGCCACGGCCGTCGGCGCGAGGTTGGCGACGGCCGACACGAACCCGGCGCCGCCCAGCGCCAGCAGCGGCAGGCAGAGCAATTCGATTCCGGACCACACCAGGAGCGAGCGGCCGCAGGCGTGCATGACGCGCGAGAAGTGCTCGAAGTCCTTCGTGGTCTCCTTGACCCCAACGAAGTTGTCGAAGTCGGTGAACAGGCGCTTCACCGTCTCCGGCGCGATGTCCACGGCGGTGCGGGAGGGCACGTTGTAGGCGACGATCGGCAGGTCGGGGAACTCCCGGGCCACCGTCGCGTACCACCGGTAGAGAGCCTCTTGTGTGGGCCGCGCGTAGTACGGCGTGATGACGAGGGCCGCGTCGGCGCCCAGCTCCCGTGCGGCGGCGGTGATTTCCAGGGTCTCGTCGAGCTTATGCGAGCCGGTGCCCGGCAGGAACGGGGCACGGTCGCCGATCTCGTCCGCGACCGTGCGCATTCCCGCGATCCGCTCGGCGGCGGACTGCGCACTGGGCTCACCGGTCGAGCCGCCCAGCGAGATGCCGTGCGAGCCGGACTCCAGCTGGAAGCGGATCAGTGCCCGCAGGCTGTCGTGGTCGACGGCACCGTCCGCGGTGAACGGCGTGACCACCGGAGCGATGGACCCGCGGATCGTGGACGGGTCGCTTCGGAACTTCACAGGGATTCTCCTCCCACGTCGTACTGCTTGCGCCACTGCTCATAGGGCTCACGCCACTGGGGACCCAGCGGATAGAGCCCCTCGATGCCGTGCCCGGCCCGCACCTGCTCGGTGATGAACCGCTCCTGTGCCTCCTGCTCACGGCAGTCGGCGATCAGCTCCCCGGCCAGTTCGGGTGGTATGACCACCACGCCGTCCGCGTCCCCCACGAGCAGGTCGCCGGGCTGCACCAGGGCGCCGCCGCAGGCGATCGGCACACCGGTGTCCCAGGGGACGTGACGGCGGCCGAGCACGGACGGGTGCTCCCCGCCGTGGTAGACCGGCAGCCCGAGCTCGGTCACCGCCGCGCTGTCGCGCAGCCCGCCGTCGGTGACCACGCCGGCCGCACCGCGCTGTTGTGCGCGCAGGGCGAGGATGTCGCCCAGCGTTCCGGCAGAGGTGTCCCGGCGGGCGTCCATCACCAGCACATGGCCGGGGCGTAGCTCCTCGATCGCCTGCTTCTGGGCGTTCATGCCGTTGCCGTACCGCTGGAACAGGTCCTCGCGCAGTGGCAGATAGCGCAGGGTGTGGGCGACGCCGACCATGCCGGTTCCCGGCAGGGTGGGACGTACGCCGTCGATCGACATGTGTGGCAGACCGCGCTTGCGCAGCTGTGCGCTGAGCGTGGTGACCGCGACCGAGCGCAGCCCGTCCTCGATCTCCTTGCCGAGCAGCGGCTCCGGAATGTAATCCGAGCCGTACGCGGCCTCGCGCTCCGCCGGATCGACGCGGGGCATGGCGCCGTACGAATCGAGCGCGGGCCCCGCGGCGACCGGATTACGCAGCCGCCCCGTGGACAGCCCGCCGCCGCTCACCTCGACCTCGACCAGATCGCCTGGCAAGACGACGGAGGCGCCGGCCGGTGTGCCGGTGAGGATCACGTCTCCCGGCTCCAGGGTGATCTGCCGGGACAGGTCGGCGACGAGCTGCCCGAAAGGGAAGAGCAGTGTGTCGGTGGTGTCGTCCTGGACCAGCTCGCTATTGACCCAGGTGCGCAACTGCAGGGAGGCGGGGTCGAGTTCACGGGCGTCCAGCAGCCGCGGCCCGACCGGAGTGAAGCCGTCGGCGCCCTTGGATCGGACGTTGGAGCCGCGGTCGGCGTACCGCAGGTCGTACACGCCCGCGTCGTTGGCCGCGGTCACCCAGCGCACATACGACCAGCCGTCCTCAGGCGTCACGCGCCGGGCGCGCGAGCCGATCACCAGCGCGATCTCGCCCTCGAAGCCGAGGAGTTCGCACCCCTCGGGCCGGACAATCGCCTCCTTGGTACCCGACAGGGACGACGGCGGCTTGAGGAAGTACGACGGATGCGACGGCACCCGTCCGCGTTCCCTCGCCCGGCTGGGGTAGTTGAGGTGGACCGCGATGATCTTCGACGGAGGGTTCCCGAGCGGATGTGTCATCAGGATCGCTCCAGGAATCCCTGAACCTTGGCCTTGTGCGGCTCGCGGTCGTAGGACTTCACGTAGGCGCCCGCCATGCGGACCGGGTCGCCGAAGAAGTAGTACTCGTACAGCGCCTGGCGGCTGGAGAAGGCGGAGATGCAGGTGTCCCACACCAGCCGGAACAGCTTCATGCGCTCCGGGCCGGTCAGGGTCGCGGACTGCAGGTAGGCCTCGATGTCGGCGGCGGCCGGGCCATTGATGTCGAGCTCGGTCGGCGTGGCCATCAGGCCGGAGGCGCCGAGCTTGCGCAGGATCTGCGGGAAGCGCTGGTAGAGCTTGGGGTAGAGATTGCGGGCCGCGTTCAGCGGGGCGAAGGCCGGGGTGAGGACGCCGTACTCGTTGATCTCGGCGTCGGCCTCGGCGGCGCGCAGGAACGCGCGCAGCATCTCCAGCGTGGTGATGATCTCGGCGATGTCCTCCTGGACGTGCTGGAACTGCTCGATGCCGATGGCATCGGTCAGCAGGGACACTAGACCCAGGATGTACTCGGTCTTGGCGGACGTCCGGGTGACGACCTGGTGCGTCATGTGCACCACGGACGACGTCTGGGAGTAGAAGCCGTTGCACAACTCGGCGTCGCCGAGCGCGAAACAGCGCTCGAAGGGGACGTGCACGTCGTCGAAGACGACCACGCAGTCCGATTCCTCGAAGCGGGAGGAGAGCGGGTGGTCGTGGCGGGGGCGGTCGTAGTCGAGCGGTTCGCGGGCGATGTAGCGCAGGCCGGGCGTGTCGTTGGGGATGGCGAAGGCGTACGAGTACGGCCTGTCCTCGGGGGTGCCGCGCAGCACGGTCGAGGGGAAGACGAGCATCTCGTCGGCGAACGGGGCGATGGTGGCGAGCATCCGCGCGCCGCGGATGACGACCCCGTTGTCGTCCTCCTTCACGATCCGCGCGGCCAGCTTTCCGCCGGCCTGCTGGGTACCGGCCACCGCCCGGTTAACCTGCGGCGGGATCAGGGTGTGCGTGCACAGCAAGTCCTCTTCGCGGACCTTCTCGTAGTAGCGGCGGATGTTCTCGCCGAAGGCGGGGTTGGCCTGGGCGAACCAGTCGGCGGCGGAGGCCAGCGCCATCAGGGAGCTGTTCATGTAGTCGCCGGTGCGGCCGAGCATGCCGTTGCTGTAGTCGGCCCACACCTTGAACGCCTTGCGCCGCTTGACCAGGTCGTCCGGCGTCTTCGGGGTCAGGAACGAGGTGCCGACCGGCTCGCCCGAGGTGGGGGAGGTGTAGGTCAGGGTGTCCTTGTGCTCGGCGGAGTGCTGCAGGTCGTACAGCTCTGCGTACGTGCGCACCACATTGCGGAAGGCCGGGTGGTCCTGGACACCGCCGGTGATGGTCTCGCCCTGGATGTGGACGGTTGGGCGGGAGGCGGACAGTCGCTCGAGGTATTCCTTGCCGGTACGTGCGGCCATGGTGGTGCTCCTGGGGGAAGTCGGCGGGAAGGCGAGACGTCAGATGAGGTGTTCGATGCCGTCGGAGGATTCGGCGGCCGTGCCGAAGCGGCTCCAGGCGTAGGTGAGGGCGTCACCGTCGCGGTGGCCGAGGTCGGTGACCTGGCCGAGGACGAGGGTGTGGTCGCCGCCGTCGTACGACCGCCAGGGCTCGCACTCGATCCAGGCCAGCGGGTTGTCGAGGCGGGGGACGCGGGCGCCGGGCATCCAACGGGGCTCGGCGGCCCCCGCCGTACCCGCGAACTGCCGTGCGAGAGCTTCGTGTTCGGCGCCGAGGATGTTGACGCAGAAGGGCCGCCCGACGAGTTGGTCGTGGCAGCGGGCCCGGCGGGCGACGCTGATCAGGATCAGCGGGGGGTCCGCGGATACGGAGGTGAACGAGTTCATCGTCGCGCCGCGCGGTCCGTCGTCGCCTTCGTAGGTGACCACGGTGACGCCGGTGGTGAACCGGGACATGCAGGCGCGCAGTGCGGCGGGACGGGGTGGGGCAAGAACTTCGGGCATGTGGGCTCCCTGGCGTTCGTCCAGCTCGGCGGGGCATCCGATGGAGGTTCGTGGAGATAATAAAAGCTTTGATTAGTTGTTGACCGTACGCCTGGGTGCGGGAGCTTGGGAAGCCGCGGGAGCAAACAAGCTGTTACTCGCCGGAAACATCGAGTGGGCCGGACACCCGCCGGGCGGCGCCGCCCGGCCTAGACTCCGCATGTGACCGAGGAACGACAGGCCGACGCTGAGCACCTGCACTTCTGGTCGTTCATCGACCACGCCGTTGCGCTGGTCGGCCGGGAACTGCCCGCTGTCGACCCGCTCGCCATGCGCCTGGTGCTGACGCTCACCCGCGCCGCCAGCATGCTCGTCTACGACCTGGAGTCGACGGTGCACCGGCCGCGCGGCTGGTCCTGGCCCGGGTTCCGAGTGCTGTTCGCGATCTGGCTGGCGGGCCCGGTGGAGGCCAGGAAGGTCGCAGAGCTGTCCGGCATGAGCCGTGCGGCCGTGTCGGCGCTGGTGAGCACGTTGGAGCGGGACGGCCTGGTCGGCAAGGAGCGCGCGGAGTACGACGGCCGTGCCGTCCAGCTCCGCCTCACCGACGCCGGCCTGGAAGCGATCACCTCGGCCTTCCAGGCACACAACGAGCGCGAACACGAGTGGGCAGGTTCGCTCAGCGAGGAGGAGCAGCACACCCTCATTGAGCTGCTGGGCAAGCTGACCGCCCACTCCACACAATTCGACGCCCGGCACCGGGCCTGAAGGGCACCGCAGCCGGTGGGTTGACATCGGTGACACATGTCAGGCCCATACTGGGGTGTATGGGAGTCCTCATCGCCGAGAGCGTGGACGCATGGGCCCAGGTGATCACCGAGAGCTTCGTGCCACTGTCACTGGGCTCCGTCGACGGGTCCTTCCGCGGTTCGGTGTCCGCCCACGCCTTGGGCCCAGCGGTCACGCTCACCGAGGTCCGCACCCGCGGTTTCTCCGTCGTCGTTCGTTCGGCCCGCCTGGTGCGCGCCGAGCCGCGCGACGACTACCTGTTCTCCCTGCACCTCGACGGCGAAGGGGCTGTCCTGCAAGACGGGCGCGAGGCCGGGTTGCCGTGCGGCGGCGGCGCACTGTACGACGCCTCACGGCCCTACCAACTACGGTTCCCGACCGACACGCGCCAACTGGTGCTGCAGATGCCGCGCGACCAGTTGCGCGACCGGGTCGGCCGGGCGGAGGAGTTCTGCGGCCGCGCGCTGCCCGCAGAGCATCCGGCAGTCCGGGTGCTGGCCGCGTACGTGCGAGAACTGGCCGACACCAGCGACGGGCTCACCGGCGCCCTGCGCGCCGAACTGGGCGCCACGGCCGTCGACCTCCTCACCACCGCGCTGCGCGCCGTGGCCGGCGAGGAGTCGGGGGCGCCCAGCGGGAGAGCAGCGCTGCTCGCCGCTATGCGGGCCCACGTCCGGGACCACTTGGCCGACCCCCGGTTGAGCGCCGAGGCCCTCGCCCGCCGCCACGGCGTCTCGTTGCGCTACACGGCCGAGCTGTTCGCCGCCGACGGCACCTCTCCCGCGGCGTTCATCCGCGCCGAGCGCTTGCGCGCCGCCCACCGCGCCCTCACCGACCCCCGGTACGCCGGCCTGACCGTCTCTGCCGTCGCGGCCCGCTACGGCTTCGCCGACCGCACCACCTTCACCCGAGCCTTCGTCCGCGCCTACAGCCGGACTCCCGCCGAACTGCGGGCGGCTCACGGCAGCGAAGCCTGACCCGGCGACTGCAGAAAACGCCGCACACCGGTGCGCGCAACGCCGCATCCACCGAGTGGGCGCTGCGTACGGTCAGGCCACCTTGCAGAACGCAACCCGCCAGGAGGCCGCAGTGCCGACCACCTACCGTATCGCCGCCGTCCAGGCCGAGCCCGTGTGGCTCGACGCCGACGCCACCGTGGAGAAGACCATTGGCCTCATCGAGGAGGCCGCCGCGCAGGACGTGGCCCTGGTCGCCTTCCCCGAGACCTGGATTCCGGGCTACCCCCTGTTCCTGTGGCTGGGCGCGGTCGCCGGTCAGATGCCGTACATCGCCCGCTACCACGCCAACTCTCCGACGGTGGACGGCAAGCACCTCACCGCCATCCGGCAGGCGGCCCGCCGCACCGGCGTCACCCTCGCCCTCGGGTACAGCGAGAAGGATCACGGCAGCCTCTACATGGCCCAGTCCCTCATCGCCCCGGACGGTGACGTCCTCCTGCACCGCCGCAAGCTCAAGCCCACCCACGTCGAGCGCAGCCTCTTCGGCGAGAGCGACGGCAGCCACCTCAAGGTCGTCGACACCCCGCTGGGCAGGCTCGGCGCCCTCAACTGCTGGGAGCACCTCCAGCCGCTGACCAAGTACGCGCTGTACGCGCAGCACGAACAGGTCCACGTCGCGGCCTGGCCCGCCTTCGGGCTCTACAAGGGCCTCGCGTACGCGCTCGGTGCCGAGGCGAACATGGCTGTCACCCAGACCTACGCCCTGGAGGGCGGCTGCTTCGTCATCGCCCCGACCCAGGTAATCAGCGAGCGCGGTATCGAGACCTTCGCGACCACTGATGAGCAGCGCGCCCTGCTGACCCCTGGCGCCGGCAGTTCCCGCATCTTCGGCCCCGACGGCACTCCCCTGGGCAAGCCGCTCGACGAGCAGGCCGAGGGCCTCATCGTCGCCGACATCGACCTCTCCGTGATCGACCTGGCCAAGAACGCCGCCGACCCCGCCGGGCACTACGCGAAGACCGACGCGACCCGGCTGCTGCACGACGACCGGCCCAAGTCTGCCGTGGTCCGGCCCGGCCAGGCCATAGGACCGCACTTCCCTGACCTCCCGGACCTGGACGAGCCCCTCGCGGACGACGTCGTCTCCTAAGGGCCGCGAGTCATGGACGGCGGCCCACCCTGCTGGGGGTTGATCCGCGACCCGGCTGCTGCTCCCTCCGCCTCCAAGTCAACGAAGAGGGAGTGGTCAAAGACGTGCTGGGCAGACGGGTGAGTTTCTCCTTGAGGGACCGTCCGGAAGGTCACCTGTTCATGTGGTGGTGCGGGCCGCACACGCCGTGGTGTCCTCTCCTGGACACCGCCGTCCCCGTCTCTGCCCGGGAGTACCTCTCATACGCAGACGCGCCGTTGGCGGCGTAACGGGGACGACGACTTCTAGTCGAAAAGGGTCACACTATGAACAGACTCGCCACGCTCCGAGCGAGCCGTAAGGGGAAGGTCTCGCTCGGGCTCGGTGCCGCCGTGGTCAGCCTGGCGATCTTCGGCGGCGCGACCGCGGCGAACGCCGTGTCCGCTCCGGCACCCCAGCAGGCAGCCCGCACCACCGGCGGGGGCGTCACTCTCGGCGAGGTCGGTTGCGTTCCGGGCACGATCATGGTTAAGCCGTTTAATCCGGTTAAGGTGAGGCCGGTTCCGCAGGAGCCGACCGGCGCCGGAGGTGAGAAGACCGTCGATAACCACAAGTGCAAAGACATTGCGCATGCGATTATCGGCACCTGCGGAGCAAGGACTGCGAAACCGCGAGTCAAGACCTGACACGGCGGCGCACCTACGTGTTCGACAGGCATGACGTCGCCGCCATCACCTACGATCTCTACGGCGGTGCTGGCTGCGACGAGAACGCAAAGCTCTTCACGATCACGACCCATGGGATCGCCGCATTCGTCGGTCCTTCGGCTACGGTCGCGGGGGCCTCGAACGTCCTCTTCACGTTCAAGAGCCGCGCGGGCACGCCTACCGCGGCCGGGCTGGGCGTGCTGCAACAGGCGTGTCCGCAATATCACTGGGCGCCGGGTGTCTCCGTGGACCTCAGCAAAGACGGTTGCGGCGCGCTCGTTCAGTCGAACACGGAGTGCCCCATTGAGTACGACCTCGCAGCGATCGTCTCTGGCGTCGCCTACTTCGGCGATCGAAGCCACCCACTTTGCACGGAAGCCACACGACCGACGAAGCTCGCATCGTGGGGTGTCGTAAAGAAACGGAAGTAATACGACCGATGAAGCTCGCATCCTGGGTGTCGTAAAGTCGAAGAAGCCGTAGTCGGCCTGTCTGAGATCGGTTTCTTATGCCGAACTCAGAGGGCATTCGAGGTGCTATTTCCACTGATGGGCCTGGTTTAGCATCCGGCCGATTCGCCTGATACAAACCGACATGTCCCTGAGGGCCCCTGAGGGCGGGGCAGCCGCTCCCGCTTTGTATCTCCATACGCCACGGATTCCGTCTGACGCAGAGGGGAGTCGTGTCCGCGGGTCGTCTCGGACGAACTGTGGTCGCTCATCGAGCCGTTGCTGCCCGAGCCGGGTCCGAAGCCGGTGGAAGGCAGGCTGCGGATGCCCGACCGCCAGGACTTGCCCGCGCCCCTGTTCGTGCTGCACACCGGCATCAGCTGCTGACCTGGGTCGCAGCGCGAGAGCGACGCCACCTTCCCGGGGGACGTCGCTCTCGTTTCATCTTTCGCGCTCTAGATTCCCGGGGTTCAGGTTGGCGTGCCGCGAGGCCGGCGGGGTCGGCGGGGTCGGTGCTGGGTCTTTGCGTCGGACGCCGCAGAGCGCATACCCGAGGCGTCGCCTCGCCAGGTCAGGCCTGCCGGCCGGCCGGGCTGGCCTGCGGGGTGAACATGGGGTTGCCTGCCACGGTGTCCTCCGCAGCCACCTCGTCCTGCAGGACGTCCCAGTGCTCCACCACCAGGCCGTCCTCGAAGCGGAAGATGTCGACCCCGAGGAGGGGCGTGTCGGACCCGCCGGAGTACCGGCCATGGACCATGACCAGGTCTCCCTCAGCGATGATCGCGCCCGGCTCGTAGCGGGTGGTGTCGGGCATGGCGGCGATGAACCCGCGCAGCCCTGCCTTGGTCGGCGGGATGAACGGGTTGTGCTGCACGTAGTCCGGGTGCACGTGCCGGTCCAGCGAGGCGAAGTCCTTGGAGCTGAACGCTGTCGTCAGGAACTCGAGGACAACGGCCTTGTTCCGCTCCGTCTCGGTCTGCTGCATCGGAATCCTCCACCAGAGTTGTCGACCAATTGGACCACTATGGAAGCATGATGTGGACCAGGTGGTCAACAAACGTCGTGGACACCGTCACCGGCGTACCGGTGGTGCACGGTGAAAGTCCTGGTCAATCACATCGCCATGATGCTCCCTACGGCAGGGGACTCCAGTCTGCTGACCGCCAACCCGGTGCCCTTCCTCGCCGGACGACCTGAGCCCGGCCGGACCTCAACTACTGGCTGACGAAGCGGAGCTGGCGGCGAGGGGCTGGTGCGAACCGGCCAGCGCGGGAAGGGGAACTGGCGGACTGTCCACGACCGCCACTGCGCTTGGCGAGATCCGCATCGCCGAATTCACCACCCACGCGTGGGACCTGGCTGTAGCCGCCGGTCATGCCATCAGCCTCCCCACGGTCCCTGGCCAAGGCACGTTCGACACCTACACGCGTGTGGCGCCTCGCATGCGAGGCGCCACACGCGGCCTACTCACCGACGATGTGCCGCAAGGGCCCATGCGCCCCTGTTCGATCGCGCACTGGGCTTGAGCGGCAGGTATCCCCGAGGGAACCGCCTCGTGCGCCATAAGGCCTGAAGCGGTTCACATGCCGGCCATGCCCTCAGACAGGGGCTGACGTCGGGCAAAGCGAGGAATTTCGCTCCGCCGGGGAGAATGCCGCTTGGCTCGTGACGATGTTGGCGTCGGGCTTGTAGCAGGCTGGCACGGTGTCCAGTTGCCGGCCGGCGCCGGCATAGGGGGTTCCTCGTCGTCAGGTGATGGAGACGTCGGTGAGGTCGATGGTGATCAGGACTGGTTCCGGCAGAGCGGTCCCGTCTTCCTGGATGGGCACGATGTACCGGTGGGTGGGGAAGACCAGCCCCGACTCTGTGACGTGTTTTTCGGTGAAGTGCGCGGCGGCGGGACTGCCGAGGACGTCGGGCGCGTAGTCGTGGCGTCGCAGCAGGCCTGCGGCGTTGTAGTAGAAGACCTGTTCCGTGTTGTGGGTGGCGATGTCGTCGGGGAATGTGACTCGTAGCCGTCGCCAGTCCTCACCGGTGTCCTGTAGTGGTTCCAGTTCCTGCACCACGACGCCGGGGCGGGTCAGCAGGTAGGGGGCCGTGAGGTAGTTCCACATCGCGTAGCCCGCGAAGTACAGCACGTGGAGCTCGTCCCATGGGGTGTCCGGACCGTGGCTGGCGAAGGCCTCGCGGGGAGCGGTTCGTTCGGCGACGACATCGCCGTTCCGCGTCTCGATCGTGACACGGTCGGGAGTGAACACACCGCGCAGTTCCGGCCCGGTGAAGCCCTTGTAGACCAGATGCTGCCGCTGCACGTCGACGGTCATGTCAGCCGTGGAAAGGATTCCCTCCTGGCCGCGAAGGGTCCACAGGAGTCCGCCAATGGACCCCTTGGCGTGGATGGTTGTTGCCTCTTGCCAGCGCTGGAGGCCACCGTGGGCCTCGAGAACACGATTCAGCAGATGACTCATGCGATGTTGTCCATTCGGCGGGTGTGTTTCCGGGTTCATCGGGCGACGTTGCAGCCAGACGATGAGAGCAGAGACATTGGCGGCGGCTTCGGATTGGCTTACAGCCAGGCTGCGACGAGGTTCTGTACCGGATCGCCGCCCTCACGCGCGAGGTAGAGCGCACGTGAACTGACCCAGAGAACGGTCGTGCCGAGATGCTCCGGGTAGTGCTTGAGCATCGAGTTGAAGAACTCGGCTGGGGTCTCATGCGCGGCCAGGGCGGTCTCGGCTACGTCGAGGTACCGGCGGGTCTGGGCGATGAGCCGCTCCGCGTCGTCGTCGAGGTTCTTGTTCTGGTGGCTTGCCACGATCTGGCGCGGTCCCAGCGCGGCGACAGTGTCGACGGCCTGGCGCCAGGGGCCGAAGTCGCCGTCGGCCGACTCGGCGAGGTAGATGTGCACCCCGTTGTAGATCACGTCGCCGGCCACCACCAGACCGAGGTCCGGCACGTGCAGCACCGCGCAGTCGTCGCTATCCGCGTGCCCCACGTCCACGAGGTTCAGGTCGTGCCCTTCGAGGGTCAGGCGGTTGCCGGGCACCGTGACCGCTGTGACAGGGGACGGCGGGATCTGACCCGGCCACATCACATCCCACAACACCTCCCGGGCGTACACGTTGTTGTGCATCTGCGCGATGGCGCCTGCCGAAGTGACCACCTGGGCGCCGAACCGCTCGGCGAGCATGCCGGCGGTGAACCAGTGGTCACCGTGCCCGTGGGTGACGACGATGTGCGTCAGCCGCTTCCCGCTCGCCTCGACCCAGTTCCCGACCTTCTCCGCCTGCTCGCGGGTCAGCGGCGGGTCGACCAACACGGCGTCCTGCCGGCCATGGACCAGGGTGACCGCGATGGGCTGGTAGACACGGGACTCCCCGTTGGGCAGCGGGTCGAGACCGGTCAGCTGCAGCGGGTCGGCAACGAACACGTCATAACTGATGTCGGTACTGGTGGACATGATTTCCCTCGCCAATCAGTGCGTGTGGTCAGGCAATTGGTGTGGCCGTCAGGGTTGTTCACGGGCGGTCGAGGAACCGCGCGACGTCACTCGCGAACTCCTCGTGGTGCTGGAAGAGGAAGCCGTGCGCCGCATCCGGGTAGATCTTGACCTCCGCGCCGGGGATGAGCCCCGCGAGCAGATGGGAGTAGCGCGGGAGGATCATCGGGTCACTGTCACCGTTGGTGACGAACACCGGTGCCTGGATCGTGGTCACCCGCTCCAAGAGCGGGAAGCTGGGGATGCCCTAGGCGGACACCGCGTCGTACTGTGCCTGGCGCGTCTGCCACGTGGTGGGCGCATCCAGTTCGGCCCGGGAGAACATCCGTCCCATGGCCTTCTCGCCGGCCGACCGGCTCTCTGGCGAGTGGGTGTAGAAGACGTCGAGCACCTTTGCGGGACGATCTCCGGCTCGCCACCGACTCGATGACCCACTGCGCCCATCCGTGCATGCCGGGCGCGCCCTGATGTGCCGCCGAAGCGAGCACGAGACGCCGTACCAGGACGGGCCGGATCAGTGCGATCTCCTGGGCCACGAAGGAGCCGAGCGAGAAGCCGAGGACGTCGGCCCGTGCCAGATCCAGGGCGTCGAGGAAGGAGATGGCGTCGAGGGCCATCTGCGCGACCGTGCTGGGTGTGGTGCCGCTGGATCCGCCGACGCCGGTGTTGTCGAAGGCGATGACGCGCCGGCCCTCGGCCAGGGCATCGATCAGCGCCGGATCCCAGTAGTCGAGGTTGCCCCGGAAGTGCATGAGCAGAACCAGCGGCACCCCGCCCTCGCCGACCTCGCGATACGCGTACTCGATGCCATTACCGGCGGACACCGTCTTGACGGGTGCGTCTGCGTAGAGCTGAGTCATCGGACTCTCCCTTCAGGGGCGGCCTTGCGGAGCCTGGATGGTTGTTCCGCCCGCAGAAACCGCTGGTCGGCCGCTGGGCGCCATCGATGTATAGCGATCGATGTATAGCGATCGATTTACTTCGATGATGCTAAAGTTACCTTCTTCCTCGATGTATGTAAAGCGATCGCTATACTCGGGATCATGGAGACTGAGACAACGACCACCGGGACCGCCCGTGGCGGCGGACGCGGCGCGCGGGAGCGCATCCTACGGGCGGCGGGGGAGCTCTTCTATGCGCGCGGTATCCACGCCACCGGCGTGGCGGCGCTGATCGAGGCCGCACATGTGTCGCCGCGTACCTTCTACGTGCACTTCCCGACCAAGAGCGCGCTGGCGGAGGAGTATCTGCGCCGGTTCGACAAGGAGACGCCGCTCCTCGCCGAATCGGAGCTGGAGCGCCGCGATCTGACGCCGGTTCAGCGGCTGTTGGCGATCTTCGCTCCGATCGACGGGGGGCCGGCCGCGGTCATCCGTGGCTGTCCGTTCCACAACGCCGTCGTCGAGGGCGCCGGGGAACTTCCCGAGATCGCCCACCTCGCGCAGCGGCACAAGCAGGCCTTCCGCGACCGCCTGGTGGCCACCGCCGCCGAGGCGGGAGCGGCTGACCCGGAGCCCCTGGGCCGGCAACTGGCCGTGCTCTTCGAGGGTGCCAACGCGCTGGCGGCCTCCAGCGACGACGCGGAGGCCTTCACGGATGCCCGGCGAGCGGCCGAGACGCTGCTGGACGTGGCGTTGAAGACCACTGTCTGAGTGTGAGTGTTCCGAGGCTGACATCCACTGGGCGTACAGGGCGCGTGCTCGTCGTGCGGCACGAGACAGAGACCGACCACGGCCGATGGCGCGCGGATCGGATGCGTTCAGGATGAGTCGTCATCCAGCACGGGGCGCTCGTCGGAGTTCGGGCGTGCCTGCGTATGGCCCGTGGTTACCGTGCCTTGTGCGAGCTGGCTGACGTAGTGGTGAACACCGCTGCCGCCGCCACGCAGCCCCTGGTCGCGAAGAGCCGGGTCACGTTACGGCAGAGCGACGCCGGCCGGTGCGCGACCCGACCGTCCGTCAACTGACCTGGTCGCCGGAGGCCACAAGTCCGGACCGGAGTCCGATCACTTGCGACGGGACACCCGTCAAGCGCGCAATACGGCGAGTGCGGCCTGCGTCGTGGCTGTCAGCACGTCCGCGGCCACTCTTGTCCGGGACAAGCAGTCCACACCGCGGACCACTGACACCAGGAGGTACCCCAGCCCTTTCGCGTCCTTCTCCATGCCCACCTCGCCGGCCGACTGAGCCTCCCGCACAGCCGACTCGATGGCGCTGGCGATGTTCTCATAGGCATCCTTGGCGATCTTGGCCACAGCCTTGTCAGCGGCCGCCACGTCGACTGTGGCCTTGGTGAGATAGCACCCGACGGGGGGCGCCTGGCGGGTCATCCGGCCAGTGACGGCCAGGAGGTAACCCTCGATGCGCTCCAGTGGCGCACCCCCTGCTTCAGGGGCGAGGGCCTGCCTGGCCTCCGCGACGAGGCCTCCGCAGTAGTCGTCGAACGTGCGCAGGTACAACTCGTGCTTGTTGCCGTAGGCCTTGTAGATGCTGCCCTTGCCCAGGCCTGTGGCCGCCATGAGGTCATACGTCGAGGTGCCCTCGTATCCGTGTGACCAGAACTGCTCCCGGATGACCGTCAGCATCTGGTCCGCGTCGAACCCGCGAGTCCTGCCCATGGCCGCAGCCTCATCTCTCCCGGCCCTCTCGAGCCGCAGACCCGATTGCGCGTACTTCACACCGGCATCTAGCGTACAGATTTTTTTGACCGAGTGGACCACATTGCGGTTGCGGAGACGCTCAGTGGTCCAGGGATTAGGCAGTCATCGCGCTCATGACCCGCCGGCTCACCCGCCGCAAGGCCCGGCCTGTCGAACGGCATGTGATCAGCCCGTGCTGTCTGGCAATCGCGGCATGACCTGGCACGGCCTTCTGTTCGGAGACGGAAGCCGGCAGTCAGGCGGCGAAGGTGCGGCGGTATCTCGACGGGCTGGTCCTGGTCATCGCGGTGAAGTGGATGCGCAGTGACTCGGCGGAGCCGAAGCCGCATTGGTGGGCGATATCGTCGATGCCGAGGCGAGTGGTCTCGAGGAGTTCGCGGGCGCGGGCTACGCGTTGCGTGGCCACCCAGTTCATGACGCTCGTTCCGGTCACGGCCCGGAATCTGCGGCGCAGGGTTCGTGTGCTCATGTGGCTGTGTCGGCTGGCCGACTCCAGGGTGAGTGGCTCGTCGAGGTGTTCCAGGATCCAGGTGATCACGTCAGTGATCTCGGAGTCGCCGCCGGACGGGATGTGCTCGATGAACTGGGCCTGTCCTCCATCGCGGTGGGGCGGGCTGACCAGGAAGCGGGCCATCGTGTTCGCGGCGGCCTGGCCATGGTCGAGCCGCAGGAGATGCAGGCACAGATCGGTTCCGGCGAGGACACCCGCGGAGGTGAAGACGCCGGTGTCCTCGACGTAGAGCTCCGCTTCGCGGACCGTGACCGACGGGTGGCGGTCTCGCAGCAGTCTGGCCCAGTGCCAGTGGGTGGTGGCGCTGCGGCCGTCCAGGATCCCGGCCGCCGCCAGGGCGAAGGCGCCCGTGCATATCGACACCATCCGGCTGCCCCGGTCGTACGCGTCACGCAGCCGTTCGACCAGCTCGGCGTCCGGAGGCTCGGTGGGGTCCTGCACTCCGGCGACGATCACGGTGTCGGCCGTGTCCAGCCGGTCGAGCGGCTCGACCTCGCGGGGCACCAGCGAGTTTTCCGCGGGAACCGGACTCACCAAGGTCAGCTCGTAGGTGGCGCTGCCGGGCCAGCAGGCGGTCACGTAGTCCGGCCAGTGGCCGAACACCTGCTGGGGAACGGCTACGTCCAACGGGACGTAGCCCGGCTGCACCACCACTGCGACCTTGGCCAGATCTTTGGGATTATTGTCCATCTGGCCATCGTACGGTGGCCTCGGTCTTTCTAGGCTGGTCGCGTCGCCGATCGCGATGAGTGAGGAGATGCGCAACATGTACGTAGTAGTCGAGACGTGGACCCCGAAGCCCGCGTTCTTCGCCGCCGACGAGGAGACGCGGAACAACCTGTTCGCAGGGATTCAGGAAGCCATGAAGCAGCTCGCGGAAATCGGCGTCGTGACGCTCGGCTGGGGCAGGGTGGAACCGGCCGCGCATTCCGCGTCCCATGAGTGGTTTGCGGTCTGGCAGGCCCCTTCAAGGGATCTGGCCGACGGGTTCCTGGGCGGTGTCGAGAGCTCCGGCTGGTACACCTACTTCGAGCAGTCCAACGTCGTGGGTGAGCTGCGGTCGGTCGAGGCGGTTGCCGCCGAGCACCTGGCACTGGAGGCTGAGGTCAAGTGAGCGTGCTCGAGAAACTGCTGGAGGAGATCGGAGGGTGGCCGCGTACGGCGGCTACGGAGGCCGCTGTTGCCTTCACTGCCGAGCACTCTCCGGAATGGCTGCTCAACCACGCTGTCCGCAGTTACTTCTACGCTCGTAGTATCGCCACCGCCAGGAACCTCGTTGCAGGCGTGGACTACGACGACGAGACGCTCTTTCTCGCCACGGTGCTGCACGACATCGGTCTGACCGACGCGGGGCAGGGGCCGAACCGGTTCGAGGTGGACGGTGCGTTCCGGGCCGCTCGATTCGCCCGGGAACACGGGCTGTCCGATGTCGCCGCCGACCAGATCTGGGACGCGGTGGCGCTGCATACCTCCCCAGGGATCGCGCCCCACAAGCATACGGTCGGCGCTCTCGCACATTTCGGTATCGGCGCCGACATGTTCGCCTTCGGTATCGAGGAGGTGGACCGGGCGGTACTGGACGCGGCGCACGCGGCGTTTCCGTTTCTGGATCTGCGGAACAACATCCATGCACAGGTGGCCCACCAGATCGACGAGCAGCCGTCGAAGTGGGCGCCGCTGTCGTTCGTCGACATCGTCTATCGCAAGCACCGACCGGACAATCCGTTCCCCGGGCTGGACGAGCTGGTCGCCGCCCCGGTGCGTCCGGAGTAACGACGTCTCGCGGTGGCTGCGGCCGGGTGCCGTGGCCGTTTGCCGGCAGGCAGCTGTGACGAAGAAGACGTGGAGCCGGGCCCCCGTGTGCCTGGCTCCACGCCTGTGTTGACCTGGCATCGCGTTCCAGGCCTTTGAGTGGTGTGCATCGTGAAGTTGCAGGTCACGGGTCTGGTGTGCGTGGGGTTCGGGATGCTCGTGCTGATCGTGGGCGGATGACTTCGGTGAAGATCGTCGGTCAGCAACAGATCGGCTATCGCGCGGTGGATCGAGGCTGAGTGCCAGCAGGAAGTAGTCTGGAACCGCCATCGTCACCGGTGCGGCGAGCGGAATGGGCGAGCAGCTTGCCTACGAGCTTGCCCGTAAGGGCAGTTCACTGGTCCTGGTCGACCGCGACGCCACACGACTCAAGCAGGTCGCCGGGACCGTACGTTCCCGCACGACCACGCCAGTGACGACCTATGTGGTCGACCTCGCCGACGAAGAAGCCACCCGAGGCCTCGGTGATCAGCTCGCCGCCGAGCACCCGGACATCCGCCTACTGATCAACAATGCCGGCGTAGCCCTCGCCGGAACGTTCGATCAGGTAGACGCCGAGGAGTTCGACTGGCTGTTGGCAGTGAATCTACGCGCTGTCGTCACACTGACGCGAGCAATGTTGACGATCTCTCCTGGTTTTCCTGAGACGCTCTGCGCATGGCTCGCCCATCTCGAACACCAGGGGAAAGCTTGGGGCATGTGCCGCTGGACGGACCGGGGTTCCGCAGATATCCGGTGACCTAGTGTCACGAGTCGTGGATCTACCTGGGGAAATGCTCGGCGGCCTAGGGTAGGGTCGTGTCTCTAGGAACTGACATTCTCGCTGGTCAGAGACTTGGAGCGGTGACTCCGGGCACGTCAGGGCGGTCCGGGCTTGATGAGCGTATCGAGTCCAAGGTCGTTCTGGATGCGCTTCATTGTCAAGATCAGAGTGGTGCTACCTACCCAAATAGTGCCGTTTGCCCGATTTTCAATGCGGTTTCCGCAGGGCTTTGTGTCTCTAGGGCAGGCGGGCTGACCTGGGTATTCGCAGGTCTCTAGAGACACGCGTCGTTCACGCCTCGCAGGCTGTCCTCCCAGGTCAGTGGCGCTTTTGTTGCTCTAGGCGATCAGATATCTGCGGAACCCGGGACGGACGCATCCGTCGAAACCGGGTGCGTCCGTCCAGTCAGAGCGAGGAGAACGTCAGGCCTTGCAGGCCACGTTCGCCATCGTCCCGGCCTCGCCGTGATACGCGTTGCGGCAGTGCAGCATCCACTGCCCCGGGTTGTCCGCGTCGAAGAACACGGACACCTTCTTCTTGGGCGGCACGATCGTGGTGTCCTTGCGCGGTCCGGACGTGCCGAGCTGGTATGTGTGGCCGTGCAGGTGCATCGGGTGCCACATGTCCGTGGCGTTGACGACGTCGAGCCGTACCCGCTGCCCCTCCTCGACGAGGATCGGATTCGCCTCGGGATCCTTCATGTCGAACGGCTTGCCGTTGATGGCCCAGTTGTACTTCTCCATGCCGCCGGTCAGCTTGAGCTGGTGGGTGACGTCGGCTTTGGCGGACTTCAGGCGCACCTCGCCGGCGGCCCGCAGCTGGGACGCCGTCATGATCATGCCGTCGAGCTCCTTCGGACGGACGGTCGCAGACGGCTTGCTCCCCGAACCCATGCGCACCAGTGCGAGGCCGTTCGCGTTCTTGCCCTCGGCCAGGGCGACGAGCGGGAAGACGCCGTCGCCGAGGGTGACGAGGACGTCGTACCACTGCCGACCAGCAGGGCGTCCACCTCCTGGTGCTCGACCGGGAAGCCGTCGGTGTGGGTGATGGTCAGCTTGTGGCCGCCCAGGGCGACCCGGTAGGCGGTGTCCGAGCCCGCGTTGATGATCCGCAGACGCACCTTCCTGCCGGGCCTGCCGGTGTAGACGTCCGGGTCACTCGCCACCCGGCCGTTGATCAGGTGGTGCGGGTACTTCACGTCGCCGGCGTCGCCGCCGAGCAGCTTGCTCGTGGCGCCCATCAACATGAACTTCGGCGGCATGCCGCCCGAGGAGGCCGAGGCGGAGGGCGACGCGGAGTCCCCCATGCCCGTCCTGCCCATGTCTCCCATGCTGTCGTCCGAGCAGCTGCTGGGGCTGGCGCTGCTGCCCATGTCCATGCCGCTCGTGCCGCCCATGCCTTGCTTGAGCTCGGTGAAGACCTCGTCGGGAGTGCCGGTGACGCCGTCCATCCAGTCGTCGAGGAGGACGACCCACTCGTCGTCGTAGGCGAGGGTCTCCTTGGGGTCCTCGACGATCAGCGGGCGTACAGGCCGCGGTCGAGCTGGACGCCGACGTGCGGGTGGAAGAAGTATGTGCCGGGGGCGTCGGCGATGAACTGGTAGGTGAAGGTGGAGCCGGCCCGGACGGCGGTCTGGACGGCGGGCGGCACGCCGTCCATGTCGTTGCGCAGTGCGATGCCGTGCCAGTGGATCGACGTGGTGGTCTTGTTCGGGAGCTGGTTGGACAGCTCGGCGACCAGGGTGTCGCCGACGGACAGCCGGACCTCCTTGCCGGGGGTGCGACCGTCGAAGGCCCAGGTCTTGGGCATGACGCCACCACCCAAGTCGATCATGGTGGGTGCGGCGGTCAGAGTGAGCTTCTGCTGCCGTCCGGCGCTCTTGCGCTGCTTCTCCCCGGCGGCGACAGCCGGGTCGGTGGGGCTGATCAGGGCGTTGCCGCCACCGGAGCCGCTTCCGCCCCCACTGCTGCAGGCGGCGAGAGCGCCGGCGCCAGCGACTCCCAGGCCGGTGAGCAGGACGGAGCGGCGGTTGATGCTGTTCATTGCGTTGTCCTCTGTGTCATAACTGCCGATGCGGTCGCGAAGGGACGGCACATCGCGCGCCGTCTGGCGCGGCCTATATGCGCAGTTGTGAGAGGACGGACAGGTCGGGCGGGGCCAGGGCCGCCCGCATTCTCGGATGGTGAGACGGTGAGGTCAGGTCACGAGGTGATCGCGGTGGGTGTGTCACCGGGCTGACATGCAACAAGGCCCCATAGAACGGGTGATTGTCGAAGATCAACTCGTTCGCTGGAGCCTCGTTGTCCGTGCAGTCTGTCATGCCCGCGGCCGTCTCGGCCATCGCCGCCACCCTCATGGAGGGTGAGGAGCCCGGGGCCGGGGGTTCGGCCGTTGATCTGCGGCAGGTGTGGGCGCAGATCACCGATCCGCGTGATCGGCGGGGACGCCGTCATTCGCTCGTGGTGATCCTGGCCTTGGTGCAGGCCGCGGTGGTGAGCGGCGCGACGACGTTCGCGGCGATCAAGCACTGGGCCGGCGCGGTCCCCCAGCACGTTCTTGCCGGTGTCGGTGCACGTCAGGACCCTCGGACCGGTCTGTATCAGGCGCCACACCCCGACACGGTGTGCCGCGTGCTGGAGCGGGTGGATGCCGCCGAGGTCGACGCGGCCTATGCCCGCCATCGGTCAGCGCAACTGGCCGGCGTTCATGACGTGGGCGAACTGATCCCGATGACCGTGGACGGCAAGACCCAGCGAGGTACGGCCGAGGGCCGGCGCCGCGCCCGGCACCGGATGGGCGTGATGCTCGCCGAGGATGGGATCACGGTCGCCCAACTGGATGTAGACGGCAAGAGCAACGAGATCACCGCGTTCATCCCGCTGCTCGACCAGATCCCGGACCTGAAGAACGTGGTGATCAGTGCCGACATGATGCATACCCAACGTGAGCACGCGGCGTATCTGCATCGGCGGGGCGCGTACTTCGTGCTGCCGGTGGGCGGTAACCAGCCGGGCCTGTTCGATCGACTCGACGCGCTGGCCTGGCGCGAGGTGCCCATCGGCTGGACCACCTACGACCGCGGTCACGGCCGCCAGGAGATCCGCACCATCCAGGTCAGGCCCGCCCCCAAGAACACCCGATTTCCCCACGTCAAGCAGGTGTTCTTGATCGAACGTCGCTTCTTGGACCTGGCCGGGGAACACCTGTCCAGCCAGGCAGTGCTCGGAATCACCAGCCTGTCCGCCGCCCAAGCCGGCCCCCGACGACTCGCCGAACTCGCCCGCGGCGAGTGGCCGATCGAAAACCGCGACCACTACGTCCGGGACGTAACCCTGGGCGAAGACCGGTGCCGAGTCCGAACCGGCGCCTTCCCCTCCATCCTGGCCGTCATGCGCAGCCACGCCATCACCGCCTACACCCGCCCCGGCGACACCGTCCTGGACCCGGACTGCGGCGCGGGCACCGTGCTGACCGAAGCCCTGCGCTCCGGCCGGCACGCCATCGGACTGACCGGCCAGCCCCGTTGGTGGCCCGTCGCCCGCGCCAACATCACTGCCGCCAAGTACGACGGCGCCACCCCCGACGGCATGGTGCTCAACCACTCGCCCGCCTCCGCCGCTACCCGGCCGGCCGCGTGCAGCAGGCGCTGATCGAGTGCCGGCCCCTGCTGCGCCCCGGCGGCCACATCGTCGTCACCGTACGGCCGCGCCGACAGCGCGGCCTGCTGCTGGACCTGACCGGGCACGCCCGCGACGCCGCGCGTGCGGCCGGACTGGTGCCCGTCGACCGGTGCGTGGCCCTGCTGGCCGAACTCCGGGGCGACCGCCTGCTCGTACTGGCCTCCATGGCCCAGCGCCGCCCGCCACGAGCGCGCCACCGGTCACCCGGTCACGCTGCCCGCCCACCATGACGTTCTGATCTTCCGAGCCCCGGACGAACTGGCCGCAGCCGCCGCTCTTCGACCCCCACCTCTGGTGCAGCGGCCCTCCGTCGAAAGTTACGCCCTATCCGGCGTCGCCTGCGCACCGGAGTGGAGAGCCCGAGAACGTCAGTGATGCGTGTCACTGTTCTCGTCCTGCGGATCGAGCAGGAACGTGTCGTGGAGGCTGCTTGCGATGTCGAGGCTGAAGGCGACGTCGGGGGCGAGTTTGATGTCGGTGGGGTGGCCGTCGTCGCCGGTTCGGTAGGTGAGGTACCCGGCGGAGACGGCGTTGGCGAGCAGTTCGGGGTTGCGTTGGACCAGTGTGAGGGCGTCTTGGTGCTTGCGGATGCGCTTCTTGCGGCGGCACGGGGCCGCGGTGTCACCGGCGGAGGCCAGGACCGCCTTCTCCAATGCGGTCACATGCTCATCCAGGCGGGTGAACTCTGCGCGTGCTGGGAGCCGTGTTGTTGTTGTGGCGTTGTTCGCTGGGCCGTCGGATTTGGTGGAGCGCGCTTACATCCACAACGACGAGCCCGCGGACAAACCCATCTCAACCTGCTACTTAGCCAGAGGACTTGCAATGGGGTGTTCCGAGCAGCGCCCCCGTCAGTTCGCCGTCGCGCCGGCCGTCCCGGCCGGGCGCCTGCCCTTGGAGCCACAGGCATGTCAGAATCCCCCCGCAGGAAAAACTGGTCCCGCCGCAGGGTCCTCGGCGCCACTGCGGGTGGTACCGCGGCCGCCGCGATCGGCGCGCTGGGTCTCGCCAAAGCCGCCAGCAGGTCCTCTGCCTCGCTGGAGGCCGGCGCGTCCTCCGCTCCACCGGCGTCCGGCGCGACCGGTGACGTGGTCGGCAAGATCACCGTCGGCTACCAGGGTTGGTTCGCCGCCAAGGGCGACTCCGCCCCCATCGACGGCTGGTGGCACTGGGCGCGGGACTGGGGCAAGGCCCCCTCGCGGTCGAACGCCGGCATCAACTGCTGGCCCGACATGCGCGAATACACTCACACTTACCAGACCGCGTACGCCAAACTTGGAAACGGCCAACCTGCCACGCTCTTCTCGTCCTATGACCAGCAGACCGTCGACACCCACTTCTCCTGGATGCGTCAGTACGGCATCGACACCGCGGCCCTCCAGCGTTTCAACCCAACCGGCGGCGAAGGCCCGACACGTGACGCGATGGCCACCAAGGTGCGCCACGCGGCCGAGTCGCACAACGTGAAGTTCTACATCATGTACGACGTGACCGGCTGGACGAACATGCAGTCCGAGATCAAGGCGGACTGGACCAAAAAGATGTCCGCCCACACCGCTTCGGCCGCATACGCTAAGCAGAATGGCAAGCCCGTCGTCTGTATCTGGGGGTTCGGGGTCCATCCCTTCGACTCGGGCGCCTGCCTGGACGTCATCAACTGGTTCAAGGCGCAGGGCTGCTACGTCATCGGTGGCGTGCCCCACGAGTGGCGGACCAACGGTGGTGGCGGGCTCGCCGACGTCTACCGGGCATTCAACATGATTTCGCCGTGGATGGTCGGAGCCATCGGCGACGCCGCCGGATCGGACTGGTACTACCAGAATGTCAACCTCGGCGACCAGGCCGAATGTAAGGCCCACGGTATCGACTACCAGCCTTGCGTACTGCCTGGTGACCTCTCGCTCCGCGAGCGCGCCCACGGCGACTTCATGTGGCGGCAGTTCTACAACATGGTCCGGCTCGGCGCCCAGGGCATCTACATTTCGATGTTCGACGAGTTCAACGAGGGCAACCAGATTCTCAAGACCGCCGAGACCCAGGCGACCGTGCCCACCGACTCCGGCTTCCTTTCGCTGGACGAGGACGGCACGCCCTGCTCCTCGGACTACTACCTGCGACTCACCGGCGACGGCGGAAAGATGCTCAAGGGCAAAATCGCCCTGACCGCCAAGCGTCCCACCAGGCCTGTCGTCTCTCACAAGGTGATCAGCCTGCGCATGGTCGGCAAAAAACGCTACGTCACCGCGGAAAACGCAGGCGCGAAAGCGCTGATCGCCAACCGCACCGCCATCGGGCCGTGGGAGCAGTTCGATCTAATCGACGCCGGGAGGGGCAAGGTCGCCCTGCGCTCTCACGCCAACAACCATTTCGTCACGGCCGGCAAGGCACCCCTGAAGGCCGACAGCACCACCCTCGGCCGCGCGCAGACCTTCATGCTGCACCACAACTCGGACGGGACCGTCAGCCTCGTCGCCATGGCCAACAACCGGTACGTCACGGCGGGGCACACGGGTGCATCCTCGCTGATCGCTAACCGGAAGGCCGTCGGCCCGCGGGAGAAGTTCATACTCATCACGGACTGACCGCCGTGATAGGAATTTCCACATTCACACGGGTTTATACCGTGCACCAGCTGGAGATCTTCGTTGCGGTCGCGCGCTTCCGGTCGTTCACTGGGTTGTGTGGCTTCGTAGATGACAGCTGACAGCGGATGTTGGCGAGTTCCGGCAGCGCTTAATGATCGGTGGGCGCGGAAATGTCGATGAGTTTTGACAGCGCTCAGTGGCGGTGTCGATGTCCGGTTGGGGCGCTGTGGGCGGTGCAGGTCCACGCAGGGTAACCACCCACCTGCTTGGGTCGGTCGCGTCTGTGTCCGCTGCTGAGCGCTTGGTTGGCAGGGGCATGGTCAGGACGCCGCTGCGGGGCAGCGCGGAGGTGGCCGCGAAGCACACGCGGATGCCGCGACGCGGCGGGCGATGGAAGCGCGTGGCCTGAACCTTGCGGCTACCCGACAGCAGGCTCGTCGACGGTGGCGAGGCCGGGTGCGTGGTCCAGGTCGTCGCGGTCGATGTGGTCGGCGTGGAACAAGCCCTGGGTCAGCAGGCGGCGCACGTGTTCGTCGGCAGCGCTGTAGTAGACGAAGGTTCCCTCGCGGCGGCCCTTGACCAGTCCGGCCAGGCGGAGTTTGGCCAGGTGCTGGCTAACCGCGGTGGAGGCGGCACCGGTGAGTTCGGCCAGGCATGCGACGTTGGACTCGCCCTGCAGCAGCGCCCACAGGATTTTGATGCGGGTGGGGTCAGACAGCAGCCGGAACGACTCGGCGGCCAGGTGCACCTGTTCCTCGTTCGGCATGTCGAAGTCCGGCAGCGACGTGTGCATGCGCTCAGCATACCCCGCAGCCTGCCTGCTTGCGTATCTGCGTGAGTGCGCATATACGATGGCGCGGTGATAACAGAACTGAAAACCCCAGCCGCCCGTCAGGCCGGCGCCGCAGCGCCGTCACGGGCCGTCTCGTTCCGGCGGTCCGGGATGTGGTCGCTGCCGGAGGTGCGCTGGGCGGCTGCCGCGACCGTGTTGTTCGCCGCCGCCGGCACCAGCCAGCTGGCCGGGACGCCGTCGTGGCTGTCGTGGGGCCTGTATCTGGCCTGCTACGCGACCGGCGGATGGGAACCCGGCCTTGCCGGGCTCAAAGCGCTGGGTGAGCGGACCCTGGATGTGGACCTGCTGATGGTCGCCGCGGCGATCGGCGCGGCGGCGATCGGGCAGGTCTTTGACGGCGCGCTGTTGATCGTTATCTTCGCCACCTCCGGCGCGCTGGAGGCGCTGGCCACCAAACGCACCGAAGACTCAGTGCGGAGCCTGCTGAACCTGGCGCCCGAGCAGGCCACCCGGCTGAACGCTGGCGACAGCGAGGAGATTGTGGACGCAGCCTCCCTCCAAGTCGGTGAGGTGATCCTGGTTCGGCCAGGGGAACGCATCGGCGCCGACGGGCAGGTGCTGTCCGGCGCCAGCGCCGTCGACCAAGCGTCCATCACCGGCGAGAGCGTGCCGGTGGACAAGCAGGCCGGGGATGAGGTGTTCGCCGGCACGCTGAACGGCACCGGCGTCGTGCGGGTGCGGGTGACCCGCCCGGCCGACGAGACGGTTATCGCCCGGATCGTGGCCATGGTCGAGCAGGCCAGCGCCACCAAGGCGCGCACTCAGTTGTTCATCGAGAAGGTCGAGCAGCGCTACTCCGTCGTGATGGTCGCCGCCACCGTGGCGCTGTTCACGCTGCCGCTGTTGTGGGGGACGGCGGTGCAGGACAGCCTGCTGCGCGCGATGACCTTCATAATCGTCGCCTCGCCGTGCGCGGTGGTGCTGGCCACCATGCCGCCGCTGCTGGCCGCCATCGCCACCGCAGGCCGGCACGGCGTGCTGGTCAAGTCGGCCGTGGTCATGGAACAACTCGGCACCGCCACAGCGGTGGCCTTCGACAAGACCGGCACGCTGACCGAGGGCCGCCCACATCTGACCGGCGTGCACGTGCTGGCCGGTACCGGGTGGTCACAAGAGCAGCTGCTGGCGCTGGCGGCCGCGGCTGAGCAGGGATCGGAGCATCCGCTGGGCCGCGCCGTGGTGCGGGCCGCCCGCGAGAGCGGCATCACGCTGATGGCCGCTGAGGATTTCAGCTCCGAGCCCGGACGCGGCGTGCGTGCCCGCGTGCAGGGCAGCGTGGTCGAGGTCGCCAGCCCGGCCCAACTGCTCGACGGCACCGCCGCTGAGATGGTGGCCGACCTGCAGGACGGCGGGCAGACGGCCGTTGCGGTGCGCGTGAACGGCGACCTGGCCGGGGTGCTGGCACTGGCCGACCAGATACGGCCTGGCGCTCCCGAGACCGTGGACCGCCTGAAGACGCTGATCGGGGTCACGCCGGTGCTGCTGACCGGCGACAACGCACGTGCGGCGGCCCGGCTGGCCGCGCAGGCGGGCATCAGCGAGGTCCATGCGGAACTCTTGCCGGCCGGCAAGGTGACGGCGGTGCACGAACTGCAAGCCGGCGGCCGGCGGGTAGCGCTGGTCGGCGACGGCGTCAACGACGCCCCCGCGCTGGCATCGGCTCACGTCGGCATCGCGATGGGCCGCGCCGGATCCGACCTGGCCCTGGACACCGCGGATGCGGTCATCACCCGCGACGAACTGGCCACCGTCCCCGCCGTGATCGCCTTGGCCCGCCGGGCCCGCCGCCTGGTGGTGGCCAACCTCCTCATCGCCGCCACCTTCATCACCGTACTGGTGACCTGGGACCTGCTCGGTGACCTGCCGCTGCCACTGGGCGTGGCCGGGCACGAGGGATCCACCGTCATCGTCGGCCTGAACGGGCTGCGCCTGCTGCGCAACGCCGCCTGGCGCCGCGCCACCACCACAGAAAGCTGACCTCCGCCATGGCCACAGCCTCAAACGGCGGCATCATCGTGCCCGCTGCCATCCAGCTCACCGGTTCGGGTCTCATCCTGCGCGAATGGGACGACGATGACGTGCCCGCGATGGCCGAGCTGTTCGACGAACCCCACATCGACCGCTGGGCCCCGCTACGCGCTCCCTTCGACCAGGCGGCCGCCCGCGCTTACCTGGACCTGGCCCGCCGGCGCCGCGCCGCGGGCCGCAGGCTCCAACTCGCCATCACCACCGATGGTCACCGGCCCCTCGGCGAGATCCTGCTGTTCCCTACCGGCGCCCCCGGCGAGGTGGAACTGGCCTACGCCATCGGCGCCGCGCACCGTCGCCAGCGGCTGGCCGGCCGCGCAGTCCAGCTGATCACCGCCTACGCCTACGCCTACGACACCCTGGCCGCCACCCGCGTGATCGTGCGCATCCCCGCCGGCAACACCGCCAGCGCCGCGGTCGCCCGAACCGCCGGCTTCCAGCTCACCACCGCACCGCTGATCAGCCGTGAGGGCGCCCGCGACCCCCTGCACACCTGGCTCCACCGCCCCTTGAGCACCCCACCGCTCCCTGACCACGAAGCGACCGGACGTGGCTATCGCCCGACGTCGAGGCGTGAGGCTCAAACGAATGAGAGATCCGAATGAAGAACCGAGAGATCCTTATCTGCGGCGCCGGTGTCGTGGGGCCCACCTTGGCGTACTGGCTGGCCAAGCACGGGTTCCGCCCCACGCTGGTCGAACGCGCGCCCGCGCTGCGCACCGGCGGCTATCTGCTGGACTTCTCCAGCGCCGGATACGACGTCGCCCAACGGATGGATCTGGTGCCGGAGTTGTCCCGGCACGCCGTACGCGTCGACGCCACGCATCTGATCGGACGGGACGGCCGCGTCAAGCACCGCATCGACATGCACGCCACACTGGGCTCTTCGGCCGACCGGTACATGACCATTGCGCTTCCCCTCGTAGCGTGGAGACCTGAACCAGAGAGATGGTTGGGCCGTGGGAGACAAGAGACGCCGGTTTGATCCGGAGTTCCGAGAAGGAGCGGTACGGATCGTCAAGGAGACCGGCAAGCCCGTCGCGCAGGTCGCGCGGGATCTGGGGATCAGCCCCTACACGCTGCATAACTGGGTGAAGCTCGACCGCGAGCGGGAGGGCGAGAGCGGCACGCTTGGCGAGTCGGAGCGTGCGGAGCTGGCTCGGTTGCGCGAGCAGAAGGCGGCCTGGGAGAAGGAGCGCGCGGAGCTGGAGATGGAGCGTGATGACGCCCCTATGTTTGTCAAGCCGCCGCTGAGGTCGTTTCTGCTGGTGAAAGCGCTGCCTGGATAAGAGGGAAGACGTCGCGGGCGACGTAGCGTTTGAGGCAGCGGATGATCTCTTTCTTGGACTTGCCTTCGCGGGTGCGGCGTTCGGCGTAGTCCCGGGTGCGTTGGTCGCGGCCCAGGCGGGTGAGCACGATCGTGTAAAGGGCGCTATTGGCGCGGCGGTCTCCACCGCGGTTGAGGCGGTGACGGACGGTCTTACCCGAAGATGCCTCGATCGGGTTGACGCCACAGAGGGCGGCGAACGCGGCTTCGCTGGTGAGCCGGTCGGGATTGTCGCCAGCGGTGATGAGCAGGGCCGCAGCGGTATCAGGACCGATCCCGTGCTGTTGGAGCAGCTGAGGGGCGCAGTCGGTGATGAGGGCGGTCAGCTGCTGCTGGTGGGAGCGGATCTCCTGTTCGAGCATCTGGATGCGGCGCGCCAGCGTGCGCAGCACCTGGGTGGCGGCGGTGCCGATGTCACAGACGCCTGTGTCGGGCAGTTCGGCGCAGCGGCGGACGAGCGTGACGAACAGGATCGTTACCGCAAGGGTCTCGGCGAGTTGCTGTCCGGTCACGGTGAGGATCCGGCCGAACAGAAAGGCGGTCAGGTCCGCGGTGTAACCGGACTCTCGCGAGACGAGCACGACGCCGATCGCGAAGAACGTCGTGAGGAGCACCGCGAGGGCGGTGTCTTCGGTGACGGCGCGGTGGCGGGTCAGCAGGGTGAGGAGTACGGCGGTCAGGCCGCTGGCGATCAGCGCGCCCCAAAGATGCCGCCCTCGCCGGTGAGCAGGTAGCCGATGACGACACCGGGGAAGACGGTGTGGGTGAGGGCGTCGGTCATGAACGCCAGCCGCCGCAGCAGTATGAGGACACCGACCGTGCCGGCCAGCGCCGAGGATGAGCAGCTCGACCAGCGCGCGGGCCATGAACGGATAGGTGAACGGTGCGATGAAGATCTGATTCATGGGCCTATGAGTGGGCGACGATGACGCGGTCGCCGCGCAGCTCGAGGGCGTGCCCGCCGTACGTGGCGCGGAGCCGGTCGGGGGTCAGGGTCGTCTGGGCGGGGCCGAACCCGTACTGGCGCCGGTTGAGCAGGAAGGCCTCTTCACAGGCCAGGTGGGCCAGGGCGAGATCGTGGGTGGAGACCACCACGGCCGCGCCGTCGTCTTTGAGGGTGGCGATGGCATCGACCGCCCTGCGTGCCCTGGTCCGAATGGACGATCGCGCCAGCGGGTGTCGACGGCCATGCCGAGGGCGTTGGTCACCAGTGCTGCGGTGGGTGAGGAGTTGATGGACCAGCCGACCACTCGACGGAGTAGGCGTCCAGGACAACGGCGCAGTACACCTTGCCTTCTCGAGTGGGGTGCTCGGTGATGTCGGTGACCCACAACTGGTTCGGGCCGGTGCGAGTGAACTGGCGGTCGACCAGGTCCTTGGCGATCTGCTCCGGTTTGATGCGGCGCCATTTCGGCCGGCCCATGGCACCCCGAAGGCCCGCGCGGCGCATCAAGAGCTCCACCGCGCCGTGCCCGACGATGATGCCGCAGGCGAGCCTGAGCTCGCCGCGCACCGTAGATGCCACGAGAAGCCTGGTGGGCGTCGGTGATGAGACCGGTCAGCTAGGCGTGACGGATCGCCCGAGCCGATGGCGGCCGAGATAGCCAGGCGTAGTACCCCGACACCGACACATCCAGCACACGGCAGGCCACCTCCACCGGGATAGCCTCGCCGCCATCACTTTGACCGCCTCGAACCTCCTTTTGGAGCACCACATCGCGCACCAGCTCGACCGCACGCCGACTCACCGCCAGCTCGGTCTCCAACCCGATGATCCGGCGCTTGGCCGCAGCGAGTTTTGTCTTTTCCTCGCTGGTCAGGCCCGGCTCCAGGCCCCGGTCGATGCGGTCCTGCCGCCACCAGGTAAGATCGGCTGATCACTAATAAGCTCCACGTCGGCCACGGCGCGCCCCTCGACCCCGGGCGGGTAGGCTGCTGGGCGGCCGCAGAGCAGCGCCGGCTCGACCGCCTTGTGGCTCGGGACGCGTGCGTACCAAGGAAGAGACCGCGGCATGACCACGGGTCCTCTGACCGGACAGCCAAGTCGGGGCGGGACCTGGCGGTGGCTTCGGTTCCAGTCGGCGACGACGGCCGCCCGCTTCGCGCAGTTCCTGTGGCAACTGGACAAGGGTTCCAGCGCCGGCCAGTATGGGCGGCACGGATTCGGTGCACGGACTCGACGCATGCCGGGGAGCAGCGGAAGCCGGCCTCTCTTCAGCGCCTTAGGGTTGACCAGTGGACGAGCTGTTCGATCGGGACGAGGAATGCGGTCGGCTGACGGCAGCGCTCGACGCCGCCCGGCATGGGATGAGCGCGGTCGTCGTACTGCGGGGTGGGCCCGGGACCGGCAAGAGCGCACTGCTCGATCACCTTCAGTTCACGGCGGCCGCCGACTTCGAGACCATGCGTTTCGACGCCGTGGAGTCCGAGGCCGAGCTCGGTTTCGCCGCGCTGCACCAGCTGCTCAGGCCGCATTTGGCTCAGTTGTCCACGTTGCCCGAGCCGCAGCGCGCCGCACTGTGCCAGGTGCTCGGGCTTCAGGAGCGGACCAGTCCGCCGGACCGTTTCCTCGTCGGGCTGGCCTCGCTCGGGCTGCTGGCCGTGCGTGCCGATGACAGGCCGTTGCTATGCCTGGTGGATGACGCCCACTGGCTCGATGAGGAGTCCTCGGCGGTGCTCGCCTTCGTGGCTCGCCGGCTGTACGCGGACTCCGTCGCGATGGTGTTCGCCATCCGGGACGAGACGGACCGCATCGACCATCTGGCGGGGTTGCCCGAACTGGCCGTGACCAGTCTGGGTACGGAGGCGGCCGGGCGGCTGCTGGAGTCGCTGGTGCCCGGTGTCCTCGATCCCGACGTCCGCAGCCGGGTGGTCGCCTCCACCGGAGGCAATCCTCTCGCCTTGATCGAGGCGGGCCGGGAACTGAGTTCCGATCAGCTCAGCGGTGAGGCGCCGTTGCCGGAGCCCATCCCGCTCGGCCGGGCCCTGGAACGGGTGTACCTGCGCGAAGCGCTGGCGCTGCCACCGCAGACGCGGACTTTGCTGCTGGCCTCCGCGGCCGATCCCACGAGTGATCCGAACGTGCTGTGGCGGGCCGGTCCGGCACTGGGTTTCGACGCGAACGCCGCAGCGGCCGCCGAGGAGCGGCACCTCCTATCGATCCGGGAGACCGTCAAGTTCCGCCATCCTCTGATCCGTTCGGCCGTCTATTACGGCGCCCCGCTGTCGCAGCGTACGAGGGTCCACGCCGTCCTGGCCGAGGTCGCGGGAGGGCTCGGCGAAGTCGACCTGCGCGCCTGGCACTTGGCGGTGGCGGCAACCGACCCGGACGACGTCGTGGCGACCGAACTCGAGCGCGCCGCGGAGCGCATCCGCGACCGCGGCGGCTGGACCGGCAGTTCGACGCTTCTGGCGCGCGCCGCATCCTTGACGTCGGACCTGCCCGCCCGTGCCCGCCGTCTCCTGGGGGCGGCGGAGGCCGGCGCAGTGGCGGGCTCACCTGGGCGAGCCCAGGCTCTGCTCGACGAGGCGGCCGCCTACCGCGAGGACCGGCGCTACAACGGCCTGGTGCAGCGCGTTCAAGCGCGGATCCACCGTCTGACGGGCGCGCCGGCGGAAGCGACCTACTCCCTGTTGGCGGCGGCCCGGGAGCTGGGACCCGTCGACATCCGTCTTGCTCGCGACATCCTCGTGGAAGCGCTCGTCCAAGCGCAGATCAGCGGCTCGCTCGCGCCGCAGGGGGCATCACGCCTCAGCGTGGCCGAGACGGTCCGTTCCCTCCCGCTCCCCGCCGGGATGCAGGCCACGACGGGTGACGTGGTGCTCGAAGCCGACACGGCGGTCCATCTCGAAGGGCTCGGCACCGCAGGCCCGCGGCTTCAGCAGACTATTGAGGCGGTACGGCATGAGAAGTCGACGGCTCCTGAACTCTTCCAGTGGCTGGCCGCTGCCTGCTCGCACGCGACCATCCTCGGCGACGACATCGCCCTGCACGAACTCGCCTGGCGGCTGGAGGCCGAAGCCAGACGGCAAGGTGCCCTCATCCCGATGGCCCTGGCCCTCAGCCACACGGCGCTGTCCGAGCTGATCGCCGGCCGCATCGCCGAATCAGAGCGCCTCTTCGACCAGCGTGCGGCGCTGGAAGAAGCCCGGGGCTCACAGCTGTACCTGGGCGCCCTGCTCGTCGCCGCGTGGCGCGGACGGTTCGAGGAGGCCCGTGCGCTGACGGAAGCCGTCCAGGAGCACGCCGCCCGCACCGGCCAGGGATATCAGCTGGTTTTCTGCGACTACGCACGCAGCGTGATCGAGCTGAGCCAGGGCCGGTACCACGAGGCGTACCTCAGCCTGGAAGACAAGATCGGGGACACCTGCCAGGTCAAGTTCGCTCTCGTCGACATGGTCGAGGCAGCGACACGCTCCGGCGAGAACGACGCGGCGACGCATCTGCTGGAACACCTGTCCCGTCTCGCCGACAGGACCCCCATCCCGGGCCTGCTCGGTGACCTCGCCCGCGCGCAGGCACTGATCACCGCCGACCCCTCGGCGGCGGAAGCGCTGTACCTGCGGGCCATCCAGCATCACGGGAACACCCGAGGCCCGTCGCGCAGGGCGCGGAGCCATCAGCTCTACGGGGAATGGCTACGGCGAGAGCGCAGGACCAAAGAGGCGCGGTACGAGCTACGGATCGCCTATGAGCTCTTCGACGCGATGGGCGCTCATGGTTACGCGGCCAGAACGGCACAAGAGCTGTCCGCAGCCGGGGATCCAGTTCAGCCCGGCGGGAACGCGCGCGGCGGTGGCAGCCGGCTGACTCCCCAGGAAGCGCGCGTCGCCCGCCTGGCGGCCGGCGGGGCCACGAACGCCGAGATCGCGGCCCAGCTCTACCTCAGCGTGCACACCGTGGACTACCACTTGCGAAAGGTGTTCCGGAAACTCGACGTCCATTCCCGGCGCGAGCTGGCCGACCGGCGAGATCGCATCACCTCGGCGTAAGGGGCGCGACGCCGACCAGGACCACGGGGCAATCGATCGCCTGCGGGAAGGCGCCTCGGGCCACGTAGTAGGGGTGGTCGCCGACTACGTACCGCACGGGATGGCGGGGCGGGTCTTTCGGCGGAGTGTGATCGCGAGGGCCGGTTCCCACGCCATCGGCTCTCCCACGCGGATGGAGTGGCGCAGGTCATTCTCGGCGAGATCGGGTGACTCCTAGCGGGGCCATCGCGCGGCGAAGTCGAAGGCACCAGAAGGAGGCCCATGCAGGACCTGCTCGCTCAGGCCGTTCGGGCCCACGGCGGAGCCGAACACTGGCGCACGCTGTCCCGCCTCCGGGCTCGCGCCCGCGTCCAAGGAGCCATCTGGGCGGTCAAGGGCAAAGGGGCCTCTTCGACGACATCGCCATCACCGGAAAGACGCGCGATCAACGCCTGACCATCGCTCCGTACCCTGGACCGGGACGCCACACCACCTGGGAGCCTCAGCACCAGACCATCGAGCAGGACGATGGGGTCCTGGTGGCCGAGCGACTCGATCCCCGGGCCCGGTTCGACTCCCACACCCGGCAGACACCATGGGACGACTTCCACGCCGCGTACTTCGCGGCGGAGGTCCTGTGGAACCATCTCACTGTCCCCTTCCACCTCCTGAGCTCCGTCGTCCACATGGAGGAAGGAAAGCCCTGGCAGGAGGATGGAGCCGTCTGGCAGGCCCTCCACGTCACCTACCTGGACGAATTCGCCACCCCGTCGAAGCAACAGACCTTCTACTTCGGCCCGGAGGGCCTGCTGCGGCGCATCGACTTCGGCTTCGACCTGCTCGGACCCGGACCGGCCGTGCACTACGCCTCGCGACACCGGCACTTCGACGGCATCGTCGTGCCCACCCGGTGCCGGGTCCATGTACGCAACCCCAACGGAACGCCGGCCCTCGAATCCACGTTCCTCGCGATCGACATCGAAGACGCGCACTACTTCTGACGGCGACTACCAGGTCACCTTCGGGGTCTCACTCCTTGCCGAGGAGTTCGCGCACGTGCTGGACGATTTCGTCGTTGGTGTAGGCGTGGCCGCCGATGCCCCAGCCGCCGGGGACCGCTTCGGTCAGGGCGACCCAGGTACGTTCGCTCAGCGAGGGGTCTCCCGATGCGTTGGCCACCAGTTCGGAGATCTCCTTGACCAGGCCGAGTTGCTGCTCCCGGTTTAGCGCACCGGCGTTGGTGGTCACGGCGACGCGCACGTGGTCGCTGCTGCCACCCGCGGTGGAGAAGGCATCCGCGTCCAGCTCGTGGATGAAAGCGGCCGTGTTGTCGGTGAAGAACGGAATGACGGGAACCTTCTCCCAGCGCATGATCGCTTGAGCGAGCTCCTGCGCCAAACCCTTGCGGTCCTTGATGATTCCCCGAGCGGCGTACACGTCGATCATTGGCATGAGGGATCCCTGCTGTGCTGAGTGGGCGCCGTTCCGGCTTCCAGTGCGGACTTTCGTGCGATGTTGCCCGTCATCGGCAGGCGTGGAAATCACGCGACGCACGTAGTGCGGGGTCTGAGAAGGACTACGCGTGATACGTGATCGAGGACACGGCGGGCTCGAGGAGGATGAAACAGATCGGCATCGCGTAACGCATGCGGCGCGCAGGCCCTTTGAGGAGTGGAGCGATTTCGGAGGGCGCGGCCGCATCTCCTTGCTGCTCACCCGTCAAGCTGCAGCGCCGTCCCCAGCCCGGCCAACCCAGCGTGGACCGCCGCACGGCTGTCGGCGGTGAGCTCGTGTTCCCCCGACTGTTGTATCTGACCTTTGTTCGCATGATCGGCTGGTTGGTGTTGCTGGCCCGGACCGAGGCGTCGAAGGCCTCGAGGGTAGATGCCCAGGTCAACCGCCCTGCACCGATTCTGGCACCCCGCACGGTTGTGATCAGCTGGTCCGCAACCGCCGGAGGGCACCGCCGGGGACCGCGAGCCCCGCCCAGGGACTTCGACAGATGCGAGCGCCGAGGGACGCTGCGTGGTGACCCATCCAGAACGGAGCCTCCCATGACCAAGCACGCGCTCGAGCCGGCGGCACAACTGATCGCCGGAGCCGTCTGCAAGCCCCGGTTCCTGTACCAGCCCGGCCCGGACGGCGCAGACGTTGGGCGCCCAGCCCTGACGCGATTGACGCAGGCGGCGATCGCCTCGATGGTGGATACCTCGCCGCGTTCGATCTGGGAGAGCAGAGGAGACCGGGCAGGACCAGCTACACCAAGTGGGATCGCGCCGCCTACATCGAACGTGTCGGCGGCGAATAAGAGGCCGAGCGCCGCCGCAAAGTCCTCATGGCCCGCCAGAGCGGACGCCGCCTCGCCGAAGAACGCAAACGCAACGGCCTCACCCAGGTCCAACTCGCCAAGGCCATGGGCGTCGCACCCGGGCGGGTGGCGCGTTCCTTCAAGTAGATCTCATACAGGTGCTCGGCGCGGGGGATGGCTGCCTGGTACCACCGGTTCCGGCCGAATTCTGGGTACCCAGCTGGGGTTGACAGGGCGTTCCCTCCTCCCGTTAGCTAAGCGAGCTCAATCACCCGCAAAACGATTTGCATGGTCCCCAGGGCCAGGGCCCGAGAAGGTGACGCGATGTCGCGAGATCCAGACCGCCCCAGCATTGCGAGCGTGGCCGCCGCTGCCGGTGTCAGTCCCACCACGGTCTCCCATGCGCTGAGTGGCAAACGGACCGTGTCCGCGGACACGCGCGAGCGGATCCTGAAGGCCATCGAGGAGCAGAACTACCGCCCGAACATGGTGGCCAGGAGCCTTCGTAGCCGAAAGACCCAGTCGGTGGCCCTCGTGTTCGTCGACATCGCGAACCCTTACTACCCGGCCGTCGCCCGCGGGGTCCACGACGTGCTGGCGATCGAAGGGTACGTCTCGTTCATCGGCAACACCGATGGCGACGCCGAGACGGAGCGGAGGCTGCTGGAGGAGATGACGGCGCGCGGTGTGGACGGCGTGGTCATGCAGCCCATGGCGCTGTCCGCCGCGGAGGTGCGGGAGATCGTGGGCCCGGCGATGCCTCTTGTCATCATCGGGCACGAAACCAGTGAGATGCCCGCGGACTGCGTGGGCACCGACGACACCCGTGGCCTGACCGAGGCCGTGGCTCACCTCGCGCGCAAGGGCGTGCGCGACTTCGGATTCATCGACGGCCCCCCGGAAAGCGTCACCGGGTCGCTTCGCCTGACCGGGTTCCGCGCCGCCGGGTTCCGCGGGGCCGTCGCCGCCGCGGGCCTCGAGGTTCGGGAGCGGTGGATCGAGTACGGGCCGTTCGCGCGGGACGGCGGAGCCGCGGCGGCGGCGCGCCTGCTGGATCGCGCCGATCGCCCGCGCGCGATCCTTTGCGCCAACGACCTGATAGCGATCGGTGCGCTCGAGGCCGCGCGCCGGGCCGGCCTGCGGGTGCCCGACGACATCGCCATCGTCGGATTCGACGACATCGAAACGGCGGACCTCGTGACACCCCGGCTGACGACCGTCGTCAATCCCGCCTCCGCAGTCGGCGACGCCTGCGCTCGAACCATCCTGTGGCGCGTCGAGAACGGGCCGGACGCGCCGTACCGGCGCACTGTCCTGCCCACCCGACTCGTCGTGAGAGAGTCCGCCTGACCGCATCGGCCGAGCCGATCGTGGCGCGGGCGTCGCCCTCGCTCTTGATGCAAAACGATTTGTACGTAAACCCGGTGGCGTTCCTGAGGCCCGGGACGCAGAACAGAAAGATCCCCAATTCGATGACTCGAACTTCTCCCCGCTCCGCCATCGAGCTCGATGAGGCGTATCGGCACAGCACCCAGGACGCCTGCCGGCCCAGGGACCTCCTCGCAGACGAGGTCGCCCAACGCCGGGAGAGTGGGTACGACGTGGACGATGTCGTCTGCGCCGCGAACGCCACCGATCCGGACGACCGCGCCGCGCTGCTCGCTCTGGTCGACGTGATGGGGGACAGCACGCGCCTGCCGGGCTGGGCCTACGAGGAACCCGACGCGTTGGAGGACATCCGCGCCGCCGTGGACCCCGTGCCGGCGCTCGCGGCCGATTCCAGCGGCTACCCCGACCAGGTACACGCGGGGTGGCTGGGACGCATCGCCGGCTGCAACCTCGGCAAGCCCGTGGAGGAGGGCGATCACTGGACCGCGGAACGCATTCGGGGTTACCTGGTGCTCGCGGACGCGTACCCGCTCACGGATTACTTCCCCGTTCTGGACCCGATGCCGGATGGCTTCGAGTTCGTGGACAACTGGCCGGAGACCACGCGTGGACGGGTCAACGGATCCGCGCGCGACGGCGACATCGACTACGCGATCCTCGCTCTGCACCTGCTGGAGACGCACGGTCGTGCGCTGCGCCCGGAGCACTCACTCGGCCATCCCAGCACATCCGACCCCACCGACCGGCGATAACGCTACAAATCCAAGCGATCACACTGCGACATGACCGGCATCAACCTACAAAACGCCCTCTTAGAGGGCGTTTCGCCTACGTTCAGGAGAAAAAGCCGTCTTTGCGGCTGGCGGCTTTCGCGGTAGTTCGTGCTGTCGATTCGCATTCGCGCGGTCAGAAGCGGTGCTCGCAGCGTCCGTTTAGTTCGTATAGGTCGTTCGGATTTCGTTTGGTTTGGTGATGAGGTGGAAACTTCCTATTGGTCCCTGCTGGTCGAGGGGCGCTGCCGGTCCAAGGCGATTTCAAAGTCGCACATCCGTGTTAGTGCGTGCCCGTTTGTCCGGTTCATGGGGTCATAGAATCGGGATGAAACGCCCTCTGAGAGGAGACACGCTCAACCACCGGGCTACGCTGCCGCATAGCCGCAAGCCCCGACGTGTCTACAGAACCGAGGCAACTTCACCCTGACCGATCTAGGGGAGGCTACGGTCGGCTGGTCAGGTGGGAATTAGCGCGCCGTCAGAGCCCAGTGATTGCGGTCGGTGGACGGCGGCGTTCGCTATGCGCGAGCTTGAAGCAAGGGGGATCGCACGCGATCGAGATGGACGCCGGTCGGCACGTACGCCCGGATCGCGGATCCCGTTCGGGGGTGTAGAGGACAGGCCGATGTCCGCTGCGCTCGATCCGTCAGCATCGGGCACCCAACAGCGAGTATCGCGTTCTACAGGTTGTCAGAACCGGCGGTGCTCCCGAACGGCCGGTGGTTCCTGCGGCGGGTCATAGGGCGACCGTCCGCTCGGGGCGCTGAATGCGCTGGAGAGGGCTTGACGCATCCAGTCGGCTGCTATTTCGGTCGCCACGAGCATATCGAGCTGGGATCGATGGGCTCCGTTAGCGGTGAGGAACGGCCTGTTTTGGAGCAGATCAGATGCTTCACGCAGAGGTACTTCGGCTTCGTCTGGTCGCAGGCCGGTGGCGGCCAGTACCTCACCGTATGCGGCGATGACCTCACGGCTGGCCTTGAGTGAGGCGCCGATCACCGCGCCAAGGAGAGCGTCGCAGTCCTCCAGCGCTTCAGCGACCATGCCGGCTTCGAGCATGGCTCGGACCTGGCGGACGAACCGGTGTGCTGAGCTGTCTGGGCTCAAGCCGCGCGCTGTCGCGCGGCGGCGCAGCTCGGCGATGGCTGCAGCGGCTGTCTCGGCATGAGGAACCGCCTCGAGCCGCCTGATGCAGTCAACGATCAGACGCGCTGGCGGCTCGAGGGAGTAGGCGGAACCGATGCGGTAGGCGTTGAAGACCCACGAGAGGGCAGCTTCGGCGTCGCCTGTCGTTATCGCGGCGTAGGCGAGACTGTGGTAGGCCCCGTACTCGATCTCGGGTGGGATGTTTTCGAGCTGGTGAGCGAGGTGTGTGGCGAGTCGCCGGGTCTTCGGGTGGTCACCGCGATCGGCGTACACGGCGAGGAGTTGTGTGTCGATGAGGACGCTGGCGGGGCCGGCCGTCTCATGTGCTTCTTTTTGGATCTCCAATCTCGCGGCATCGGCAGTGTTCTCGGCGCTGTCCGGGTCACCGGCCAGGCGTCGGCACCGGATCATCGCAGCCTGGCTGATGGTCCACTGCGGTTTGCCGACCGGAAGGTGCGATGAAGCCCGCTTCAGGGCCGAGAATGCATCGGAGTACTCCCCGTTCGCTTCGTGTGCGAGGGCGGCGCCGATGTCGGCTTCGGTTCGCCGGCCCAGAAGGATCGTGGTCGCAGACCGTAGTCTGGTGTAGCGCTCAAGGGCGGCCGAGGCATCACTACGCAAGAACACCTGCTCGGCGACGGTGAACGCCGTATCGATGTGGTGTTGGATTTTCGCGGGAACACCGTCTGTGAGGTAGGGCACGGGGCAGCTCAGCCGGTTGGCGAGGAGCCGAAGCAACTCATTGGGAGGCTGTTGGTGCCCGGATTCGAATACTGCGATGTCGCCTGCGCGGCAGAGTGGTTCGCCCAGCGCCTGTTGCGTGAGCCCGTGGGCTCGCCGTAGCAGCGCGATCCGCTGCCCCACGGTCTGTGCACTCGTTGGCATTCTCTCTCCTCGACCGGCCTGGGGGAGGCTACGGCCGGCCGGTCAGGTGGGAATTAGCGAGCCGTCAGAGCTCAGCGATGGCGGTCGACGGGCGGCGGCGTTGCATGGCCACCGCGAGGCACTCGAGGAGACGGGTTTCCTGATCCGGCTGGGACGAATTATCGACCTGTGGTCGTGGCAGATGCGACGGAATGGCCAACCGATCAGAGTCGTCGCGGTATCCAATGGACTGAACGGCGGGCGCGCGCCGGCCTTTCACGGCCGAAGTCACCCGCCCCACCGATGCCGCCCGCCTCGTTGCTCAGACGACCGCCGCTGCCCGAGCCGTCGGATGTCATACTTCCGAGCGGGCGGCCCGCAACTCGGGGAAGAACCGGTGTTCGGCGACCGGGCCCGGCCACACCGCGCCCGGCGTGCCGGTTCCCGGCTTGTGGCCCAGGAGGCGTTCCACGGTCAGCAGATGGGTGGTGCGCCAGCGGTCGTACTGGTGGTCCAGCTCGGTCAGCGCCTCGGCCAGTGAGTACAGCTCCCCGCGCGCCTCGCGGTAGATCCCGGCCCACGCCTGCTCGACCGCGGGATGCGGCTCGTACGGCCGGGCGAAGTCGCGTTCGACGCACTCCACCGGGATGTTCACGCCCCGGCGCAGCAACAGGGCCAGCACCCCGTCGTACAGGCTCGGCGCCCGCAGCGTCGCCTCGATCAAGGTGCGGAGCCGAGGCACCGCCGCGTACACGGCAGCGATCTCCGGCGATTTACCGCCGAGCGCGAACTCCAGTCGCCTATACCCGAAGGAGCGGTACATGAGGAATTGTGACTCCGGCGCCATACCCCCCAGTTCGTCCTGGAGCGCCACGAACTCCGCAGGCGCGATCGTACTCACCTGCTTCCAGGAGGTGGTGAGCATCCGCTGAGCGTGTCCGGCACGGCGCAGGCGCCATAGGGCCGGCCCCAAATAGTCGTCCAGCAGCAGGTCTCGCGCCGCGTTGACCTCGGTGAACAGCAGCTTGAACAACAGCTCCTGCACCTTTCCGGTGACGTAGAACGACAGCTCCGCCGACTGGTCGGTACGCGGGTACCGCAGGCCTAGCAGGACCTCGACGTGGGAGTCACCGATGTAAGGCGTACCGCCCTCTTCGACACTGCCGACAGTGAAGTCGAGCAGCGACTCGGCCTCGCCGACGCGGCTTCCCTCAATTCCCATTTTCCGCCTGGCTCCTTGTCACGCAGCGATGAACACCGACCGCCTGCCACTCACCCGACTTGTTCACCGGGTCATTTCGTCCGGCGAGGACGGATCAGAAGTGAACTCGGCTCTGCCCGAGTCACTGAAGTACGTGGTGGCGACAGCCGGTCGGTCACAATCCGACATACGTAGACCACGGCGTTCGGTTCACCGCGTGCCTGGCCGCCGGACCGAACTCCCCGGGAGCCTCCGGGAACTCCGGTGCCCGCCGGACACCGGCGCGTGCTCTCCCCCGCCGCTCTCCATCCGAGAGAACATGGTCAAAGCCCGAGCCGCTCCCGTGGGACGGGCACGCTGCGGCGGTGCTGCACGCGCGCAGTCAGGCCCTCAGCGGGTGAACCAGGGGTTACCGCCGCCGAGGGCCAAACGGACACCTTGGTCACGCCGAGGGAGACGAGCAACGCCAACTTACGGGCCATGGCGGTCTGGTCGACGTAGTCATAAAGGATGCCGTTGGAGGGGACCGGCGTAACCGTTGATCAGCCGAAGTTCACCAGATAGGGCGAGGTGGTGGTGCCTTCGGCGCCACCGGTCCACCCGGTGCTGGCGCTGAAGTGCGCGGTGCCAACGTAGAAGGAAACGTCGGGGTGGGTGTTGTAAACCCCGTAGACCTTGGCGTACGTCGTACCGCCGCCCAGGCCGATCGACCGGCACGTCCCCGGGTACGCCAGGAAGGTCGCGGCGTAGCCTTGCTGGGGGATCACGCCGTAGGCGGCGTAGTTGCCTTTGGCGCAGATCTTGAAGGTGTTGGACACCGCCGCGGACGCCGGTACGGCCGAGACCGCGATACCGGCACCGGCCATGGCCACCGCCGTTACGGCAATGCGAGCACGATTGGAAACGTTCTTGGACATCATCGATCCTTCCCTCGATCGGAAGACTTGAGGCGTAAGCCTCCGCCTGGCGTCTTGTGAGGCACGGGCCTGCGCAAGCTCGGCGTAGTTAACACGGCCCTCAGTACAGGGAGCGATTCCGATCGAGGTAATTTGTGAGCTAGATCACGCCAGACGTTTCTGGTCGCGCCGGGTAGGGCTGGCCGTCTATGCGTCAGTGCCGAGGGCGCGGGCGGCCCTCGGTGGCGGACCCCAATGCGGATCCCTGCCCGAAAGGGCCAGTGCCTGGTCGAACAGGGAGGCGTCGGCGTCCGGCGTCACTTCGTCGCCGAGCAGTCCCAGGCCGCGCATCCGCGGAGCCTCCCGCCTGTAGGTCTCCAATGTGGACGCGGCCAGGTGATCGGGGATCCGCAGGAACCGGCCGGTGGCCACGGCCAGATCCCAGGCGTGAACGGTGAACTCCCCGATCAATATCCCCCCGAGCGCGGCGGTGGCCATGAGCGAACCGCCCATGCTCGCCTCTCCCTCCCACACCTGAGGGTCGGCCCATGTCATCACTGCCGCTTGGGCTCTTTCAGCGAGGAGAGGCGGCCATCCCGACTCCGGCGTTTCAGCGAGAAACGGCATGGGGTCCGCGGTCGCGGTTGAGGGATCCCATTCCCTGTCCCTGCCGAGGGCCTCGGCCATGAGGAAAATCTTGGCCATGTGGTTCACCAGGCCCCTCACGGTGAACTCGGCGCAGGGCGTCGCATCGCCGTACCGATCGACGGACACGCCGGTGAGTACCCGCATGAAGACATTGATGCTCTGCCCCAACTGCTCCGGGGACGATGGATCTGACATGTGAGGACCTTTCGTTCAGGCTGCGCTGCTCCGTTCGGCCGCGCTCGTCGCCGAGGCCGGTCGTACCGCGTGCGACGGCGGATAGTCGGTGTAACCGGCGGCATCCGGCCCGTAGATGAGGTCCAGTTTCGGCACGGCCAGCGGGGCGCCGGAGGCGAATCGAGCCGGCAGGTCCGGGTTCGCGATGAACGGCGTGCCGAAGGCCACCAGGTCCGCAAGGTCATCGGAGAGGATCCGGTTCGCCCGCTGCTGATCGAAGCCGACGTTGGCGATGATGGTGCCGTGGTAGACATTCCGGAAGTGCCGGAACATGCCGTCGCCGGCCAGGTGCTCCAGCGGACCTCCGGCAGGGTCGACCATTGTTCCCATCAGGAGTAGATGTGACAGACCGTAGTCGTTGAGCCGCCCGAGCACATACTCGCTGTCCGCCACCGCGTCGGGCCCGGCGACGAATTCCCCCGTTTCCGACCAGGCCGGTCCGGCCTTCACACCGACGCGCCGTAGGTCGACGAACTCACCGACCGCTTCGATGACGTCGAAGAGGAAGCGGGCCCGATTCTCGATCGAGCCTCCGTAGAGGTCGTCGCGCAGGTTGGTGCGCGGGTTCAGGAACTGGCCGATCAAGTAGTTGAAGCCCGCTTGCAGCTGTACTCCGTCGAAGCCGGCCGCCATCGCGTTCCGCGCGGCGGTCGCATAGTCGGCGATGGTCTGGCGGACATCCTGCGCCGTCATCGCCCGTGGCCGTACGGTCGGTTTGCGGCCGGTGGGCGTGGGCGACGGCAGCCCCGGGTTCACGGCCGATGGGGCGAGAGGCGGGCGGCCGTCGAAGAAGTCGGGGTGGGACGCGGACCCTGTGTGCCACAGCTGAGCGAAGATGACGCCCCCCGCACGGTGGACGGCGTCTGTCACCTCGCGCCATGCGGCGACTTGCTCGTCGGTGAACAGGCCGGGCGCGTCGTGCCATCCAACGGCGTCACGGCTGATCCAGATGCCTTCGGAGATGATCAGTCCGGCGGAGGCCCGTTGGGTGTAGTACTCCGCGTGGAGATCGGTGGGCACCAGACCGTCATTGCGGGCGCGACTCCGCGTCAGCGGCGCCATGACCACGCGGTTCTCGAGGGCGATGTCGCCCAGGCGGTACGGCAGTAGCACGGGCTGCGTGAAGCTCATTGGGGACTCCTGTCCAGGGAATGAGTATGAAAGTCGATCAAGGGAGCCTCGGGCGGACGGCTACGTCTCGCGTCCGGAGCCCTGAGCGCCGAGGAGGCGCGGCGGACGGACACGGCACGGCATGACACCCTCTTAAAGCACCGATCTGTGCGTTACGCTCACCGTAGCACTCCATCATCCAAAGGCCAAATCCTGTGCCTTATGGCGAAGCCTGAACTCCGGCCCTCCATCACGCCCCGCTCGTCCGGTTGGCGGTGCAGGCCGGAGGGTCGGCTCCGCCCGGCATGCCAGGAGCATTGATGTGATCTATCTCACAAATTTCCAAGATCGGGATCGTTTCCCGTAGTGAACGCCGTGTTAACTACGTGTTAACTACGCCAGGCTTCGCAGGCCAGTGGTTCAACGGGCCAGGAGCTGAGCGGCACCACGACGGACTCCCTTGCCGGGAAGCCGCCGCGGGTACGCAGGAAGGCCGGTGATCGTGACCCTTCTCACCGATCGCAGGCGGGGACAGTCAGCTGGATGGCGGACGTCCACGCACAGCGCCACCGCAGACACTCCTGCGTGCCTGCAGGTCGCTCGCGGATACCTGGTCACCGGCGCCGATGGCAGGCAGCGGTTCACCGCCGGCCCGCCGGCCGCATCAGCCGCCGCGCCGAGCCGCATGCTCATGACCGCGACAGAGCCACCGGCCACCTCCGCGCGGGAGACAGCACCTGCGGCTGACCCGTCAAGCGTCGGCGAAGAGTCCCATGTTCCGAGCGACCACCTCGATGCCCCTCGGACCGCGAAGCCACCGAAGCGTGTCCGCTTTGCCGACGAGGTCGACGCCGCGGGCCATGACGACGCCGAGTCCGTGCCCGACATCGACAGTGAGCGCGCGCATGCTCACGACGAAACCGAGGACGACACCGCCAACGGGCCGGACTCGCCGCACGGCACCACCGTGACGACCGAGCCGTCGTCCTCGCGGCCCGCCCAGATGAGGGTCGAGGACGTGATCGGCCAGACCCGCGTCGGCATCGTCGGCGACCGGCCGGTGGCGCTCTGGTTGCCCGGCGCGCCGGAGAACGGGCCGACGTTCGACGTCGAAACACTCGCCATGCTGCGTGCGGTCCTGCCCGAGGGACTGGTGTTCGTGATCGGTTCTGTCCGGGACGGCAGGGTGATGTCCGGTGACCAGGAGATCTCGGTGGACGCGCTGGCCGCGACCATCGGGAGCCGGGCTCCCGGTATGAGCCCGTTCCTGCTGATCTCCGACGGCGCGAGCGTGGCCGAGCCGCTGTCGAGCGCGCTGGGCGAGCTGGTGCTGGCCACCCCGTACGAGGCGGTGTTCGACCCGGAGAGCGGCGAGGTCCTCTCCCGCCGCCCCGGCACCGCCACCTCGGGCCCGCGTCCTCAAGACGAGTGGTTCCGGGTGTTCTCCCCGGACGACACGGTCGGCCGGCCGATCCTCATGATGCTCTCCGGCATCACCCACGGCGCCGAGGAGAGCAAAAGTTCCGAACCGATTCCGGGTACCGACCTGGGTCCCTCGTCCTCCTCCGGTCCCGTGGACCGGGGGCGGTCCCAAGAACAGCCGCCGATGCCGCCGAGGCCGCCGGACCTGTCTCCTCCGCTGCCGCCGGTGGCCACGCCGATCACCGCCGGCCCGGCGATCCGTTCCATCGGTGTGCCGCGTGCCGGCCTGCCGCGGCTGCCGGAGCTCATCCAGCAGGTCCGGCAGGAGCTCGACCTGGCGAGGGTGCGCTACACCGAGAACGAGATCAGCCTTCTCGCGCACCGGCTGCTCGCCAACTACCCGTACCTGCTGGGCGCCGAAGGCGGCACGGACGGGTTCCAGGTGTCGATCGGCCACGCCGAGCTGCTCATCACCCTCGATCCGACCGACCCGCACCTTGTGAACAACCCGGCGGGGTCGACACTCACGCCGTCGCCCGCGCCGACCGTGGACGGCGAGCACCACGCCGTCGACACCATCAACGCGACTTACACGACCGGTGCGCACGTCCAGACCCAGGCCGGGCAGACGAGCGCGACGCGAGGGGCGCTGGCGCTGTCCTTCGGGATCGGTCTGACGCCGAACGTCTTGCAGGTCTTGAAGGTCGGGGGGGCGATCTCCGGCACTACCAACCAGTCCACCCGGTCCACCTCGCACATCGCCGACGCCGAGGGCGGTCACGTCGAGGACAACCGGTCCGAGGCGAGACTGGTCTCGTACACGCCGAAGTGGTCATTCAGGCTCCGCACCGATCCGAACCAGCGCTGGGCCGACACGGACGTTCACCGGCTCGACGGCACGAGTCCCGAGAAGCTGCTGCTGTGGATCCCCGGGCACTACCTCGACGACTTCTCACCCGACCAGGTCAGCGCGACCGGTCCCGAGGTGCGTACCAACCGGCTGCCGGGCTTCCACTTCGCGTCGGGCCTCACGAACATCCCTCGACTGTTCGACGAGATCGTGAGCACGCTGAAGGGGCAGCGGTTCACCCTGCCGATGGGCAGCTCGATCCGCCAGGAACTCCTGCAGAAGCTGTGGAACCTGAACGCCCACCTCGACGACGCGGTCAACACGAGGCGCGGCTACCGGATCACACTGCACAACAAGTACGGCCGGCCGGTGGCGACGGTGGCGGTGCACTCCGCGCGTAGAGGCGCGTCGCGTCGCGTCGGTGCGACCAGCGACAAGTCGCACATCGAGAACGTACGGACCGCCATCGATGGCATGAGCGGCGGGCACAACGTGACCAACTCCAGCACCGTGACCTTCCCCAGCCTGGAGTTCGACCTTGTGCCCAACCCGACCGGGATCAAGGACCTGGGCCTCGGCATCAGCACCTCGCTTTCCTACACCTCCACGAACGCCGAGGGGATCTCGGCGGGCCGGGTCGGCCTCAATGTCCTGGTGCCGCGCAACACTTCGCACACCATCGCCCACCACGTCGCCTTCGATCACCACGCGGCGGTCAGCGTCCGCCGCGGCGGACAGCGGAACGCGCGGAGGAGGACCAATCTCGTCCGTGGGGAGGCGCTCGTGCGGATGCCGGAGGCGGCTGCGTACGAGCACGGTTTCTCTGTCGACCGGGATGCGCTGAATGACCCGCCGGAGGGCGGCGGCGCGCAGCCGTACGTCGAGGGCGCGATCCGTAACACCGGGGTCCGGCCGGATGATCCGGCCACCAAGCCGGCGCCGGACTATGTCGCCGACGGCAAGGGCGTCGGGATGGGCCTGGTCAAGGTGGCGGACGGCACCGTCGACGCGATCCAGACGGCGCTCAGGACGGAACTGCGCGGGCGTGGCTTCCTGCCCGCCGACGACGAGGATCCGTTCGGCGGCGTGACGCGCTTCGGTCACGGCAACAAGATCGACAGCCAGATCGACAACCTGGCGCTGCTGGAGAAGATGGTTTCGCATCAGGGTCTGGAGTCGCACTACGACCAGATCCGTATGGACGGTATGACCTTCACGCTCCGCCTGCGGCGTGGCGGCATGGGGGTGGATTTCGATGTCGACTCGGCGAAGGTCACCATCAAGGCGATGAGGAACGCCGCGCATCCGCCGAGGTTCCTGCGGAGCACGAACGAATACCACACGGTCAACCTCTCGATGGGCATGGACACCGCCGGCATGTCCGTCCGCCACGCCCGGAAGATCGCGTGGGGCCTGAAGTTCAAGACGCTCTTCCAGGTTCTCAAGGCGGGCGTGACGGGTGTCGAGCTCCAGCGGTCCGTCGGCGCCAGCGACTCGGTCGGTTTCCTCAACAACCGTCCCGAACTGCTGGAGTACCCGGGGATCGTGGATGAGTGGGAGCTGACCAGCGACTACGAGATCCACATCGGGTACCAGCACTCCGGGAAGCAGGGCAAGATCAGGCCGGGGACGCGCAACCCGGCCCCGATCTCCGTCGAGAACCAGACCGCCCTCGCGTACCTGTTGCCCCTCGGCAACGGCACCCCGGACGGCCCGACCTCCAAGAACCCGACGCCGAACGAGGTACTCGACCAGGCCGTCGTCTATTTCCTGGACACCACGGGCGCACGCGACGCCGCGACCACGGCGCTCGAGGGTATCGTCGGCCCTGCCGGCACGGCGGACCAGGACGCGAGTACCGCCGTGAGCGCAATCGAGATGCGGGCGCATCTGAATGCGGCCCTGAACGGCGAGTACACCACCGACCGGCTGTTCGACCCCGGGCTTTTCCGCGACACGTTCGGTGCCATCGACGTCGCCGCCAAGCTGGGCCGGTCGACGTTCGTCGACGCCACCCGCGACAAGTTCGTGCTCGGCATCATCAAGCTGTGGCTGGCCGAGAACCGGCTCACCGACACCAGCTCCGCGGGCTGGACCTGGGACCAGCTCGACATCGCCGTCGGCGGCGTCGTCGGCCACGCCAACCTGACCGGCGAGGTCGACTTCAACCGCCACTGGCAGCACAACCGGTCGAAGGGCAGCGGGCGAACCGGCGGCAAGGAAATGATTCCGCTCGACTTCAACCGCGTGTACCTCTACCGGACCGACGTCTATTACTCCATCAGCAGTCATCAGGAGAAGCACTCCAAGCTTCTCCCGAGCGGCGCTCCCGAGAACCATGTGGAGCACATGGGGCCCCGCACCATGATGTACCTGCTCCCCGAACCGGTAGCCCTGAAGCGGTATGCCGACGGCGTCCTTCCGATCTCGAACAGCCAGCTCAAGGACGCCATGGACCGGTGGCGGAGGGGTCGGCTCAAGCTGAGCGGCGACCTCGTGGCGAGGATCCTCACCCGCTGGCAGAGAGAAATGCCCAGCCTGCCGGGCGATGCCCGGATCAAGCGCGGCAAGCTGGCTCGGACACTGACGCGTATGCACCAGACCGGTGCGGCACGGGTGTTGGACCGCGAGGCCAGGGCGCAGTTCAACACCACGTTCGGGCAGACGCTCCGGGATCCGGAGGAGCTGTACCTCCATCCCCAGATGGATCAGGAGATCGTCGACTACGCCGAAGACCGGTCCGATCTCGCCGACGACCGGCTGGCGGAGATCCTGACCGAATGGCGGAACGGCGCCCGGCGGCTGAGCGGTGACGTGGTGGCCCGGACGCTGCTGCGCTGGCAGGATGAGGTGCCCGTGCTGCCGCCCGGCGTGAGGTTCAACCGCGGCCAGATGGCCGCGACCCTCGCCGAACTGCACAAGGCCGGTGGAGTGCCGGTCGCCTCCCTGGACGTACGGGAGCGGTTCAACGCGACGTTCCACCAGAAACTGGGGCAACCGCGCGCCCGGTACGAGCACATGGAGATGCCGGAGTACCTGACCCGGAAGGACCCGAACGGCCGGATCCTCGGGCACACCGGTGTCCACGACCTGAAACACGACAACAACAAGTCCACTTACCAGATTGTCAAGGAGCTGGTCGACCAGGTTGCGCCGGGCATGCTGGCCGCCGGCGCGGAGATCTGGGACGGCAACGGCAATGTGATCGGCAAGATGCAGGGCGGCGTCGACGCCCTGCAGGCGATCCTGGGCCGGGGCCGTGACCAGGCCATGTGGGAGGACGTGCTCGCCAAGGGCGGCTACAGCATCTACCTGGTCAACCTGGTCGGCTGGCTGCTGTCCGACGTCGTGGAGATCAACCTTGCCGCCGTGCTGACCTCGGCGCCGGAAGTGCACGACTTCGAGCCTGACACCGGGCTGGAGAACTATGGGCACGGTTACATCGGCACGTCCAAGAGCAAATCGAGGGACGGCTCGCAGGGGTGGGTCTTCGCTAAGTTCAGCCCTGGGGGCACCAACGCCAGCGGCCCAGTCGGCCTCAAGGCGTCCTGGGGTCACGAACGGGGGACGACCCGCGCGGAGAACGCCGTCACCGAGCAGACCGTCTACGACTGGAGCGGTCGTTACCGAGTGCGGTTGCGGCAAGCGCTGACGGTGCGGGTGAGCCGGCTTAAGATGCCCGGCCGCCCGCTGAACAACGTGTTGATGAGCGTGTTCAAGAAGTGGACCCGGCACGGCGCCACGGCCGGGGACACCATAGAGGGCACGCTGGACCTCCAGGTGCCGCGTGCCCTCGCCGAGGCGGGCACACGGCGGGGACCGGCGCAGGTGCGCAACGTCATCCCGCTCCCGAAGCTGCCGGGCAACGCCTACGTCACCGGTGCCATGATCGACGATGCGTTCCCGGCCGCCCGCAGGATGCTGGGTGAGATGTTCGGGCCGCGCTGGTACGAGAAGGCGCTCGGCGCCAAGGCCAACGACCCGAAGACGCGCTCCAGCCTGTCGCTTCCGGTGCTGCTGTCGCGGTCGCATCTGACGAACCACTTGCGCGAGGCGACCGGCGGTCACCGGTACAAGCTGGCCGACAACCTGTTCATCCCCGGCAGCAGCTCCGAACGCGCCACGATGTGGCTTCAGGGCAACTTTTTCGACGTCCAGGTCGTCGGGCGGATGAGTGACGGTGGCACCGGTACCGGCCGCTACATCAAGCACCAGAGCGGCACGACCGTCAGCAACAGCACGGACCTCGGCCGCCTCGGCGCCGAGTACGGGCTGAATGGCAGCGACAAGATCAACTCGTACACGCCACCGGCCGGGGTCGAACACCCGCCACACCGTCCGGATGACGTCTGGGAGTTCAACAACTCGGGCAGCCGGGTCACGTCCGCGAACCAGTACAGCGCCGGTACCGAGAACTACCGCCGGGAGCAGCACGCCAAGGAGCTCGGCGTGACGCTGCTGCTGCGGATGCGCGGCCGGCTCTGGCTGGAGGCGCAGAAGACCGCGCATCCCCTCTTCGGCAGGTCCAAGACGGTAGGCAACCTGGTTCGCAGCGAACCGATCACCGGCGACGTCTACGTGGAGATGTTCGAGGCGCAGTACGACGAACTGCTCGCTCAGATGGCCGCGAACGCGGAGCACGGCCAGGAGGCACTGCGGGACCAGGTGGACCCCGCTGCCTGGCGCGGGCTCGACACCGCCCCCGTGTTCGACCTCCCCTCGCTGCTGGGGGACGCGGGACGGAACGGCCTGGACGCCTCACGCGCCCACCACGGCGTGGTGCGGCAGATCGGCGAGCAGGCACGGGGAGCCCGCCGGCTGGTGCTCCGCTTCGGGGAGGAGGAGGCACAAACCCTTCAGTACCGGGCCATGCTGCGCTGGGCGATCGAGACCATCGAGAACGACGTACGTGCCATCTATGTCGCGAATCCGGCGGAACGGCCGCCGCGGTCGCTGACCCGGTACCGGGCATACCAGGACCTGGGAGGCGGCGTGATTCCCGGTCTTCCTCATTCGGTCGACAATGAGATCATCGACATGATCCGGGAGGTCAACCGGATCCACCGCCTGCGTCCGGACAACCCGCAGGGCGCGCTCGCGGCACTACCACCAGAGGCGTCGCTGCTGTCCATGGACCCGGTCCATCTGGCCCGCGACGTCGCGTACGAGCTGAACGCCCACGTACGGCTGGACATCGATCATCCGGACGGCCACTCTGCCCGGAACTGGGTCGACCCGGCGGGACGCGTCTACGCCTTCGACCCCGCGACCTTCAACGACGCCGCGCTCACCGCCGACCAGGCGACGGCTGCCGGGCTTTGGTCGGCCGAGGTGCACCGCGAGGCCCTGGCGCACGGCCTCAGCCCGGTTGACCTCGGCACGTTCTACCGAACGTCCTGGGCGGACCGGCGAACCTTCGAACAGGCGGTCGCGGCCGAGATCGCCCGGCGTCGCCGGCGTCTGGAGGCGACGCACGCCGCTCTGCCCGGCCTGTTCGACCGGGCGTACCAGGCCACGGAGGACGAGAGGGCGGAGGTGGCCCGGCTCGAACGCGAACTGTCCGAACTGGCTGCGGACACCACGCCTGCGCAGCACGTCCGCGACCGGTTCACCCGGCAGCTCACCCGTCAGCTCGGCACCGCGCGCCGACAGGTGGCCGCTGCCGAGCGACTGCTGAACGATCTGCGTACCTCCGCGCAGGGGGACGAGGCCGCCGCGCGGGCACAGTGGACGGACCGGGCTCTGCGGGCGGCTGAGGACCAGGTCACGGCCCTGGAGTCACTGGCGGAGGCTCGGCGGATCCAGCAGGCGTACCACGAGTGGCGGGCACCGACTGTGGCAGACGCGATCGCGGGCCTCGAACGGATGCTCCGCGATGCCGGTCCGGGTTCCGTTTCACACGTCGACGCGACGGCCCGGAACGGGAACCGCGTCCGGTTCATCGTTGTCAACGATGAGAACGTCATCAGATGGTTCGATTCTGATTCCGGCCTGCCCGTGAACGCGCCGCGCGACGCCCTGCTGCTCTTTTCGCTGGACATGGGACCGGATGGGACCCTGCTCGATCCGCCCGGCGAAACCCGCACGTCCCGGCCCAAACCAACGTCAGTCGCGGCACTGCGCGACCGGGCGATCGCCCAGGTCGCGGACCACCGGGACCGCCGGCGGAGGTTCGAGCATGCGGGCGTGGCCGAAACCCGGCCGCGCGAGAGGCGGGATGAGGACGCGCCGGCCGACGAGTCGGCGATGTACCTGACGCCCGCTGCGGGCGACGCCGGCGTCCGGGTGCCGCTCACCGAGACGGAGCCGAACCACCTCGCCGACCAGGTCTACGAGGCGCTGTCCGGCCGCGCCCACACCGGTGACGTCTCCGAGCCCGATCGCTGAGGCGTCCTCGATCGCGCGTATCTCGAGTCCGATGGCGATCAGGCGCTGGTGGAGTTCCGTCGGGCAGGTCCCGTTCGACGTGGCCGGGCAGTGAACTCTTCGGGCATCGCCACACGTGCAACTAGTGGGGTTCCGCGACGGAAGGAGAGTACGAGTGCCGGCCGGAAGCGGAAGTGCGTTCGTGGTCGAACGAGTCGGTTCCGCGCTCGTGGTCCGCTCGCCGGGATCTGACGCCGCGAATACCGGGTTCGCGGGTGCCCTGCCACCTGAACCGTCCCGCACCACAGTTGTGGTGGACGTCTCTGCCGAGGGTGCGCTCCAGGCCCTTGATCCTTACCTGCTCGGCCAGCTCCGGGACCATCTGACCGTCGGCGCGCCTGCCGCGTCGCCGTGGGACATGCGCCTCGTCGCGGCGCGCACAGGCCGGCCGGGTCCGGACGGTACGCCACCGGTGGCCGAACGCCTGGCCGATGGGCTCGGTGTCGGCGTCATCGCACCGGACGGGGAGATGCTCGTGCTGCGGGGTGGTGAGCTGTTCTCAGCCGGTCCCGGCGCCGGCTGGCTGGAATTCCGACGGGAGAGGAGGCGGCCCGAGAGGGCCGGCCCTCGATACCCGGTGCCGCCCTGGCAAGCCGCGCTACCCCCGGAATTGGGCGGACCGGGGACGCTCGGCGCGCGTGGCCACCCGCCGGCGCCGGGACCGGTGGAGGTGACCGCGATCCCGGCGGGCCTGTGGGTCCGCGTCGCGGGGTGCGCACCACGGCCGCTGGCCGACCTGGGGTTCGGAGTGCCGGTCGAACCGGCGCGCCCGGTCGTGCTGGTAGGCGCCCCTGGAGAACCCGTTCCCCGCCTGGAGGGCCTTAACGGCGTGGTCGATTCGCTGGCAACGGCGCTGCGCGACACGTTCGTTCTCGCCCCGTACGGTCAGGACTCCAAGACCTTCGCCGAACTCGCGCAGGGGCTCGCCGACCGGATGGGCGCCGCGGTCCGCGTCTATGACGGCCTGCCCTGCTACGCGGCCGATAGCACGCGGCGGTTCGTGGTCTTTGGAGAGTCGGGCCGGCCGGATCGTTACTCGGAAACGCCCGAGAAGACGTACCTTCCCGGCACTGCGTCTCCGTCCTTGGACGTCCCTCCGCCGGTCGCCTCCAGTACCGGTGAGATCGTCACCGCCAAGGCAGCGGTCACGGTCGACGCTCGGGGACGGGTACGGCCCATGCGCCCGGCGGATCTGCGGCCCGGCGGGGCTGCCGGTGGCGCGTCACCGGGCATACTCCGCGAGCGGCCGGCGGAGCCCGTCCCAGTGGCGGGCGTTCCGGCGGGGCCTGCGGCCGCCTTCCGGACGACGGCGTCGACGGCCGTGCCGGAGTTCCGGCCGGTTTCCCGTCCGGTAACGGCGCCGAGCCGTACCGCCACCGCGTCTGCGGCGGTGGCACCGCCCCCCGTGCATTCGCGACCGGTCGACATGGCGCAGGTCACCGGCGGCCTCCCGGAGGAACCGGCCGAGATGCCTCCACCATCGGCCAACGCGCCGCGACCAGTGGTCGATCTGGCCTTGCCACCGGACGATCTGGTGTCGCCGGGCGGGACGGCCTTGCCACCGGGTGATGTGGCCGGTCCGCCGCCCGCAGGTCCCGAAGGGGCGCCACCTGCCGCGCCGGGTTCGGTGACAGGCCCGGAACCGGAGGCGGCGGCCAGTTCTGACGAGACGCTTCTCGCGCGGCGGGAGGCGCCGTCGTCCAAGGTGGACGCCATGCCGGCCTCCGACCCCGAGCGGCGCGCGTGGCTGGCGGATCGGGCCAGCACCCCCGAGGAGCGGCAGGCGTTCCGCGACTTGCTCGGCAAACGCTACGAGACCGCCGCCCGTGGCGTGGCCCGCCTGCTCGCCGAACATCCGGGTCTGCGCAGTGTGGGGACGGTGGATGAGGCGATGGTGACGGACCTGGCGGCCGTGCGCGTCTTCGCGGCATCCGATCAGTCGAAGTTCGTCGAGTCGGTCAGGTCGGGCGGGTCTGAAGGAGACCGGCCGCTTGCCGTGTGCGTGGCCGCGGGCCTGCGGAGGTTGCCGTCGTTGCAGGGCGTCGTCGTCCGTGGCGGTCCCGCGGACCCGAGTGTCGCGGACGCCTACGTGCCGGGGCAGGATCTCATCGAGGCGGCTCCGATGGTCGCGCTCGCCGGCCTCGATGCCCAGGTCACGGGTGGGGTGGAGATCCTCATCTGGTCGTCCACCGCCCGTCGGCTCAGCGGGCTGGCCGAGGGGGCGCGTGCGGATGAGGTGGCCTTCCTGCCCGGCACCGTCTTCCGGGTACTGGCGGTCGATCCCCTTCCCACTGCGGCGGACGAACGGCCGCCGGTACGCCGTGTCCTGCTCGCTGAGATGGTCTCGGGAAGATCGAAGCCGGTGAACTCGGCGTGGACGGACCGCATGCTGGCCCGGCTTGAGGAGGCGGCCGCGGAACGGGCTGGGTTGTCACCGATGGCCACGGACCCCGACGAACCGGACCGTTTCGCCGCTCTGCCGGGCGACCCGGGGCAGGGGCCTGCCGTCCCGATCAGCCGGGGGAGCAGGTCGTGATGGCATCCCAGGTGACGGAACAGGTGGCCGTGGCGTCGGGCACGATACTCGATCGCTCGACCCTGCACTCACTGCTTCTCGCGCTGGCCGGGCGGGTGGCCGACGACCAGCTCGCGGCGATGCGCATGTGCCTGGCCGACGGGGAGACGAGCGAGGTCGCGACCCTGCTGGCCGGTGCCATCTCGGTCGGCGGTCTCCCGCTCGGCGACGCGGAGGTCGCCCTGGTACGGACGCTTCTCGCCGAGCATGAGATGGACATCGGCATCGCCGACCGGGCGCAACGCGTCGCGTCCCTGGGACCGGTGCCGTACCGGTTCGCCGGTCAGTCGGGCGGCTTGCGGGCCGCCGATCCGGCCGCCTTGCCGACGGCGCCCTCGCCGGAGACGACGGATGCCCTGGACGCGTCGGCCGTGGAGGCCGGCGAGCGGGTCGGCGGTCTGCGCGCGCTGTGGCGGGCGTTCCGGTACTCGCGTGACGGCCTCGCGCGGCGCGTGTACGTGGGCGAGGCCGATCCGTCGGCCGACGTGCTCGAGCTGGTCGCGGAGATCCAGCACGCGCTCGGCGAGGCGGGCGAGCGAACGCCTCGGGTCGAGGTGTTCGCCGAAGGAACGGAGCTGACGCCGTACCACGAGGCGGCGCTCGACGCCGCGGTCCTGGTCTGGGCCGTGGCGGAGGCGCCGATGCGCCTGGCGCGAGTGTTCGACGGGGCGGATCCGGATCATGGCCCGTTCTTCGACCCGGACCATCCACGGCTGGACGGGCCGGACGCCGAACGGATACTCGCCTATCTGCGTGCGGGAGAGCCGGTCCTGAACACACCGGGTGCGATGGATGACGTGCTGGACGTCCACAGGCCGGCTGCGGTTCCGGTCGGGTTTCGTTCCGACGGCCGGTGGGTGTGGCCGGAGGCAGTGTCCTACTACTTGGAACGCCATCATCTGGCGCCCGATCCCGCCTTGGCCGCGCACACGTTGACGGCGTCATCGCCGCCCCCGCTGAGCAGGCTCGCCCGTCACCGGGCACTGACGACGTTGTTCGCCCCGACTGGAACGGAGCCGGTGTGGCAGTCAAGATGACCCCGACCCGATCGATCCTGAACGTGTCGGGGTCCGGAGCCGACAGTTACCGCACGATCGGCGACGCGGTCGCCGCGGCCGGTTACGGTGACGTGGTCTCGATCCAGCCGGGCACCTACACCGAGTCCGTCGTACTCGATCGGGAGGTCACGCTTTCGGCGGCGGGACAGGGGGAGGTGCGGATCATATCCCGTGGCGATCCCGCCATCCGGATCACCGGTGATGCCGCCACTCTGTCCGGCATCGTGATCCAGCACGTCGGCGAGCAGACGTCGGCCATCGACGTGCCGACCGGCCGGCTCCGGATGGAGGAATGCAGAGTCCAGGCCGAGTCCGCGGTAGCGCTCTACGCCTACGGCGCGGTGGAGATCGCGGCGCGGAACTGCGACTTCACCAACCCCGGGGGTGCCGGGCTGATCTTCGTCGACGGCGCTGAGGGTGACCTGATTCAGTGCAAGGTGCACCATGTGCGGGCCTCGGCCGTCGTGATCCGTACCGGCGCCGGCCCCCGGCTCGTCGACTGCGCGATCGAGGACGTGGACGGCAGCGGGCTGCTCGTCGCCGAAGAGGCACGCGGCACCGTACGGAACTGCCGCATCGTCCGCGCCGGCAACCCGGCCGTCGCCATCGAAGGCGGCAGCTCACCAGAGATGAGCGGAACCGTCATCGAGGAGGCCAGTGGGGTAGGCGTGGTCATCGCGTCCGGATCCACGCCGCTCCTGGAGGACTGCGCCGTCTCCAACGCCGAGGCACAGGGCGTCGTCCTGATGGAGGGGGCGGCGCCCGACATACGCCGGCTCGAGGTCGAGGGGGCGGTCGGGTACGGGTTGCACGTGCTGGGCGCGTCCGCGGGGACGTTCGTCGAGTGCCGGGTGACCGGCGCGGGCGGTGATTCAGTCTTGGTCGCGGAAAAGGCGACGACCTGGTTCGAGGCGCTACGGGTCGAGGCCGGTTCGGGCGCGGGGGTATCGGTTGGAGACTCAGCCACCCCGACCTTCGACGAACTGCATGTCGAAGGCAGCGGGGGGAACGGGCTCGAGGTCTGGTCCAGTGCGAATCCCCGCGTCCGGCGGGCGACCATCTCGTCGCCGGCCGGGAACGGTGTCCTGGTCACCGCGCTGGGGCGCGGGTTCTTCGAGGAGACGACGGTCACCGGTCCACGCGGAATGGGGCTGACCGTCACCGAGGGCGGATCGCCGAAGCTCCACGGCTTCGCTATTTCGCGTCCCTCCGGTGCCGCGGTCAGTGTCGTCGGCGGCGAGGCCGACCTCGAAGGCGGCGAGATCTCCGATTCTCAGGCCCACGGCGTGCTGGCCGGAGAAGGCGGTTCGGTGCGGCTGGCGCGGATGCGGGTGCGAGGCTCCCGCCGGGCCGGGATCGAATGGGGTGCTGGGTCGTCCGGAAGCATGGCGGAGTGCGAGGTCACCGCCGGCGGCGGCGACGGGATCCTCGTGCAATCCACCGGCCAGGTGACGCTGCGCGACTGTCTTGTGCGTGACAACGCCGGCGCGGGCGTACGCGTGACGACGGAGTCCCCGCAGCTGGAGATCTCAGGTGTCACGAGCCGCGGCAACAGCGCCGCCGACAACGTCGTCGGGCTCAGTGCGGACGGCGCGAACTTGGACCTCGAGAAGGCCGATGGACACGTCCGCGACTCCGGTGACGGCGTCCGCCGGCACACGCCCACCGTTCCGTCGAACGGGACCACGCCCGCGCGAGGTACCGGGCGAGCCCATTCGCCGCGACGGGCCGACGACGGGGCGCGCCAGGGCCCGCTGGGCGAGCTTCTCACCGAGCTGGACCGCCTGGTCGGCCTGGCCGAAGTCAAGCGTGAGGTGGAGACGCTCGTACGGCTCCACCAGATGGCCGCGCGTCGCGCCGCCGTCGGGCTGCCCCCTCCGCCGCAGTCCCGGCACCTGGTCTTCACCGGCTCACCCGGCACCGGCAAGACGACGGTCGCACGCCTGTACGGCCGGGTCCTTGCCGAGCTGGGCGTGATCGCGACCGGGCAACTCGTCGAGGTCGGTCGGCCTGATCTCGTCGCCAGCATCGTCGGTGGCACCGCGCTGAAGACGACGGAGCGGTTCGAGCAGGCCCGCGGCGGGGTGTTGTTCATCGATGAGGCGTACACGCTGGCCGCGAACGCGACCGGCGGTCCCGACTTCGGTCGGGAGGCGATCGACACACTGGTCAAGCTGATGGAGGACCACCGCGACGAGGTCGTGGTGATCGTGGCGGGTTACACCCACGAGATGCGGAAATTCCTGGCCATGAACCCCGGGCTCGCGTCTCGTTTCTCCCGGACCATCGAGTTCGCCGACTATTCGTCCGGCGACCTGGTGACGATCGTCGAGAACCAGTGCCGGGCGTACGATTACCGGCTGGAGTTCGAGACACGGGCGGAGCTCGCCACCTACTTCGAGAACATGGCGCGCGATGAGGCGTTCGGCAACGGCCGCACCGCGCGGAAGGTGTTCGAGGAGATGGTCGGCCGGCAGGCGTACCGGCTCGCGACGGAACCAGACGTCACTCCGGTGGAGATGACCCGGCTGCTGCCCTCGGACCTCGGCCCCCCTCCCGCCGCCGGCGTCGGCGCCGGTGCCGGGGCGGACGACAGCGAGCGGGTGGAGGCGCTGCTGGCCGAACTGGGGCAGATGGTCGGACTGGACGACGTCAAGCATGAGGTCGGCAGCATCGTCGACCTGCTTGCGTCGTCGCGGCAGCGGGTGGCGGCCGGTTTGCCGGCTCCGCCGCTGTCCCGGCATCTGATCTTTGGTGGCCCTCCGGGCACGGGAAAGACGACGGTGGCCCGGTTGTACGGGTCCATCCTGGCCGCGCTCGGCGTGCTGGCCCGCGGCCAGGTGATCGAGGTGGGCCGTGCCGAGCTCGTGGGTGAGTACGTGGGCCACACCGCGCAGCGCACGAAGGCCGCCTTCGACCGGGCACGCGGCGGGGTGTTGTTCATTGACGAGGCGTACACGCTGGCCACGAACGCGACCGGCGGGCCCGACTTCGGCCGGGAGGCGATCGACACGCTGGTCAAGCTGATGGAGGACCACCGCGACGAAGTGGTCGTGATCGCCGCCGGTTACCAGCAGGAGATGGGGGCGTTCCTGAGCACGAATCCGGGACTCTCGTCCCGGTTTCCGCGGTGGGTTCGGTTCGCCAGCTACTCCACCGACGAGCTCGTCACGATCGTCAGCCAACACGCGTCGAGCGCGGGGTATGAGCTGAGCGGCGCCACCGTGACGGCGCTTCGGACACACTTCGCGGCGGTCTCACGCGGACCGTCGTTCGGCAACGGCCGGTACGCCCGGCAGGTACTGAATGAGGCGGTCACCCGGCATGCGCAGCGCATGCGGAGCCTGAAGTCGCCGACAGTGCAGGATCTGAGCCTGATCCTGCCCGAGGACGTGGTGACAGCGCCCTTGGCCTCATCCGAAGACACCCAGCCGGAGACAGAGGCTCGAGATGGCCGCTGAGCAGCCGCCCTCGACGACCGCGTGGCGTCTCGCTCGTGTGGCTCAGCAAGCCGCCAAGCTCCGCGATAAAACACACCCTGCACTACCTCGTTATTACACGTGGTGGCGGGTGATGCGATAGCTTCGCGCCAAGCACGCCAAGGCGAACTGAAAGTACTTCAAGGACCGGTATTAGGGCAGGGACAAGATAGCGGACGCGGGTGGTTCTCTGTCGCCCTGAGTCGGTGCCGGTGACTCGTTATCGGTATCGAGGAACGCGGATTCCCACGCCGTGGAACGCGTAGCTGCTGAATGGGTGACCAGGCCTCACTGGCATACCTGTGGAGGGCCCGGTGCAGGGGCAACTTGCACGCCGGGTTCGGAGGGCGGGACGGAGAAACGGGCCGGCCCGAAAGGCCGGTACCGCGCTCCGTTCCGACCCTACTCTTGCCGGTTTGCTATGGGTTTCGACCGAAGCGGTTAGCGACGCAGGCGGTGGAGCGGCTCCGAATGGACTTCATCGAGGGTCGCGTATTCGTGGTCGAGTTCGACATCCGCAACTTATTCGGCGAGATCGACCATGATCGGTTGCTGTTCGAGGTCGGGCGTCGGATCTCGGATCGGCGGGTGCGCAAGCTGCTGCGTTTGTCGTTGCAAGCGGTGTGATGGAGGCTGGGGAGGTTTCGCGGTCTGGTGGTGGATGGTCACGATGGGTGGGACCTCGCCGACTCCACTGGCTACAACGTCGCTGGTGAGGAGAATGATGCAGCTCACCGAAAGTGCGCAGAGGTGCTTACTGAAAGTGCCCCCACTTGGAAGGTGTCACTTAGGTGTGTGGGCGATCGCACTGGGTAGATGGACGGTTACCGAGATGATCCCCTGCTTCGGGGAGAATGCGCCGGTGCGGTGACGGCCGCGGATCTGGATGCGTGGAAGTCGGAGTTCGAGCAGGTGTGTGCGCGGTTTGAGGGCCGGTGGGTGCGGCCTGAGCCCCGTGAGCACTTCCGGCAGGATCTGCGCGGGCTTTTGGCGCCGCTGGCGCGGAAGAACTCCTGGACGATTTCGGAGTTCACCGGTGAGCGCCGGCCGACGGCGGTGCAGCGGTTCATCAACCTGACGCCATGGGACGCCGATGGGTTACGCGATGAGGTGTCCGCTCTTATGTAATGGAGCATTTCGCTGACGAGCGGGCGGTGCTGATCGCGGACCCGGCCGGATTCGCGAAGAAGGGTACCAAGTCAGCCGGAGTGCAGCGGCAGTATTCCGGGACGCTGGGCCGCATCGACAACTGTCAGATCGGGGGTGCGGCGCGAGGCCGCACGCTATGAGCTCGACGGTTCATTATTGAGGTTGTGATTTACTTCTCATTGTGTTCGATTTCAGTCGATGTTACATTTCTTGAGTCTTCAAAATCCGAGGCTATTAGAGGAGATGACATGCGCCTCACTCGTTTCATTGCAGCTGCTTCCACGGCCTTCGCCGTCCTCACCGGGGCCGCTATCGTGACTGCGGTCACGGCCCCTGCAGCATCCGCGGCCCCTGCCTGCGTTCATTCTTCCCCTTTCTGCAGCCCAAACTGGTAAATCAGAGTGTTCGAACTCAACCGGGGTTGCGTAACCACGGAGCCTTACCTGTGCGAGACTCGTAGTGGCTAACCTCGATCTTTCGTAAGGTCGGCTGGGTCGCGTAGCGACCCAGCCGATTGTTGTTTTGAGGGCCGGTCAGGGCCGAGGCCCAGCTGTCGCGCTGGGTGGGCGGGGTTCCACGGGCCCGGGTGGTCTCCTTCCTGTGTCGGCGGGGTGGTTGATGCTGGTCAGGGTGTGGGCAGCATCGCAGGCGGGTGATCGCGGTGGTGATCAGATCGGCCAATGGCCAGCGGCGGGCGAGGCGGAGCCGGTGATGTGGCTCACCGAAAGTGGCTCTGATGCGATCTTCGTGATTGACCAGCGGAGCGTAACCAAGATCGGCGATCATGCTGGCTGTGTGATTCCGTAGCTCTGGTTGATCTTCTTCCGCATCTGCGTGGCCTGTCCGTTTCCGGCGTCGAGTACGGGTCGCGGGAGGTGGTGGTCGCGGCGTCGGTCCGCAGCGATGCCGCGGTCTGTCCGGCGTGCGGGAGGCCCTCGACGCGGGCGCACAGCAGGCACGTGCGGCGGGTGACCGATGGTGTGGTCGTAGGTCGTCAGATCGTGATCCGCTTGCAGGTCCGGCGGTTCTTCTGCCGTAACGCCGACTGCGTGGCGGCGACGTTCACCGAGCAGGTGGCCGGCCTGACCGAGCCGTATCGGCGTCGCAGTGGCCCGATGCTGGATCTGCTCGCGCAGATCGGGCTGTCGCTGGCGGGGCGGGTCGGCGCACAGCTGGCCGCCGCGATGGGTCTCATCGTGCACCCCACCACGCTGGTCAGGCTGGTTCGCGGCCTGCCCGAACCGCAGATCACTGTGTCTCCGGAGGTGCTCGGTGTCGATGACTTCGCGCTCAAACGCGGCCTACGTAACGATCTTGGTGGATATGGGGACAGGACAACACGGGGCCCGCCGTCGGCGGGCCCCGTCGGAGGTGTGGATACCGGTGATCTCGTTGTCGCCGTCGTTCTGGAACCCGTTGCCCTGCGGGTCCGCGCTTGATCGTTAGGGGGTCTACGTGGCGGTGAGGTTGGTGGCGGTTGGGCGGATGAGGGTGATGAGGGCGACGGAGACGCAGGCGCGTACGCCGTTCTCTTCCAGGCAGAAGGTGGAGCTGCGCCAGGGGTCTTCGGTGTGGGGTGTTCCGGGTTGCTGGAGTTTGTAGTGTTCGGGGTCCCACGCGGGGGTGGGGGGTTGGTCGAAGTCCAGCGGTGGAGAGGGCAGGGCGGGCAGAGCGGGGGATTGGACGTGGGGGAGGGATTCGTGTCCGGCGGGTGGGACGAGCGCGGCCCAGTGGGTGTGGCCGTACTCGTCGGTGGTGGGGGCGATGGTGATCGGCCCGCCGGTTCCCTGGGTGTGGATGGTGCCGTCGGGTTCGATGACGCGTAGTTCGCCGAAGTAGGAGCCGATCAGGTCCCGGGCGTATCGGTCGGTGGTCGGGTGGGTGGGGTTGGTGAGGGCGTCGATGATCTGTTCGGTGTCCAGGTCCTGGGGGTTCGGTCGGGTCTGCTGCCGGGTGGTGGCCTCCAGCGCGTCAGGGCGTTCGCGTATCAGTCCGGCCAGGGTTTGGCGTAGCCGGGCGGGGGTGTTGATGACCCTGTCGGGGTCGAAGGTGTCGGGGTGGATGAGGATGCCGCCGGCCGCGGTCAAGACGGCGCTGTAGAAGGAGTCGGTGTCGGTCTGGGTGGGTTGGGTCCGCAGCGCTTGTTCGTCGGCGACCTGCGACTGATGGTCGTTGAGAACGGCGGGCTGTAGTGCCTCGGTGTGCTCGGCGGGCCGGGAGCCGGCGTCGGCCTGGACATCGATCGTGACGCCGGTGAACGGCTCGGTTCCCTGCCCGGGCGTGTGGGGCACGACCGCGGCCCATCCGGGCGCTGCTGCGGTATCGGCGCTGGTGCGGGCGAGGATGAGTCGCCGGGCGGCCGGGTCTCCGTGCCCGCGTACCCGCCCGTCGGGTTCCAGGACCAGCAGGTTCAGGCCGATTAGGCCGGCCAGGAGGTTGGGGGCCAGCAGCTGGGTGATGTCTTCCCAGTGGCCTGGTGTGGCGATGGCGTGTGCGGTGTAGTCGGCCGCCGCGCCGGTCCGCAGATGGTCCTTGATCTGGTCGTCCACCGCCCGCGGATCCAACCGGGACACGTCATCGTCCAAGAACTCTTCGAGGATCCGTTCGCGCGCCGCGAAGGCGAACGCGGCGGCGAGCAACGGCTGGTCACCCAGCCCGCCCGGCGCGGCGGCCACCTGCCGCATGTGGCCGGCCAGCGCTTGACGCAGCCCTGCCACATCGGCCAGCTCTTGATCGCCATCTTTTGTGGTGAGCCGGCCGCCGCCGGCCGCGAGAGCGGCTTCGAAGAAAGAGTTGGCTCCCGGCGGGGTGGTGATGAACTGTGCCTGGTGTGTGTCCGCCCACGCGTTCTGCCGGGGGCTGATGCCCGGTACGGCATCGGCGACGCTGTCAGCGTCCTGCCGAAGGCTGCCGGGCCTGGACGCGGTGAACGTGAGCTTCGCGTCCCAGCCGGTGGCCGGCGCGAACGCCTCCCCGAGCCGTTCACTCCCGATCGTGTGCCCGTCAGGGGCGATGACCAGCGTCAGCCCGGACGAATCCAGCGAAGCGATCCGATCGGGGGCCGGGACGAGCACCCGCCCTGCCGGCGGCCGGTCGGATGCGAATTCCACCAGCCGCCGCCCGCTGGTGGTGTCAACGATGACCCACGCCTGCGCACCGTCGAGGAACAAGGCCACCGCCCCGGGCGGGACCGCACCGATCAGGTCCGCCAGCGATGGTGCCTGCATCCACGCATCGGCACCGATCCCCGACGGCACACCGGCCTGCCCTGCGGCGTGTTCCCCCGCCTGCGCGAGGCCGATACCGCCCTGCTCGGTGAACAACGCCATGACCAGCGCGACCGCGAAACTCACGCTCAGCCCGGCGCCGACATCACCACTGCCACCCCACGACCATTCGCCGTCCAGCCCGGCGGCCAGGCCCAGCCCGGTGACCATGGACTCCAACTGGCCCGGAGACCACACCAAGGCATCCGCCATGTCCGCCACGGCCTCCCCCGGCCCGGCGCTGCCGGCCAACCACCGCGCACGGGCGCCGCGCAGCCAGGCCACAACGGGGTCGGGCGCACCGTCCGCCGCCGGAGCGGTCGCCGTCAGAGCGTTCTTGCGGGCATCGACTGCCTGGGACAGGCGGACCAGCACCGGATCGGACCGGTTCGGGGCGCTCAGCGCGGAACCGGCGGCGAACCGGGTCGCCACCCGCGGCAGCGCCACCCACCGCCGCGGCCCTTCCCCGGCCACCGAAGCGAGGTAGACCGGCCGGCCACGCCCGTAACGGTCCACCACACCATCCGCAGCGACCACCCGCACGGCCAGCCCAAGCCGGTTCGCGAAGTACGGCGCCACCTGCTCGGCTAGCTCAGGCCAATACCCCGGATCAGCGATCGATGCGACGATATCGCCGAGCGCCCGGCCCTCATCGATCCGCGCATCGATCCGTTCACTCAACGCGCGGGCATCCTCATCACCGGCCGACTGTTCACGCCGCCGGTAAACGTCCGCGTAGATCGTGTGTACCGTCAACCACAAACCCAGATCGGCGCCGACGATCCGATCGATCTCCTCCGCCAGAAGCCGACGCAGCACCTCCCCATCGGCGACGAACACCCCACTGGCGGTGGTGAAACCGCCATCGGTGGCCGCCACCAGCGCGTCGAAGAATCCATCGGGGCCGGCCGGAACCTCAACGAACCGTCGATGGTGACCCAGCACCCACTCCCGCTGCGCCGCGCTCACCCCCGCCGGCACCGGCCCCACCGGCATGACCGGCTCAGCTGGCCCCACCGCTTCGGTCGCCTCAGCGAGGTCGTCGATCACGGCGGATGCGCTCCACCCACCGGCGAACCCACCGGCGACCTCGGCCGGGCGGGTCCCCGCACCCCGCGCCCGCACCGGCCCCACCGGCGCCAACCCCTGCCACACCCCACCCAAAACGCCGACATCATCACCAGCGACCCGCGCTACGGTGACACCCCGCCCCTCACCATCAAGCCCCGCACCATCAAGACGCACCCGCCCATCAGCGTCCAGGACCTGGACACTCACCCCCAGATAACGGCGCACCAGCACCGGCAGCAGCCCGCCTGCCATAATCTGGTCACCGCCAGGAGCGGAAACACCCGCGATGATCTCTTGCCATGCCTCGCCGTCCTCCAGCCGCCGGCGGGCCGCCTCCTCCACCGCCAAGCGATCAGGCTGCGCTTCACCACCCCTTGCCGATACCGCCGCCTGCACATACTGATCCGAGATCAACATCCAGTCATCAGAACCGGCCAGGCCAGCGTCGGTACGCATCCGCCGCGCCAACTCCTGCCGCAACGCCTGCGGATCACCCGACAACGCCTCCACCTTCGACGCGCGGCCGGCCGCCACCAGCCCGTCGAACAGATCACCGCCACCCCGCCGCCCCACGAAGACCATCCCGGCAGCCGCGGCCCAAACCGCCTGCGCCGGGGACAACCCACCCAGCACGGCACCCTCGAGCGCCGCCCGTACCCCCACCCACCGCGGCGCCTCACCTACTCCCGCGATCCGGGCGACCACCAACGCCGGACCCGACCCATAGGCGCTGAACCGCCCACCGGGCTCCAGCACCAGCAGACTCATCCCGAGGTACTCACTGATCAACGGCGCCACCCGCGGCCACTCCGCCAACGGCTCATCCCGCATCCGCTGACCCAAGAACTCACGCAACGCCACCGGATCACCGAACACCCGGCCTTCAACGGTGACCGAACCACCAGAGGCCTCCAACAGCGCCGCATACAGCGACCCCGCACCAGCACTCACCGCCGCCGCATCCGACGAGCCCGCACTCCCCGAGCCGAACCGCAAACCCCACGAATACGCCCAAAGCGCATGTGCCCACCTGACCCCGTCAGGCACGCCGCCCAACCCGAAACCACTAACACCCTGTCCCCACGCACCCAGATCTCCGGGCACCTCCACCACGGCCGAGTCCTGCCGCCCACTCACCAGCGGCACCGCCGGCACATGGAACGCCTGTGTCCCCGACACCGACGACCCGGTCCCAACCCCGGCGCCGGTCACAACCCCCGCGCCATCGGCTTCAGGTACCGGCGGCCGATGCCGTACCGAAGCAGGCCCACGGCCATCGGCATCGGCATCGGTGAAGGCGTTGTCGATCGTGGGAGCGGGCCAATCAAGCCCCTCGGGTACGCGTGGTACCAGCGCTCCTTCGGGCTCGATATATC